>CAZNVW010000087.1:0-10480 GCA_964576595.1 uncultured Verrucomicrobiales bacterium
CCCTCCGATACTCCCCATAACGGAGAAGCGGTACCCGGGCCGGCGACCGGGCCTCAGCCGGATGCGGCGGATCAGGTGCCCGTCCTTCCCGAGATCGAGGAAATCAATGATTCATCGGAAAGCGGCGGAGGCAATGCCCAGGCCGTGCCGGTGGATGAAGCCGCCGCGCCGGAAGCGTCTCCCGAGTCCGGGGGCGAGCCTGATGTGGAGGCTCCCGCTCCCGAGCCTCAGGCGGCCGGCGCGGAAATTCTGGATGAATAACCGATTCGTTTTTTTATGAAAATCGTTCCTTCTTCCTTTCTGATTCTGTTGACGGGCGGAGTTTTGAGCGCCGCCGCGCCTGTTTTTTCAGGAGAGGTTGCGGAGAAAGATTCCGGCGACTCCAAGGCGGCGCTTCCCCGCGTAGAGTCCAAGACGCTCTCCCGCAAAGGGGCCGTTCCCGCGCCTCATGCCGTGGTGGAAGGGGATGTGAAGGATATGGAGCCGGCACCGGAGGCTCCGCCCGAGTCTGCCGCCGATGCCGCTCCGGTAAAGGAGGCGGGCATTCAGGAGGAACAGGAGTTTGTGGAAGGAGAGGGGCTGTACACTCCTGTTGCCGAGGGGGGCGGCTCTTCCCCCGGTTCTTCCGAACCTTCCGCAGCGGAGGGGGCGGCTTCTCCCGATAGCGGGAAGAAGGAACATTTCCCCCTGCTCCTGCCGGAGCTGACCCGCAAGGAGCTGGATGAGCCCTACCGGAGCGCCAGCTCCTCCAAACAGTTCATTTGCGTCGGGGAGGACATGAGGCTTTGCTCGTCTTTGGCGACTTTTGCCGAGGATGTGAAAAAGGAGATGCTGGAGCTTCTCGGCGAGGAGGATAAATGGAAGGGGAATATTACGATTCACTTGAAGGGCCGCTCCGGCGACCCGGTCGTGACGGCTCCCATTACTGCGGGGATCAATTTGATCGGCGGGGCGCCTTTTTTTGTCGTCAATGTCGCTGTCGGGCAGGGGATAGACATGTACTCCCTGCGCATGAAGCTGGTTGAGGTGATTATTTTCGAAAGGGCACTGCGCCACCTTCCGGAGAATGTTTATCCCGAGACGATGAGCATTCCCGCCTGGCTTATGGTCGGGTTTAATGAAGCGGTTTTGTGGAAGAAGGATCAGGCGGACCGGAATTTGTACGCAATGCTGTTTGAGCGGGGCGATATTCTGACTCTCAAGGAGCTGTTCCGCATCAAGGCTCCGCTGACAGAGCTGGATGCTTCCACGCTGGGCGTTTACCGGGCCTCCTGCGGGGCTCTCGTGCTGAGTCTGTTGAATCAGGGCGGGGGGCGCGAGTCATTCAAGAGGATGCTGAACCAGTCCATTTTAAGTACGGTGGACGGGACGACGATGCTCAAGCAGAATTTCCCCGGCCTGCATCTTTCCCAAAACAGTCTTTACAAATGGTGGGCTCTCCAGCTCTCGGGCATGGCCGCCCGTCCCATGACGGAGCTGCAGACGGCGCTCGAGACCGAGAGAAAGTTGGACGAGTATTCTCACGTTCCCTATTACGAGCCGAGCGCGAAAGTGGTGATGATGACGGGGCCGGAGCATTACAAGCTGCTTTTGGGGCTGCCGCCCGAGAGCCGCAATGCCCTGCTGCAGCCGATGCTTATCAATCTCGTCCAGTTGAGTTACCGGGCATTCCCGCCGCAGCGGCGGCTGATTGTCGAGTACATACGGCTGGTCGAGTCCATTATCCGGGGCAGGATACCGGAGGATATGGACAAACAGCTCGAGCGGTTGAAGGAGGAGCGCCGTTTGATCAAAAAGGCGGGTACTCGTTCAAGAGACTATATCGACTGGTACACGATCGTGACGGCGACCCGTACTTCAGGTTCCTTTGACTCCTATTTCCGGGCGATGGAGATGCTGCGCGAGGACAGGAAGCCCAAGGCCGACGCGATGACCCGGTATCTGGACGATATGGAAAAGCTCGTGGCTCCCGGCTACTGAAAGCCGGAGCCGGTACGGTTTTAGAATCGGGATGCTTTGGCCTCCTGATAGTTGATGTAGGCGAATTGCGCCATGAAGACCGTCATCAGCAGGCCTCCGAAAAAGAGGCCGAGCAGAGTGAAAACAAGGGCTGTGACAAAGCCTGTCTGATAGGCTCGCCTGGGAGAGCGGAGGAAATTTTTCAGGAGAAGCCCGCCGTCGAGCGGATAGATGGGCAGTAGGTTGAGCAGCCCCCACCAGAAGGAAGTCCACATGATCGTGCCCATGAAATAGCAGGGCATGGCCATGTTCTGGGGAATGATCTCCTGCTGGACGAGAGCGAAGGCGCTGAAGGGGGACATGACCAGGCTCAGGGCGATTTTGAAGCCGTCAAAACCGAGGAGCATCACGCACAGGAGCAAAAAGAAAAAGACAGTCAGCAGATTGACGCCCGAGCCTGCGGCGATGGTGGCCCGGTTGCCCCATTTGCTTAGTCTCGAGCCGTAGTGCTCCGTATAACCGCCAAAGAGGATCAGGGTGATCTGCGCGCTGCCGCCGCCCAGGCGCCGCCCGGCAAAGGCGTGAGCCAGTTCATGGATCAGGATGGAGAGAAAGGCTCCCAGCATGAAGAGCAGGCACAGGGGCAGCTCCGAGGATGAGGAGACTTTCCACGCCCCGCTGATGAAGGCGAGGCCGACCCAGTGCCAGGGGCTGATTTTGACGGGGATGCCGAAGAGGGAGAATTGTATCATAAACGGGAAAGGGAGTTGAGGTTATTCAAAACGCGTGGCGATTCTCCGGGACATCAGGAAAAAGGCCTCGGAAAGCGGGTTTTGTGCCGGGTCTTCAAGAGCGACCGGGATGCCCGCGTCGCATCGGCGGCCCGTCTCCATGTCGATGGGGAGCTCCGCCAGGAGGGGTACGTCCAGACGCTCCGCTTCCGCCTTGCCGCCGCCTTCGCCGAAGATGGGGTACTTGACGCCATCCGACGGGCAGAGGAAGTAGCTCATGTTTTCGACAAGGCCCAGGATGGGTACCTGCACTTTGTCAAACATGGAGGCGGCTTTCCGGGCGTCGATCAGGGCGACCTCCTGAGGCGTCGTTACGAGGACGGCTCCGTCGAGAGGGACGGTCTGCACGATGGTGAGCTGTATGTCTCCGGTGCCGGGGGGCAGATCCAGGACGAGGAAGTCAAGGTCTCCCCATTCCACCTGGCGGAGGAACTGCTGGATATAGCGGGTCGCGACGGGGCCGCGGACGACGACGGGAGACTGGTCGTCGAGGAGCAGTCCCATGGAGAGGAGTTTGACTCCATGGGCGTCAACCGGGATGATTTCATCCTTTTCATTGACGAAGGGCTGCTCCGAGGTGCCGAACAGGAGGGCCATGGAGGGGCCGTAGAGGTCGCAGTCGAGGAGCCCCGTTTTATATCCCTGCCGCGACAGGGCGACAGCCAGATTGGCCGAGACGGTCGATTTGCCGACGCCGCCCTTGCCCGAAGCGACGGCGATGATATGCCTGACGCCGGGCAGGGGGCCGCGATCCGCTCCGGAGGCCTTTGTCAGGATGTCCACTTCCGCGTGGCTGACGCCGTCTATTTTACGGAGGGCGTTGAGGGCGTCCTCCCTGATGCGGGCGGGGACGGACTCGTCTTTCGAGTCGATGAGGAGGTGGACGGTGACGCGGGCGCCGTTGATGTCCACTCCTTTCAACAGGCCGAAGGAGACGATGTCCCGGGAAAAACCGGGATATTTGACTTCTTTAAGAGCTTCTCTGATTTGGGCTTCCGTAATCATGGGAGGAGATCAGGCTTGAGGTTCCTTTTTCTCGGGCACCAGTTTGTGGAAGAGGTACATGAGCGGGCGGAAGGGGAGCTCCACGGTCCAGGAGAGCGCGTAGTTGAAGCGGGCGCACAGGTTGACGACGGGGCGGAGCACTGTCTTCATGGTCTCGTTGCGGTCGTAGTAGAGGCTCAGAATCAGGATGCCGAAGATGCCGCCGAACTTGATGAACATCGGGTTGGGTATTTCGATGCCGAACAGGTGGCAGGCCATTTCAGTCATGAAGAGGAGACCGACGAAGCCGACGAGGAGGAAGGCCGTTTGAGCCAGAACGGGGAATTTGCGGATGATGCCGAGACACCAGCCCGCGACGAGCCGCAGGGCCAGGATGCCGATGAAAACCCCGATGCACACAACCCAGATGTGGTGCTCTTTGGGGATGTGGACGCTGTTGTTGACCGTGGCGAGCGCGACGATCATGTTGTCGATGGAGAGGCTCAGGTCCATGAGTTCTATCCCGATTACCGTTCCGATCAGTCCGCCCTTTTTCCGGGGAGCATGGGAGCCCGG
Source organism: uncultured Verrucomicrobiales bacterium (assembly GCA_964576595.1). GTDB lineage: Bacteria > Verrucomicrobiota > Verrucomicrobiia > Verrucomicrobiales > Akkermansiaceae > CAZNVW01. The sequence goes on from CAZNVW010000087.1 coordinate 4,311, forward strand.
GGAGCCGTCGTCGGTCGAGTGGCCTCCGCTGAGGTGTTTGGCCGCCAGGTAAACGAGGTAGGCGGCGCCCAGCCATTTGACCCACTCGTTGCCCATCAGCCAGGCTGCGCAGGCCAGTACGAGGCCGCGGAAGGCGTAGGCGCCGATGATGCCCAGCCGCAGGGCCAGTTTTTGCTGCTGCTGGGGCAGATGGGAGGCCATGGCCGCGATGGCCAGGGCGTTGTCCACGGAGAGCAGGCCTTCGAGGAGGATGAGGGTCAGGATGATCAGGGTAGCCTCGGACAATTCGCCGGGGCCCAATGACAGTAATGTTGTGGCTAGTTCTACAGGCACGCCGTGACTTTAGGCGGTAACTCCGCCTCTTGGAAGGAAAATCCTGTGCGAAGGCCGGAGAAAAGAGACATTTGCCCCGGAGGATGCGATGACGCTTCTGTTGGGCGAAGAGGCTTGATTTTTGGGCTTCCGGTTCTTATCTTTATTGTATGAAAGACGGTTCCACCGGGCGTTTTTCCAGCCTTTTTCCGGAACGGGGCTGGCCACGGAGGAATTATCATTATTTGAGCCGGAATATTGTCCCCGCCCTTTTTCGCAAACGTTCGGGGTCTGTGAAGGAGATTGAGGCCGGGGAGCATGCGGAGCGGGAGGTGTGGCTCAACTGGATCGGGCACTCTACCTTCTGGATACGCATGGGCGGGTACTCCGTCCTGATTGATCCGAACTGGGCCTTGTGGCATGGCCCCGTCAAGCGGCTGAATCATCCCGGCGTCCGGCTGAAGGACATGCCGGAGATGGATATGATCCTTGTGACTCACGCTCATTACGATCATTTGCACAAGGCCAGTTTGCGGGCGTTGAAGTCCCGTATGGGGCTGGTTGTCCCGAGGGGGTGCGAGCCTATTGTGCGGAGGTGCGGTTTTTCCCATATTTACGAGATCAGTATCGGAGAGAGGTTCCGGTTTGAAGGTCTCAGTGTCGAAATGACTCCGGTCAAGCACTGGGGGGCCAGGATGCTGCACGATACGCACCGGGAGTACGGAGGGTATCTTCTTGAGGCGGGCGGAGTCAGTGTCTTCCATTGCGGAGACAGCGCCTATTTCGACGGCTTCCGCCGTATCGGGGAGAAGGCCTCCATTGATGTCGCCCTGATGCCGATCGGCGCCTATGAGGCGCCCAGCGGACGGGCGGTGCATATGAACCCGGAGGAGGCGGTGCGGTCGTTTATCGATCTGCGGGCGAAATGGCTGGTCCCGATGCATTATGGGACATTTCCCCTGGGGACGGAGTCGCGCTACGAGCCGCTGGAGAGGATGCTGGCCGAGGCCGACAGGCTCGGCGTCATCGACCGTATTATCATTCCCGAGGAGGGGTACGGGACGAGGATAGAGGTAGGGTGAGGCTCCCCGCCCGTATTAGAGGTAGGCGAGCATGTACTGCATTTCTTCCTCGCTGAGGGACTCGGAATAGCAGGAGGCCATTTCAATGATCGAGGTATCCGTGTCGGCCTGTTCCAGTGCGGTGGCCGTTTCTTCAAGGGAGGAGAGATCCCTGACGGTCAGCGGCATCATTTCCGTTCCCGGAGCGGAGGCGGGGCCTCCATTCTGGAAGATAAACAGCGAGACGCACAGGGCCGCCGCGGCAGACAGGCCGATTGTCCAGGCGCGGCGGGAGAAAAAGCCTCTGCCTGCCGGAGGGGCGGCAAAGGGAGAAGGGGCGCGTTCCTCTTCCGCGCGGATGGCGTTGAGGACGTTTTGTGTAAACAGGGGACTCGCCGATCCGGAATCGGCTTTGCCAAGCAGTTCCCACAGTTTTGTATCGTCGTTCCTGTTCATGGTTGATTTCCTTATAGGGGAAGGAACCCCGTGACGGGAAAAAAGTTGCGCGCGAAAATCGTACTTTTTTCAGGCGATGCCGAGGATCATTTTTCCCTCTTCGGATACCATGTCCTGATTCCATGCCGGTTCCCAGACGAGTTCGACCACGGCTTTTTCGACTTCGGGGAAGGAGGCGACGCGGCCTTCCACATCGGCGGCGATAAAAGGTCCCATGCCGCAGCCGGGGGCTGTCAGCGTCATTTTGATGGTGACCTGGAATTTGCCGTTTTCCTGTTGTGTCAGGATGCAGTCGTACACGAGGCCGAGGTTGACGATGTCAACCGGGATTTCCGGGTCATAGACGCTCTTCATGGCCTCCCAGATGCGGTCTTCGAGAGTGGCGGGGTCGTCTTCCTGAGGTTCCGCCGATTCCATCGATTCTTCGTCAAGGTTCAGCGCGTCGGCGTCTTCGCGGGCGATGCGGGCCAGGCCGTGGTCGGTCGCCACGGTAAAGGTGCCGCCCAGAGTTTGCGTGAGGGTGACTTCCGTTCCGATCGGCAGGGTGATGGAGTCTCCGCTGGGGATTTGAATAGCCGATACGTCTCTGGTCAGGGTGACTTGATGATACTGGTTCATGAAACGGGAAGTTCTTTTTGTCGCAGGGAGATTGCCTCTTTCAAGGCGTGTTGGCAACTCTTGTTTTTTGCTTGGCTTGCGGGGAAAAAGCGGAGAAGCTGAGCTTCATGAATTCTTTGCAGGGAAAAGTAGTTTTGATTACCGGCGCCACGTCCGGGGTTGGCCGGGCTCTGGCTCTCGCCTGTGCCGGAGAGGGGGCTAATCTGATTCTGTGCGGGCGCGACTTTGAACGGCTGCTCTCGGTAATGGACGAGGCCAAGCGGTGCGGTGCCGGAGAGCTGTATGGAGAGGCCTTCTCCGTCAGGGAAGCGGAGGCCATTCGCGACTTTGTGCAAACTGCCGAGTCGGCGCTTGGGCCGGTCGATATTCTCGTCAATAATGCCGGGCTTAATTCCGGGCGGGGCGTGACGGAGGAAATAGATATGGAGAGCTGGTGCGAGATGATGGAGGTGAATGCCCTGGCTCCGATCCTGTTTGCCGCGCAGGTGCTGCCCGCCATGAAGGAGCGCGGGGCCGGACGTATTGTCAATATTCTGTCCTCGGTTTGTCTGTACGCCAGCGCGGGGCTGGGGGCCTATACGGCCTCCAAGAGCGCGTGCAAGGGTTGGACCGATGTGTTGCGCCGGGAGTGCCAGCCTTTTGGCATACAGGTGACGGGCGTGTTTATCGGCGGCGTCAATACGGCCTTTCGCCCGCAGCCACGGCCTGAGTACATGAGCGCGCAGAGTGTGGCCGGAGCCATTCTCTGTCTGCTCAAGACGCCTGATGACGCCTGTGCTCACGAGCTGGTCATGAGGCCCGGCTGCGAAACGAATTTCGCCTGATTTTCCGTTTTTCCTCCTCAGTTCTGCTCCAGTTTCCGTTTCAGGATGTACCTTGAGGCCAGTACGGCCAGCAGGCCCATCAGGAGCAGGTGGAGGTTGTTGTACAGGGGCGTCGAGACGGTATTTTTGTCGGCGGTGTAGGTCGGGTCTTCCCGGTCGGTGTCGTTGCGCGTGAAGGGCACGGGTTTGCGGAGGGAGAGGAAGATTTCCGGCCGTTCCTCCATTTCCCGGTTGAAGCGCAGGGCCTCCGCGAGTTCAAACTGGCCGCTCAAACGTTCATTGACAAAGAAATGGCTCAGGGGGTGGGTCTTTTGGCCTTCGCTTCTCGCCTGGAAGGTGTCGAGGAAGTTCAGGTAGTATTCCGCGTCGTTCCTGAGGGCGGCCTCCCGTATGCGGCGGAGACCGTACTCGGCCTCTTTTGCGTTGATGGCTTCGAGGGAGGCGATGGAGGTCAGCGCCTGGAGGAGAAGTTTGAGATGGCGCGATTCTTCTTTGGTGAGTTTTCTGGGGAGGAGTTTCAGCTCATCTACTTTTTTCTGTATGAGCCGTCTGTTGTATTCGTAGGCATTGTCCTTGGCTTGCAGGACGAGCAGGGTCTCGTAGGAGTAGCGGAGGGGGCACAGTTCCGATACATAGGGGACGCGCCCTGGCTTCAGGGCTCCGCTCACGGCTTCATGTCTGGGTTCCATGACAATGAAGGCATTCATTTCGTCGAAGGGGACGACGGCTCCCGCAAGCAGTATCTGGGGCACCAGCAGCAGGGGCACCATATTCAGGGCGGCCCGCTCCGTCTTGAGCAGCAGGGAGGCGAGCAGGGAGACGCTGAGCCCGACAAAGGAGGTGATGAGGAGGGTGAACAGGAAGGGCCAGAACAGCTCGTGCAGGGACAGGATGGCATTGCCCACCATCAGGTAGAGCGCGCACTGGACTCCCGTGACGAGGAGCAGGACGAGTATCTTGGCTCCCATGTACCCCGAGTAGAAGATACGGGAGTTGCGCTCTCTTTTGAGGAGGGGTTTGTCGCGTATGATTTCTGTCGCGCCCGCCATGAGGCCGAAGAACATGGCGACGATGGAGGACAGGAAGACGTAGGAGCTGATGTGGAGCGCGCCGTTGAAGAGGTAGCCTTCGCCGCCTTTCATGAAGCGCAGGGGGAAGGCTATCAGGAAGGCCAGGATGGGGCCTTCCAGCAGGGCGGTATAGAGGTTTGTCCGGCTGTGTATGCGGGCGGCGATGGTGCGGATGAACCAGACGCGGAAGAGGCGCCAGTATTCGGTGAGTCTGCGCCGGGGCCGCTCCGGAATGGTGCCCGCCACGTCGGACCGCGTCATGGCCCCCATGTCTGTCGGGTAGTTGCCGTTGAGGGCGTAGCGGAAGCGGTAGTTCTCGTATCGTTCCTGCCAGAGCCGGGGGTGCTGGTCCTCCCGGTCATGCCACAGCAGGGGGGCTTCCAGGACTTCAAAGACGTAGTCGGCTCCTCCGGCGGATTCATTGTCCGTCGAGACGGCGATGCCCATGTCTCTGGCCGCCTCCTTGAAGTAGTCGAACATGTCGCGGGGAGTCCCCCAATAGGCCATTTGTCCGCCGTGGTCGAGGAGGATGACTTTGTGGAAGCGGTTGAGCAGATGCGCGCTCGGGCGGTGCAGGGTCGCGATGACGATTTTTTCGCGGCTGATATTTTCGAGTGTTTCGATGACGTTTTCGGAGTCGCGGGAGGAGAGGCCGCTGATCGGCTCGTCAATCAGGAAGACGTCGGAGATGCCCGACATGTCCAGACCGAGATTGAGGCGGGTTCGTTCTCCGTCGGACAGGTGTTTGTCGGTGCTCGCGCCGACTCTCCGGTTGGCCAGGTGAGTCAGGCCCAGGTATTTCAGGAGCGAGTAGGTACGCCGTTTGCGGTCGGACGACGCGAGGCGGGGGCGGCGTATGGTCAGAGCCTGGGCCAGATGCTCCTGGACGGTCTGGTAGGGGTTCAGTACGTCCTCGCGGGGGATGTGGGCGATGAGGGGGGCGAGTCTGTTTTGCCAGCTGTACAGGCGGAGGCCGTTGTAGCGTATGGTGCCGCGTTCGGGGGCGAGATGGCCCGCCAGGCAGGAGAGCAGGGTGCTTTTGCCCGAGCCGCTGGGGCCGAGGATGCAGAGCATCTCCCCGCGCTGTACCGAGAAGTCGATGTTGTCGAGGACGCGGGCGCCGTTGGCATAGGTATGGCACAGGCCCTCTACTTGCAGTTCATGCAGGACGTTGCGCTCTTCATCGAGTACGCCCGATTCGAAGCGGCAGCGGAGGGACTGGTTGTAGCTGATGCGTATGAGGTCGCCGTCGTTCAGGGGGGTCGGTCCCTTGACGATTTTGCCGTTGAGGGAGAGAGGTTCCGAAAATTCCAGAGGGAGGAGGAGGCCTCTTTTTTCACTGCGGGAGAAGGTGACTTCCAGCAGGACATTGGCGGACAGACCCTGCGTCAGGAGGAGGTCGCCCGCGCCGATGCGGGTCGGGTCATTGGACACGCGGACGGTTTTGCGCCCGGGGTCCACGTGGAAACGCCGCCCTATGTCCTCGGTTCTGCTCTGGAGCTGGGACAGGGTGAAGGGGCCGAGTTCTCCGAGCATCAGCCCGGTGTTGTAGGTGGCCTTGACGGGTACTCCCGGTTCAAGCGGCGTCCCGTTCAGGCTGGCCGGGGCTTTTTTGAGCAGTTCCACTTCGGCGTCCAGTCCAAAGGTCAGGCGGAGCTGGCTGGTGCGGCTCCGGGCGCGCTGGACGACCAGGGAGCCGTCTTCCGGGGTGACGTAGAAAGTGAGCTTCGTCCCCGTTTTTTTGGCGTTGAAAAAGAACATCAGTCCGCTGTAGGTCACGGGGCCTGTCTCCAGGTTGATGATCTGCCCCGAGGAGAGGGGGATGAGGG
>CAZNVW010000088.1:0-10348 GCA_964576595.1 uncultured Verrucomicrobiales bacterium
GGAGGAGATAGGGTAGGACAAGGTATTTTGTCATGAGTTACTGGAGTCGCTTTTCTTCTGTTTTTTCGTACCCGTTCCGCGAGGAGGGCTGGGTCAAATTCGGGGTGATGCTGGCGGTGCTGGTATGTGTGTCGGTAGCGCAGATCATGCCGATTGTGGGCTGGCTGGCCCTGCTGTTTTGCGGGCTGTATTTTCTGGCGGCTTTTGTGGAGATGATACGTCATGCGTCGGAGGGGCTGGAGAGTGTGCCCCACTGGCCGGTTCTCGCCAATTTCCGGGATGAGGTGATGACGCCTCTGATACGCCTTTTTGTGACGGCTTTTGCGGCCTTTTGGCCCGCCGTCTGCTGTTTTTACCGTTTGCATGAGGAGACATGGGGGATGTGGTTGTGGTTTGCGGGGATTGTCTATTTCCCCATGGCTTTGCTGCGTGTGATTGAGTGGGAGGGATTCCGCGGGCTGAATCCTTGGAAGGTGCTTCTGTCGGCGGTTCGAGCGCCTCTCGCCTATTTGTTTTGTGTCGTGATGTTTGCGCTCGTCGTGCATGTTCCGTTTTTTGCCGGATATTGGCTGAATGAGATGGGGGCCTCCCTGGCATGGGTGCTGGTGTTGCCTCTGTCCCTTCTGATTTATTTGACGATGGTGTTTTGTTTCGCTCTGGGGAGAATGTGTCTTTTTTACAGCGTCGAGCTGGGTATTCAGGAGGAGGGGGAGGTGTGAAACCTCCCTTTTTCTCGGATGAACGGGAAAAAAGGCTTTTCTTGAGTCCCCGACTCTAGTACGACTTTCTCGCATTCTTTTGACATTCCCGGTCATGAACGAACAATATCTTCCCCTTCTTTTTCAAATTGCTGCAGCCGGTGCGCTGGCAGCGATTATTTTGACGCTCAGCGTTCTTCTTGGCAAAAGGGCCCGGAACGTCGGCGCGAAGAACATTCCCTACGAGTGCGGGATGTTGCCTGAAGGGGATGGAGCGCCCCGTTTCAGCATCAAGTTCTACATTGTGGCGATGTTGTTTGTTATTTTCGATATCGAGACTGTTTTCCTGTACCCCTGGTCGGTTCTGTTCCGGGATTTTGTGATGGACAATCCGACTTCGTTCTGGTCGATGACCGCCTTCATTGTCGTCCTGCTGGTAGCCTATTTGTACGCCCTGCGCAAGGGCGTCATTACCTGGACGCGCAAAGTGCGTTAGGATTTCCCCTTTCTGTCTTTCGGAGCCTGTCTTTTGTAAGGAAGACAGGCTCTTTTTCATTGAGGGAGGGAAGGCTCTTGTGGTACCTAAAGAAAGGTATGTCTTCCGTAGTTGAAATTTTGCAATCCGTCCGGGGAAAGAAGTGCGATGCGCACTCGCTTCCCTCGAAGGCCGTTGATTTGGCCCGTCTTATTCTGGAGGAGTCCAATGCCGGGATGAAACGGTCTGAAAAGAGTCAGGCGGCCAAGCTGGCGCGGATGATGAATGACCCGGCAGGCAAGGCGTTGACTCTCGCCATGGCCGATCAGGTTTTTCGCCCGACGGAGTTTTTACGCAGTGCGGAGCGGTTTCGCGATCTGGTGACGGCGTACGGCGTGCCCGCCTATCTGAGCCGCCCTGAGCAGTGGGCCATGACTCTGGGCGCCCGTTTCGCGACGAAGTTTCCCGGGCTGATTATGCCGCAGGTGACGCGCCAGTTCCGCGCGGAGAGTTCGAAGGTGATTCTCCCGGGAGAGGATCGCAAGCTTCGCCCTCATTTGAAGCAGCGCAAGGCGGAGGGTATCCGCATGAATATTAATCAGCTCGGAGAGGCTATTTTGGGCGAAGAGGAGGCGATGCATCGCCTGGGGCAGGTGGTAAATCGTCTGAAGAGTACGGACTGCGAATATATTTCCGTCAAGATTTCCGCTATTCTGAGCCAGATTAATTTGATTGCTTTTGAGGAGACGGTCGCGGCGATTCAGGAGCGTCTGCGCACGCTTTACCGGACGGCGCAGGAGTACTCGTTCAAGACGGAGGCGGGAGAGAAGAAGCCCAAGTTCGTCAATCTGGATATGGAGGAGTACCGGGATCTCCATTTGACTTGCGAGGCGTTCAAGAGGACTTTGATGGAGCCGGAGTTTCTCAATTTGGAGGCGGGGATTGTGCTTCAGGCGTATTTGCCCGATTCTTTCCCGGAGCAGAAAAAGCTTGTGGAATGGGCAGCGGCGAGGGTGAAGGCCGGCGGTGCGCCGATCAAATTGCGTATTGTCAAGGGGGCCAATCTGGCCATGGAAAAGGTAGAGGCCTCTCTGCACGACTGGGAGCTGGCTCCCTATGAGTCCAAGGCCGAGGTGGACGCCAACTACAAGCGCATGGTCGAGTACGGGTGCCGGCCGGAGCATGCCAGGGTGGTGCGTCTTGGCGTCGCGAGTCATAATTTGTTTGATTTGAGTTACGCCATGCTTCTCCGGGAGTTTCATGATGTGCGCGAGCTGGTCGAGTTTGAGATGCTGGAGGGGATGGCGAATCATCAGGCCCGTGTTGTATGCGATGTGGCCGAGCATTTGCTGTTGTACGCGCCCGTTGTCAGGAGCGAGGATTTTCACAGCGCTATTGCCTATCTGGTGCGGCGGCTGGATGAGAATACGTCCGAGGAGAACTTCCTCCATGATTTGTTCGGCATGACGTACGGTTCCCGCGAGTGGGAGATTCAGAAGCGCCGTTTCCTGCGCGCTTGTGAAGAGAGGGAGAATGTGAAATTCGGGCCAAACAGGAAGCAGGATCGGGGGACGGAAACGGTTGTGACGGATTTCAAGAAGTCTTTCCGCAATGAGCGAGATACGGACTGGTCTCTGCGAGCCAATCAGGCGTGGATTTCCGGCAGGATCGCCGCGTTGCGGGATGCTGAGATTCCTGAGATTCCGCTGGTGATCGGGGGGCAGGAGCGGCGTACGCAGATTTGCGGCGTGGGCCGAGACCCGTCCCGGGGCGGGGAGAAGCGTTATCATTTCTGCTACGCGGATCATGCCTTGATGCGGGAGGCTCTGGATGTCGGGGTGAGCGCTCGCGAGAGCTGGAGCAAGACGTCTCCCGATGCCCGCCGCAAGCTTCTGCAGGAGGCGGCGACGGTACTCTCCCGCCGACGGGGCGAGCTGATTGCCGCCATGGTTATGGATGGCGGCAAGACGGCCCCCGAGGCTGATGTGGAAATCAGTGAGGCGATTGATTTTTGCCGTTATTACGCCGAGGGGCTTTCCCGTGAAGGGCTGTTTGACGGGACGGAGTTTCAGCCGCTGGGGACGGTGCTGGTGGCTCCGCCCTGGAACTTCCCGGTAGCCATTCCCTGCGGCAGCGCCGTGGCCGCCTTGATGGCGGGGAATACGGTGATTTTCAAACCCGCTCCGGAGACCGTTTATATTTCGTGGGTGATGATCAATTGTCTTTGGGATGCGGGCATTCCCCGCGAGGCGCTCCAGTTTGTCTCTGTGACCGACAATGAAATCGGGCAGGAGATGGTGAGCGATCCGCGAGTGAGCGCGGTTATTTTGACGGGGGCCTGGGAGACGGGCCGCATGTTCCAGGACTGGCGGCCCGATTTGCGGCTTTTCGCGGAGACCAGCGGCAAGAATGCCCTCATTATTACGGCTGCCGCCGATCCCGACCAGGCTATCAAGGATTTGGTCAAGAGCGCCTTCGGGCACGCCGGGCAGAAATGTTCCGCCGCTTCTCTGGCTCTGGTGGAGGCGGCGGTTTATGATCATCCCGCTTTCCGCAAGCAGTTGAGAGACGCGGCGGCCAGTCTCAAGGTGGGGTCAGCCTGGGAGGCCGCCTCCGTCGTGCCGCCCGTTATCCGGGAGCCGGGAGAGGCGTTGAAGCGCGCGCTGACTACGCTTGAGCCGGGCGAGGAGTGGCTGCTTGAGCCGAAGTGCATTGACGGCAATCCCTATCTCTGGTCGCCGGGTATCAAGCTGGGCGTCAAGCCCGATGGCTGGTATCGCCGCACCGAGTGTTTCGGCCCGGTGCTGGGGTTGATTCGCGTTTCTTCACTCGAGGAGGCGATACGGATACAGAATGATTCCGATTTTGGCCTGACGGGAGGGCTGCATTCTCTGGATGACAGGGAGATCGCCCTTTGGCGCAAGGAGGTTCAGGTAGGCAACGCCTATGTCAATCGGCCCATCACGGGCGCGATTGTGCGCCGCCAGCCGTTCGGCGGGTGGAAAAAATCCTGTTTCGGTCCCGGCGCAAAGGCGGGAGGCCCCAATTATATTACCCAGTTCGGCAGATGGACGGAGAAGGAGCCGCCCGCCGAAGGCGTGATTGTCAAGGGCGGGACTCCGGCTCTGCTGGACAAGTTGTGCGCGGCGATGAAGGACAGTGCGCATCGTATCCGGGCCGCCGCGGCAAGTCAGGCCAAGTGGCATTTGCGGGAGTTTTCCGTAGAGCACGATCCCAGCCAGGTGTACGGGGAGAGCAATATTTTCCGCTATGTTCCCGTCAAGGGCGTCCTGTACCGGGCGGATCGGGAGAGCGACGAGGATATCGCGATTGTGATTCTGGCGGCGTCTCTGGCAGGCGTTCCGCTGGAAATCAGTGTGGACAAGGCGCGCAAGTGGATGGAAAAGGTGCCGGAAGCCGCCGTGGTGGAAGAGGATGAGGCCGGGATGCTCCGGCGTCTTGCCGGAGAGGCGGCCCGTTTCGGCTTCTTGCGTTATCCGGGAGCCGGGCCGGATGCGTACAGAGCGGCCAATGAGGCCGGTCTGCCCCTGTTGGATATACCTGTGCTGGCGAATGGCCGCATTGAGCTGCTTCGCTATTATCGGGAGCAGGCGGTCAGTGAAACCGTGCACCGTTACGGCAATATTATTCCGAAGCCCGGAGATGTCAGGCCGTCCGGTGGTTCGGATCACTGATTTATGGTCGCCCGCCCTTCCTTTTTTCAGGAGGGCGGGTTTTTTCTTTTTCGGGTTCCGGGGTGTGCGCTTTCGTTCTGTTTTTGTGGCGGAGGTCGTTTTTATGTCTTTTGCGCGGGGCCGGAGCTTTTTCTCTGATAAAAAATATTCAAAGTTAGATGTTCATTTTTGAGGAGGAGAATAGAGTATCGACAAGGTATTCTCTTTTGTGGGGTTTTCCCATTGAATGAGGAGCACGCAAGGAGTTTTCCCATGAAAGGACGTCACAAAAAGAATGTAGGCATTCTCACCCTGATTGCCATGAATATCGCGGCTGTTGTAGGGTTGAGCGGGTTGCCGGTAGAGGCTCCGTACGGTCTGGGGGCTATTTTTTATTATGTGCTGGGGGCGGTGTTCTTTTTTATTCCCGTTTCGCTCGTTTCCGCCGAATTGACGACGGGGTGGCCGGAGAAGGGGGGCGTGTTTCGCTGGGTGGGAGAGGCCTTTGGCGCCAGATGGGGGTTTCTCGCCTTGTGGATGCAGTGGATCAAGAGCGCGATCTGGTTCCCCACCATTCTTATTTTCGCGGCGGTGGCCATTGCCTTCATGGGGCCCAATGAGAGGTGGGACGAGGCGTTGGCCGCCAACAAATGGTATGTTTTTTTGATTGTTGTCGGCGTTTTCTGGGCGGCGACGTTTTTCAATTTCCGGGGGAGCCGCGCGACCAATATGGTGACGACATGGGGGACTGTTTTTGGGACTCTGTTTCCGGCTCTGTTGTTGATCGGGATGAGTTTGTGGTATTTTTTGACCGGCGGCCCTGTTCAGCTTGATCTTCAATGGGGTGATATGATTCCGAAGTTTGAGGGATTCGGCAGTATTGTGCTTGCGGCCAGTGTGTGCCTTTTTTACGCGGGGATGGAGATGTCCTCCATTTATGTGAAAGAGGTCAAACGCCCCAATCGCGATTATCCTCTTGCAATATTCATTTCCATTTTCATTGTGGTGTTGATTTTCATGGGGGGGACGCTGGCTATCGGCGCCGTCGTTCCCGAGGCGAAGATCAATCTCGTGCAGAGTTTGCTGATTGGCTACGATGATTATTTCCACAGGATGGGGCTGGATCTGTTGAGTCCCTTGATGGCCCTGCTTCTCGCGTTCGGCGTATTGGCCCAGGTGGCCGCGTGGGGCATGGGGCCCTCCATGGGGTTGTTTCAGGTGGGGAAGGCCGGGTATCTGCCGCCCGTGATGCAGATTACGAATAAAAAGGATGTGCAAGTGGCCCTGTTGTTGATTCAGGGGGGGATTGTGACGCTGATTTCGCTGGTGTTTTTGATTATGCCGACCGTGCAGACGACTTTTCAGATCATTAGTCAGCTGACTGTTATTTTGTATCTGACGATGTATATTCTGATGTTTCTGGCGGCGATTTATCTCCGGTACAAGCAGCCGGACAGGCCCCGGGCGTTTCGCGTGCCGGGAGGCCGCTACTGGGGTATGTGGGTCGTGGCGGGGATGGGGCTGTTGTCTTCCCTGACGGCGTATGTGCTCAATTTTGCGCCGCCGTCCCAGATTCCCGTCGGGAGTCCCTTGCTGTATGTGTGCATTTTGATTGGCGGGACGGTTTTGTTTATCGCCGTGCCTCTGGTGATTTACGCCTGCCGCAAGCCTTCCTGGAAGACGGAGAAGGGTCGCGATGTTCTGGAGCCTTTTGTCCGCGATATCGACAGGGAAAAGCGGGAATAGGGTGGAAGAGCGGCTCGGGGGCGGGTTGAAGCTTGTCCCGAAGGGGGAATGTCTTTATGATGCCCGCATCATGAATATAAGGGAAGAGGCCTTGAAGTTGCTGAGCCGTTGGGAGCGCGGAGGCGTTTTTGCCGAATCGCTGATTGAGGGCGCGGCCCGGGAGCTGCGGTTGTCGCTTCAGGACAGGTCTTTTTTGAATGCGCTGGTTTTCGGGGTGCTCAGGAATCGTACCTGGCTGGATTATGTGATTGATTCCCTGCGTTCCGAAGGACGGCTTCAGACGGAGGTGCGCGCTCTGCTGCGTCTGGGGCTTTGCCAGATTCTGGTGATGAAGGTGCCCTCTCATGCCGCCGTCAACGAGACGGTCAGTCTGGCTCCGCGCAAGGCGGCGGGGCTGGTAAATGCCTTGTTGAGAAGGACGCTGAGGGAGGAGGAGCGCATTCATGAGGAGTGGAAGGCTCTGCCCTGGGCCGTTCGCTACTCCACGCCGGAATGGCTGGTGGAGAGATGGATTGCTTCTTTTGGCGCCGAGACGGCGGAGAGTCTGCTCGCCCGGCAGCAGGAGGTGCCTCTTTTGTACGCCCGCCGTCATCCGGGCATTCCTTTTGTGACGGGCGTATTGCCGGAAGGGCTGGAGGAGATGGCCGGGATGCCGGGCTGGTATGTGATCAAGGGGCGTTTGCCGCTGGAGGATCTCAAGTCGGGCGCGTTGTATGTGGCCGATCCTTCTACTCGTCATGCGGTGGAGCTGCTGGCTCCGCGGCCCGGCGAGGAGATACTGGACGCCTGCGCCGCGCCGGGCGGCAAGTCGGCCGCGATTCTGGAGGCGACGGAGGGCAGGGGCTGTCTGACGGCGACGGATTCCGCCGGACACAGGCTCCCGAGGCTGGAGGAGAATTTGAAGAAATGGGGGGCGAGCTGCTGCCGCGTCCTTCTGAGCGACTGGGCCAGGCCCTGCCCCGAGGAATGGAAGGGGTATTTTGACGGCGTTTTGCTGGACGTGCCCTGCTCAAACAGCGGGGTTACCCGCCGCCGGGTTGATGTGCGGTGGCGTCTGACTCCCGCCGAGATGGCGCGGTTGTCTGCCCTGCAGCTCTCCTTGCTGGAGAACGCCGCCGCCGCGGTGAAGGCGGGGGGGCGTCTGATTTACTCGACTTGCAGTATAGACCCGGAGGAGGACTTCGAGGTCGTTCGCCGTTTTTTGGATTCCCGCCCGGGCTGGAGGCTCGACGGCGAGCGGCTGGTGCTTCCTTCGGAGGGAGGGATGGACGGCGCGTATGCGGCCCGCCTTGTTTGCGAAGGGTAGAGGGAGGGGATTATCCGGTGGAGGAGACGTTCGCGGCTTCTTCCTCTGTGAATTTTCCGTTTTTCGGGTAAAATCGTTTTGCAAAAAGCGGAAGTCCCTGTACTCTTTCGCTCAAGCAAGCGTTGCGTTTTTCCACCTTCCCCAGGGATAGTCAGAGAGGCGTTACTGGCTTGAAATTAAGAGTATATGTCTATGTCTCGTAAACCCATTATTGCAGCCAACTGGAAGATGAATATTGGCCCGACGGAAGCCGCGGCTTTTGTAAAGAGCTTCCTTCCTCTCGTTTCCAACGTGAACGGAGCTTGCGACATCGTGATCGTGCCTCCCTTTGTTTCCATTCCCGCCACCTCCGCCGCTCTTGACGGCGATACGACTGTCGGCCTGGGAGCCCAGACTGTTTCCGAGTTCAACAACGGCGCCTACACCGGCGAAATCAGCACGGTGATGCTCAAGGAACTTTTTGTCGGCTATGTGGTGCTCGGCCACAGCGAACGCCGCCAGTACTTCGGCGAAACGGACGAGATTATCAACACCAAGCTCAAGAAGGCTCTCGCCGACAATCTGAAGCCCCTCTTCTGCATTGGGGAAACTCTGGAAGAGCGCGACGGCGGCAAGCTTGAGGAAGTGCTCGAGCGCCAGGTCGTCAAGGGGATGGAAGGTCTCACCAAGGAGCAGGCCATCGCTACCGTGATCGCCTATGAGCCCGTCTGGGCCATTGGTACCGGCCGTACCGCTACTTCCGAACAGGCTCAGGAAACCCACGCCTTTGTCCGCAGCGTGCTTGCCAAGACGTTCGGTCAGGAAGTCGCCGACAAGGTGCGCATCCAGTACGGCGGTTCCGTCAAGCCCGGCAATACCGCCGAGCTGATGGCCCAGCCCGACATTGACGGCGCTCTGGTGGGCGGCGCTTCTCTGGATCCGACCAGCTTCTCCCAGATCGTTCTCGCCGCTATCGGCAAGTAAACGTTTTCTCGTTTTGTCCTGGCGGGCCGTCCGGAGTTTTTCTTCGGGCGGCCCCGCTTTTTCCCGGGGTGGGACGATTCCCCCGAAAGTCTGTTTTTCCCTCCGTTTTTATGATTCTCGCCCACTTGCCAGCCGGGTATCTGTTTGCCAAATGGGTACAGGCGCGCGGCGTCTCCCTTCGCGGTCTTTTGGCCGCAGGGATGGCCGGCTCCCTGGCTCCCGATCTCGATATGGTCTATTTTTATTTGATAGACGGCAGGAGGCACCATCACCATACTTACTGGAGTCATTATCCCCTGGTATGGGGCGGTCTTCTGCTCCTGTCCCTTTTATGGATGTTTTGCGCGCGCGGGAGCCGCGGCGCCATGCTCTCCCTGATTTTTTGCGCCAGCGGGTTTTTGCACCTGATTCTGGACTCTCTTGTCGGCGATATCTGGTGGTTCGCTCCCTTTGTCGATCGGCCTTATTCCTTGTTTACGGTACAGGCCCGTTTTTCGCCCTGGTGGCTCAATTTTATTCTGGACTGGTCTTTTCTGGCCGAGGCAGCAATAATCGCCGCCGCCGTTTGCGTCTATCTCCGCTCGCGGCGCAAGGCGGGGCGCAGGCAATAAAAACGCTCCCGGCCCTGTCGGGCGGGAGCGTGAAGAGGAGAGGGGAGCCGGGAATCAGTCTCCGGATTTGAGGATGCGGATGAAGGCTTCCTGCGGGATGTTGACTTTACCGATGGCCTTCATGCGCTTTTTGCCTTCTTTCTGTTTTTCCAGAAGTTTGCGCTTTCGGGTCACGTCGCCGCCGTAGCATTTGGCGGTGACGTTTTTGCGCATGGCCGAGATGGATTCGCGGGCGATGATTTTGCCGCCGACGCAGGCCTGGATGGCGACGGTGAAGAGCTGGCGGGGGATGACGTCTTTCAGCTTGGCGGCCAGTTCACGGCCCCGGGAGGCGGCTTTGTCCCTGTGGACGATCATGGAGAAGGCATCGACGGGTTCCCCGGCGATGAGCATGTCCATTTTGATGAGCTTGGCGGGTCTGTACTCGGCATGCTCGTAGTCCATGGAGCCGTAACCGCGGGTCATTGATTTCAGCTTGTCGTTGAAGTCCACGAGGATTTCCGACAGGGGCAGATGGGCCGTCAGCATGACGCGGGTGTCGTCGATGGTCTCGGTGTTGACGACTTCACCGCGTTTTTCCATGGTGAGCTGCATGATGTCGCCGACGTATTCGCCCGGGAGCATGATGAAGACGCGCACCATGGGTTCGCGGATTTCCTGAATGAGCTGGGGCTCGGGGAGGAAGCATGGGTTATCTACGGTCATCTCCGTGCCGTCCGTCTTGGAGACTTCGTAAATGACGGAGGGATAGGTGGAGATCACGTCCATGTTGAACTCGCGGCGCAGGCGCTCCTGTACGATTTCCATGTGCAGCAGGCCGAGGAAGCCGCAGCGGAAGCCGAAGCCGAGGGCGACGGAGGACTCGGACATGTAGG
>CAZNVW010000089.1:0-10311 GCA_964576595.1 uncultured Verrucomicrobiales bacterium
TAGGCCCGGCGCCACTCGTCGTTGTGGCCGCCGGAGCCTTTGCGGAAGTTGTTTTTTCCCGCAGGGGAGACCCAGGCTCCCTGATATTGTCCGGTGATCAGGAGTTTGAATTCCTGAATGACGGGGTTGTCCGCTTTTTTATAGAGCCAGGGTAGATCCTTGAGCCGGGTGCAGAGATCCCGTTCCGTTCCGGTGTCCTGACGGGCCGGGGGAGTTTGAGGAGGGAGGAGGAGAGGCTGCCCGGCGTGGGCGGTCAGACAGAGGAGCAGGGAGGAGAGAAGGGGCAGAGAGCGGTTCATCAGGGGATGACGAGGTTAAAGCCAGGCTTTGTTTTCCAGAGCTTCCCGGGCTGCGGCGACCTCGGCCCGTCTTTTGCTGGTACCGAAGCCGTGCCCGAGGATTTTACCTCTCCAGGAGACCTCGACGGAGAATCTCCGGGGGGAGTCCGGGTCGCTCTCCGTGCAAAGGTACAGGGGGGACTCGGGGTAGATTTTTTGGAGTTCCATCTGGAGCTCTCCCTTGGGGTTGATTTCCCGGGGGTCGGCTTTTACGTCGGCCAGGCTGTTTTTCAGCAGGGCGAGGGTGACTTGTTTGGCCGTGTCGAAATCGGAATCGAGGAAAACGGCTCCCAGCAGGGCTTCAAAGGTGTTGGACAGGTTTGTGTCGCGGTCGCGTCCGCCGCTTTGTTCTTCTCCCTTGCCCATGATGAGGAAGTCGCCCAGGCCCAGCTCGCGGGCGGCGGCGGCAAGGTTGGGCCGTCCGACGACGCGGGAGCGGAGAGGCGTCATCAGGCCTTCCGGAGCCTGGGGGAGGGCTTTGTAGAGGAACTCGCTGACGGTGAGCTCAAGGACGGCGTCGCCGAGGAACTCGAGTCTTTCATAGTCCGTGTTGACCTCGCCGCGTCCGTAGGCGCTGGGGTGGGTGAGCGCGAGGCGTCTCAGGTCGTCTCTTTTATAGGAGTACCCCAAACGGGCGTCAAGGAGTTCTGGGGAGAGGGGAGCCTGCATTGCGGGGCGAATTTTAAGCGCAAAAGGGCGAGGGATGCAAGACATGAATTATTCTTTGAGGGACGGTTTCGCGGAGGCTCCGGTATTGACGGCGGGGCCGGTTCTTCCGTCATCCGGTTCTTAATAAAATTTTAACACTTTTTGCCGTGCCTTTAATTGGTATTTTTCCCGGGATATGTTATTTCAAGGGGGAGTTGATTCGAAATGGGAACAGGCGGAGGGGGGAGGTCCTTTGTAAGGGGCGCCCTGTTTTTCCCGGCGAGGATCGTCTTTTATTTTTTCCCGGGGAGAGATCATGAACGAAGATTACAAGAGTACGCCCGATGAGCTTCTGGCTTCCATCAAGGAGGCGGAAGCCCGCCGTAAACGCGGGAAGTTGAAGGTATTTTTCGGGATGGCTCCGGGGGTGGGCAAGACGTTCGCCATGCTTCAGGCTGCGGCGGTGGAGGCCGCCCGCGGCGTGGATGTGCTTATCGGCGTGGTGGAGACGCACGGGCGCAGGGAGACGGAAGCATTGATCGGGGATCTGCCTGTCCTGCCCCGCCGCCGGATGGAGTACCGGGGGACGGTGATGCAGGAGTTTGATCTGGAGGAGGCTCTGCGGAGGAAGCCGGGGTTGATCCTGATGGATGAGCTGGCTCATACCAATGTGCCGGGCAGCCGCCATACGAAGCGTTTTCAGGATGTCGAGGAGTTGTTGAGCTGCGGGGTGGATGTTTATACGACGCTCAATGTCCAGCATTTGGAGAGCCGCGCCGACACGGTGCGCGACATTACGGGCGCGGTCGTGCGTGAGACGGTACCCGACTCCATTTTTACGGAGGCGGAATTCGTCCAGCTGGTGGATATTACTCCCTCCCAGCTTTTGAATCGCTTGGAGGAGGGCAAGGTGTACATGCCCGACCGGGCGGAGGCTGCCGTGGGGCATTTTTTCCGCGAGGGGAATCTGACCGCGCTGCGTGAGCTGGCTCTGAGGATGACTGCCGAGCGCGTGGATCACGAGTTGACCTCGGCGAGGAGCGGCGAGAGCCGGGCGACGGTCTGGCGGAGCGGTGAGCGGCTGATGGTGGCGGTGGGGCCGAGTCCCTTTTCCACGCGCCTGGTCAGATGGACCCGCCGCATGGCGTACGCTCTGGACGCGCCGTGGATCGCGATTGCCGTCGATACGGGCAAGCCTCTCTCCCGGGAGGATCAGTGCCGTCTGGACAGTAATCTCGAGCTGGCCCGGGGGCTGGGGGCCGAGGTGATTGTCATGCCGGGGACGGATGTCCCGCAGACTTTGCTCAGAATGGCGCATTTGCGGAATGTCAGCCAGATTGTCGTGGGCAAACCCCGGCAGAGTTCCCTGTTCGGCATTTGGCACCGCCCGACTCTGGTGGACAGACTGATACGGGACAGCGGCCTGATCGATATTTATGTCGTGCCCGCAGAGCCCCGGACGCTCAAGATGCGCTGGAGGAGCTGGTACCAGCCTCTCCCGTCCGAGAGAAGGGAATGCGGCGCGGCGTTGCTGGCGGTGCTGGTCATGACGCTGGCCGGGTGGGCCGCCGCCGGGCAGATGGGGTATTTCGCCCCGGCGTTTCTGTATTTGTGTCTGGTAGTGGTGATGGGCTTTTTTGTCGGGGCCGTTCCCGTCTTTTTGGCGGCGACGCTTAGCGCGCTGTTGTGGAATTTCCTTTTTATCCCCCCGTATTTCACGTTTCGCATCGGGAAGCCCGAGGATGTGCTGATGTTTGTCCTCTTTTTCATTGTCGCGGCTACGACGGGGCGTCTGACGTCGCGTCTGCGTACCAAGGAGAGGGCGGAGCGCGAGCGTGAGACGCGGACAAACGCGCTCTTTTTATTCACCCGCGCCATTTCTTCGGCGCGGAGTATGGATGATATTATCGGGAGCGCGATTGTGCAGATGCAGCAGATTTTTGGCGCGAGGCTGGCTATTTTTACCGTAGGGCCGGAGGAAAGGCTGGTGTTGAAGGCCGGGGCGGATACGTATCAGGTGGACGGCCGCGAGTTCAGCGTCGCCGACTGGTGTTTCAAGAATCACAAGAGCGCGGGGAGGTTTACCGAAACGCTGCCCGGCTCCCGCGGATTTTACATTCCCATGCTTTGCGGAGACCGGTGTATGGGGACTCTGGGGATTCTGGTGGAGGCCGGGGAGCATCTCAGCGTGGCGCAGCGCGATTTGATCGAAAATATGGCCTCCCAGCTGGCGCTGGCGCTGGAGAGAGAGATGCTGCAGGCCGTCCAGGAGCGGGCTCGGCTCATGGAAGAGTCCGAGAAGCTGCACCGTTCTTTGCTGGATAGTGTGTCCCATGAGTTCAAGACTCCTCTTGCCGTGATTGAGGGAGTGAGCGAGAGATTGCGCGAGAGGTTTGAGGCTCCTGAGACGGATGATCCCGCCGTGTCCGCGCAGCTTTGTGCCGAGATGGGAATCGCGACGCGCCGGCTCCGCCGACTGGTCAGGAATCTGCTGGATGTCACCCGCATAGAGTCCGGCGCGCTGGAGCCTCGCATGGACTGGTGCGATATGGGCGACATTCTGGAATGCGCTCTTGAGGCGACGGAGGAGGCCCGCCGGGAGCATCCGCTGAAGGTGCGGCTGGAGGAAGGTCTCCCCCCGGTGCGGGCCGATTTTTCCCTGATGGAGCAGGTGCTGGTCAATCTGCTGATCAATGCCTGCGTTCACACGCCGCCGGGAACGCCTCTGCAGATAGGCTGCCGCCTCAACAGGGCAGACCGGTCTCTTGTGCTCGAGGTGCGCGACTTCGGCCCGGGGATTGCTCCTGAAATGACGGCGCGTCTGTTCGACCGTTTCAAGAGCGACCGGCCGGGCGGTCTGGGGTTGGGGCTGTCCATCGTCAAGGGATTTGTCGAGGCGCAGAAGGGGACGGTGAGTCTCTCCCATCCATCGGGCGGCGGAGCCTGCTTCCGCGTCACTCTCCCCTGGGCTCCCTGCGAGGAAGTGCCCTGTGAATAACTTTGTTTCTTTTTTACCATGAGCGATTATCAGCCTGAAATACTTGTGATCGACGACGAGCGCCAGATTCGCCGTCTTCTTCATTTGACTTTGACCGGAGCCGGGTACCGGGTTCGGGAATGCGAGAACGGCCAGCTGGGGCTGAGCGAAACGGCCCTGAAGCGGCCCGATGCCGTTATTCTGGATCTTGGCCTGCCCGACTTGTCGGGGCTGGAGGTGCTGGCGCGTCTCCGGGAGTGGACTCAGGTGCCCGTACTCATTCTGACCGCCTGGGATCAGGAGGACGACAAGATCAAGGCCCTCGATGCCGGGGCGGACGATTATTTGACCAAGCCGTTCGGCGGCGGGGAGCTGCTGGCGCGTCTGCGCGTCATGCTGCGCCGGAGTTTGTCGGGGCCCGAGCCTGTCGCCTTCAAGCTGGGGGCGGTTGTGGTGGATCTGGCCTCCCGCCAGGTGACCCGGAACGGGGAGGACGTCCACTTGACGCAGAAGGAATATGAAATTTTGCGCATGCTTCTCGTACACCGCGGCAAGGTATTGACGCACAGACAGATTCTGAGAGAGGTGTGGGGCCCCAATAATGAGAACGATACGCATTATCTCCGGGTGCATCTGACTCATCTGCGGCAGAAGCTGGGAGATACCGACCCGGGGAATCGGCTGATACGGGCCGAATCCGGTCTGGGATACAAAATTATGGGGGAATGAGGGTTCCCCCCTTTTTTTTGTCCCGCCATTGGGCAACGGGCGAGCCGGGACGGGGCGGGGGGCTTCTTAACTTTTTCTTAATGCCTGCGGACGGCGGCTTAACTACCCGAACCGGTTAATGGATTTATAGTGGGGGCATGTCCTCACATGACTTGTTAATCATTATCCTGTTTTTGGGTATATTGGTCGCCGTCACGCCCATACTGGGCACGTGGCTGGCGAAGGTACTGACAGGAGAGAAGACGTTTCTCTCCTGTTTTCTGGGGCCGGTGGAGCGGTCCGTTTACAAGGTGGCGGGTGTTGACCCCGCCGGCCAGATGAACTGGAAGGAGTACGCCTGGGCCGCTTTTTGGTTCAATATGGCGGGTTTCCTCGTTCTGTTCCTGACGCTGCTGGTTCAGGGCTGGCTGCCGCTCAATCCTGGTCATGCCGTCAATATGCGGTGGGATATCGCCTTCAATACGGCGGTCAGTTTCATGACCAATACGAACTGGCAGTTCTATTCCGGTGAAGGGCCGGAGGGCGTCAGTTATCTCTCGCAGATGACCGGCATGTGCGTGCAGAACTTTGTCAGCGCGGCGACGGGGCTTGCCGTCATGGCCGCCTTTATCCGCGGGCTGAAAGAAAAGAACGCCGCCTCTCTCGGCAACTTCTGGGCGGATATGACCCGCGTCACGTTGTATGTCCTGCTGCCGATTGCCTCTATTATCGCGATTATTCTGATTGCCCAGGGGACTTCCCAGTGTTTTGACGGCCCCACCCAGGTGGTCGGCCTGAATGGTGTGGAGCAGATGATTCCCCACGGGCCCGCCGCGTCCCAGATCGCGATCAAGCACCTCGGTACGAATGGCGGGGGATTCTTCGGCAACAATAGCTGCCACCCGTTTGAAAATCCGACGCCGTTCTCCAATCTTGTGGAAATGGCCGGGCTTCTCATTATTTCCTGCGCCTGTCCGTACGCTTTTGGCCGCATGATCGGCAATCGTCGCCAGGGCTGGGTTATTTTCGGCGCGATGATGGTACTGTTCGTTGGCATGATCGCTCTTTCCCAGTGGGCCGAGCATTCCTCCAACCCTCTCTATGGCGTAGGTGTGGAAATGCTGGAAGGCAAGGAAATGAGGCTGGGGATTACCAACAGCTCCCTGTTCTCCGTTGCCACTACCGCGACTTCGACGGGGGCCGTCAACTGCATGCACGCGAGCCTGTCTCCGATTGCGGGCGGCGTCGCTCTCTTTAACATGCTACTGGGGGAAATCATCTTCGGCGGCGTGGGCTGCGGCTTGTACGGCATGCTCCTGTTTGCCATCATCACGGTATTCCTCTGCGGCCTGATGGTCGGGCGCACTCCCGAATTCCTCGGCAAGAAAATCGAGGCTCGCGAAATCCGCTGGTCCATGGTCGGCGTGCTTGTCTCCGGCGTTACTGTTCTGGTCATGTCCGGTCTCGCCGCCGCGACAGAGGTCGGCCGCGCCAGTCTGCTGAATGCCGGCCCCCACGGGCTGAGTGAAATCCTGTACTGCTTTGGCTCACAGGCCAACAACAACGGGAGCGCGTTTGCCGGGCTGGGCGCGGGAGATACTCCGTTCTACAGCATATTGGGCGGTATCGCCATGTTTCTGGGGCGTTTCGGCGTCATTGTCCCCACTCTGATTATCGCGGGCAGCATGGCGGCCAAGAAGGCGGCTCCTCCCGCCAGAGGAACGATGAGGACGGATAACGGCCTGTTCCTTTGTCTGCTGATTTCCGTCGTGATGATTGTCGGCGCGCTGACCTTCCTCCCGGCTCTGGCTCTCGGCCCGATTCTCGAGCATCTGCTCATGTACAGCGGCATCGCCCTGTAAACCGGAAGTCTTGTCCACTCTTTACTTTTTTTCATACTATGTCTGATACATCGAAAAAAACATCCTGGTTCAACGGAACCATGATTCGCAACGCCCTGATGGACGCCCTGCGCAAATTCAACCCGGCTGTGCTGATCAAGAATCCGGTCATGTTCATTACGGCGTTGGGCGCGTTGGCGACGACAGTCGTTCTGATTCGTGATATTTCTGCCGGAGCATCCTTCGGATTCACCCTCCAGATTGCCCTGTGGCTCTGGTTTACGGTGCTGTTCGCCAACTTCGCGGAAGCTTTGGCTGAAGGGCGAGGACGCGCCCAGGCCGACGCCCTGAAGAAGATGCGGACGCATGTCAATGCCCGCCTTCTCCGTGACAACGGGGAGGAATCGGTGCCTGCTTCTTCTCTGAAAAAGGGCCAGCTCGTTCTTTGCGACGCCGGAGACGTCATTCCCGCCGATGGTGAAGTCGTCGAAGGGATTGCCAGCGTGGACGAGTCCGCCATTACCGGGGAATCCGCTCCCGTCATCCGCGAGAGCGGCGGCGACCGGAGCGCAGTGACCGGAGGCACCAAAGTCATCAGCGACTCCATTGTCGTCAAGGTGACTGCCGAGGCCGGGAACTCCTTCCTCGACCGCATGATTTCCATGGTCGAGGGCGCGAATCGCCAGAAGACTCCCAATGAAATCGCCCTGGGCATCCTGCTGGTCGCCCTGTCCCTGGTCTTCATTGTTGTGGTATGCTCCCTGCCCGCCATGGCCGGCCTGATTGAAGACGCCGCCCGTGCGGCCGGATTTCGGGCCAATGGCAATTTGAGCCTTCCCATCCTGGTCTCTCTGTTGATCTGTCTGATTCCGACCACGATTGGCGGTCTGTTGAGTGCGATCGGCATCAGCGGTATTGACCGCCTTGTACGTCACAATGTGTTGGCCACTTCCGGCCGCGCTGTTGAAGCGGCGGGTGACATTGATGTTCTTCTTCTCGACAAGACGGGCACCATTACTCTGGGCAACCGCATGGCGGAAGATTTCTTCCCGGCCCCCGGAGTGAAAATCGAGCGTCTGGCTTTGGCTGCGCAACTCGCCTCACTTGCTGACGAAACCCCGGAAGGACGCAGTATCGTCGTGCTGGCGAAGAAGAAATTCGGCATCCGTGGCCGTGAAGTGGCTTCCCGCCACACGACCTTTGTCCCCTTTACCGCGCTGACCCGCATGAGCGGCGTTGACGTGGAGGCGGGAGAGGGAGAGCCCGCCGCCTCCATCCGCAAGGGAGCGACGGAAAACATCGCCGCCTGGGTAGGCGAACAGGGCGGAGCCTTCCCGAAAGAAGTGCGGGACCATGTGGAACGTATTTCCGGTATGGGCGGTACGCCCCTGGTCGTCGCCGAGAATGCGGAAGTGCTCGGGGTGATCTATCTCAAGGACGTGGTCAAGGGCGGCATCAGGGAACGTTTCGCGCACTTGCGCGAGATGGGCATCCGCACGGTCATGGTCACAGGGGACAACCCTCTGACGGCCGCCTCCATTGCGGCGGAAGCCGGGGTGGATGACTTCATCGCCGAGGCGACGCCGGAAATGAAGCTCCAGCGCATACGCGACGAGCAGGCCCAGGGGCGTCTGGTCGCCATGACGGGGGACGGGACGAATGACGCACCCGCTCTTGCCCAGGCGGATGTCGGGGTCGCGATGAATACGGGGACCCAGGCCGCCCGCGAAGCCGGGAATATGGTCGATCTGGACAGTAACCCGACAAAACTCATCGAAATTGTCGAGATTGGCAAGCAGATGCTGATTACACGCGGCGCGCTGACGACCTTTTCGTTCGCCAACGATGTTGCCAAGTATTTTGCCATCATCCCCGCCATGTTCGCCGGGCTGTATCTCTCCGCCACCAGTCAGGAGGGCCCTCTGGCCTCGCTCAACGTGATGAGGCTGGTCTCTCCCGAGAGCGCGATTCTGAGCGCCGTCATTTTCAACGCGTTGATTATCGTCGCGCTGATTCCCCTGGCTCTTCGCGGCGTGCGCTACAGGCCCACGACGGCGGAGTCCCTGCTGAAGCGCAATATCCTGATTTATGGAGTCGGCGGGCTGATCGCTCCCTTTATCGGCATCAAGCTGATAGACGTGCTCATCAACGCCGTTCACCTGGTCTGATTTTCTCCTGTCTCTTGAACTCCTGATTTCTATTTATTATGAAAGTGAAATTCCACAATCTCCGCCTATTCCTGGCTCTGGCCGTCATTACAGGCGTTGTTTATCCCCTGTTTATCACCGGTGTAGGTTTGACCTGCTTCCCGCATGAATCGCGGGGGAGCATGATCTACGCGGAAGACGGCCGTCCGGTCGGCTCCGAGCTGATCGCCCAGCCGACGACTTCCCCGGAGCATTTCTGGCCCCGCCCCTCTGCGGGAGACTATTCTACGCTGCCTTCCGGCGCCAGCAATCTGGCGTGGAGCTCCTCCGAGCTGAAGAAAACGGTGGATGAACGCCGTAAGATGATTCTGGCGGCTCATAATCTGCCCGAAGGAACGCCCGTACCCTCGGATCTGCTGTTTGCCTCGGGCAGCGGGCTTGATCCCCACATCTCCCCGGCGGCGGCCATGTTCCAGCTCGACCGGGTCGCCTCCGCACGGAAGCTTCCCAGGGAAGAGGTGCAAAAGCTGATCCGCAAGAACACCATCCACGGTGGTATCTGGGGGGAAGACCGGGTCAAAGTGTTGACGTTGAATCTTGATCTGGACAGGATCAGGTAAGACTTGCTGCTTGCTTCATACAAAAACAGGCTGTCTTCCAAGCGAAAGACAGCCTGTTTTTAAGTTGGGAATGCGTTGGTTACATGATGGTTTTGCGGCTCCAGCGGTTAAGGCTGAGGAGCCAGGTGACGCACAGGGCCGCCGAGAAGGCGATGACCGCGATAAGCGGAATCTGCAGGTAGGGGGGCAGACCGATATTCGGGTAAATGAAATCATAGCCCGCCTGCACCAGCAGGAAGTGGCAGAGATACACGCCGAAGGTCAGCGCCGCCACTTTGGAGAGCAGGGGAGAGGGCCTGACCGGGAGCTTTTGCATGACAATAAAGACCGAGAAGGTCATCATGAAGACGTTGATGCCGGAGAAGTACCAGATGATTTCCAGATTGGCGAAGCTGCCCGGGTAGAATTTTTGCGTCAGGATGAAGCCTAAGGAGGTGATGCCGTACCCGATCAGGAAGAGGGGAATGGCGGTGCCGAGCGTGCGTTTCCAGCTCCAGTTCAGAGGATACTTGACCAGATAATGGGCCAGGACGATGTAGCCGAGGAAGCCGGAGAAGTAATAGAAGGTGCCGTAGGGATTCCAGTCGCAGACGCCGAGTACTCCCGGGTTGTTGTAGTTGCCCAGATAGTTGACCACCGGGCCGAGCATCTGAAAATAGGGCAGAACCATGCTGATGCCCCAGATGAAGAGGAAGCGCTTGACGTCCTTTTGCGAGGCGGCGTTGAGCCAGGAGCCGATGATGGGGAGGAACAGGTACAGCCCGATCAGCATGTAAATGTACCAGAGCGGCGTGGTCGTGTAGTTGAAGTTAAAGATAAAGGTGTACAGCTTGGTCAGAGTCGCGCCCCATGTGTACTCGGCAGGGGTGATGCCGGGGTTGAGCGTGGCGGGGCCGTAGTTGACGTAGAGGAAGTAGAGCAGGGGAGTCGCCAGAGACCAGAAGATGAGGGGAATGATGATCCTTTTCATCCGCCGGCTGTAGAAGGCGCCCGTATCCATATTCATGGGGAGGAGCAGGACTCCCGAGATCA
>CAZNVW010000090.1:0-10225 GCA_964576595.1 uncultured Verrucomicrobiales bacterium
CGGGGCGGGGGAGTGTGCTGTCCAGTTTGATGCTCTCTCCGGCAAATAGACCGGCGGAAAGGAGAAGAAGCAGGAGAGGAAGGAGGAGTTTTTTCATGGGGATTATTCGCGGGTGAATGAATGTTTGTTGTTCGGGTGGGTATGGCGGGAGGTGGCGCAGCCGAATTTGGAGACGGAGACATGAACGCCGTCGGGACGCCCCTGCTGTCCCGGGGAAAGATGGAACGAGAAGGTTTGCCAGATGTTGTCGCCGATAGGGACTCCGGCGGCGGTTTGCCAGCGGCACAGCCAGCGAAAGGTGTGGGGGAGGGGTTGGCCCGCCGCCTGCATTTGCTTCAGCGTGTTTCGCAGGGAGTCGGCTTGCGCCTTGTAGCCGATCTGATCTCCCGCATCGTTGTAGTCACCTATTTCGACTGATGCGGGATTGGGGTTATGGCCGGGGCCTCCTCCTTCGGGGAATGTGCCCCTGTCCTTTTCGAGTATTTTTACTTTTGAAAAACTGACGTCCAGAGGCGCTATGGTCAGCTCCAGTCGGGCGGAGGCTCCGGCCAGTTGCGTATCGCCATCCTGGGGGTACCCCAGATCGGCGCCGAGCGGGACGCCCCGTTCCGTCTCTCCGGGGGCGTTTGATTTCTTTTGGTGCTGTCCGGTGATCTCCTGGGGAGGGACTGCCGTGAATGAAAGAGAGCTTGTCTCGTCATATTCATTTTTGGCTTCGACGACAATGGTTGTCGTCTCTTTTACATTGGCGTTGATGGTCAGGGTGGCTTTGGCTCCTTCGTCGTCAGGGACTACTGAGCAGGCGTCTTCTCCCTCCTTTACGGTCCATTTTATTTTGGACGGGTCGCCCAGATTTTTTCCGTCCAGGGTGAGGATGGCCTTTTCCTGTATCCCCATTCTGGTGCGCCTCCTGTTTGCCGTCAATTCGTCGCCGGTTATTGTTCCCTTGTCTCTGAGGGCAATTTTCAATTCCGCCTTCATTTTCTGTACGGATGAGGTGAGCTTCAGGCCTGCGGAGTCATTTTCCCCCGCCGATAGAGAAGCCGTCAGCAAAAACGTCAGGGGAAGCGTGTATGTCGTTATTTTTTTTACAAAAAAATGAGGCATGAAGATAGATTATGTTGTTTTTTTGAATTTTACAATTCCTTTATCTCTCTGCAATTCATTTTCTGTTATTTCTTAAAGAATATTTTTGCGTATTTGTTTTTGTGTTTATTTGTATTATTGGCTTTGGGTGTTGTCGCCGTAACGAAGCGTCTGCAAATGTTATTCTAACTTATTTGACTAACAGTCAGGAAAGGAGGATGAAAAGAGTATTCCTTTAGTAGTTGAAGGAATGATGAATTCGAAAAGAAAGAGTAATGATATGTTTGAGCAATTGAAAGAAACGTTAAAGCACAATACTCCCCAGGATGCCGTTTTTGGCTCGGGGTATGTTTCACAGGGGTTGCCCAAGAGCCGTATCCCGGAGACGACGATGCTTCCCCGAGAAGCGTATCAGTTGATACACGACGAGCTTTTCCTGGACGGGAACGCCCGTCAGAATCTGGCGACTTTTTGCCAAACCTGGGATGAGGAGGAAGTACGCAAGATCATGGATTTATGTATCAATAAAAACATGATCGACAAGGATGAGTACCCCCAGACCGCCGAGCTCGAAATGCGCTGCGTGTCGATGGTCGCCAACTTGTGGAACGCCGGCAAGAGCGAGTCTCCCATCGGGTGCTCTACTATTGGCTCAAGCGAGGCTTGCATGCTGGGCGGCATGGCTGCCCTGTGGCGCTGGCGCGCCCGCCGCAAGGCCGAGGGTAAGCCTATCGACAAGCCCAATCTGGTGTGCGGCCCCGTCCAGATTTGCTGGCACAAGTTCTGTCGCTACTGGGATGTGGAGATGAGGGAAATCGATATGGAGCCGGGCCGCCTGCATATGGACGCCGAGTCCATGCTCAAGGCCGTGGACGAGAATACGATCTGCGTCGTGCCTACTTTCGGCGTGACTTATACGGGACAGTATGAACTGGTCAAGCCTCTGGCCGAGGCTCTCGACAAGCTCCAGAAGGAAACCGGGCTGGATATCGACATTCATGTGGATGCGGCCAGCGGGGGATTCATCGCTCCGTTCTGCGCTCCCGAGATTGAGTTCGACTTCCGCCTGCCCCGGGTCAAGTCGATCAGCGCATCGGGTCACAAGTACGGTCTCGCCCCGCTGGGTACCGGGTGGGTGGTCTGGCGCGACAATCCCTATATGCCCAAGGATCTTCAGTTCAATGTGAATTATCTGGGCGGAGAGATTCCCACGATCGCCATCAATTTCTCCCGGCCCGCCGGGCAGATTGTCGCCCAGTATTACGATTTCATCCGTCTGGGGATGGCGGGATACCGCGAAGTCCATAGCGCCTGCTATGAGACCGCCCAGTATCTGGCCGAGGAGATCGGCAAACTGGGGCCGTATGAGTTTATTGCCTCCGGCAATCCGAAGAAGGACATTCCCGCCGTCTGCTGGCGGGTGAAGGAAGGCGTAGATCCCGGGTACTCGCTCTTTGACTTGTCGGCCCGCCTCAGGATGCGCGGCTGGCAGCTCCCGGCCTTTACCCTGTCGGGCAAATGTTCCGACGTGGTGGTCGCCCGTATTATGGTTCGCCAGGGCTTGTCCCGCGATATGGCGGATTTGTTGTTGACGGATATGAAGAGAGATCTGGAGTATTTCAAATCCCATCCTCTGGAGCACCGTCTGACTCCCGCGGAAGGTACGGGATTCCATCACTAGGAGAGGTATTTCTCTTTTGGCTTCAGCGCTCTCTCCTGTGCAGGGGAGAGCGCTTTTTGCGGGAAGCGCTAAAGCGCGATGGGGAAAGCCGGTTGGCTTGTCCCCGTTTGTTTTTTCCGTAGGAGGGCAGGGGGAGAAAAGGTACGGGCGGCGATACAAAAAATCCTCCGGCTTTTGGCCGGAGGAGAGAGGGGAAGGGGTATCGGGGGAATCCGGACGGCTTCTTCAGGGCTTGAAGAGGTTGAGATCCAGATCATCAATGACTTTTTGCAAGGCGAGCTGCGCTCTGACCGAGTTGCCGCTGACATCGAGAGGCGGAGAGAAGGCCGCCAGGGCCATGCACCCGGGGATGACGGCGACGACGCCGCCGCCCACGCCGCTTTTGGCGGGCACTCCGGCTTTGTACATCCAGTCTCCGGTGGAGTCGTAGAGGCCGTTCATGGCCATTTCCGACAGGATGGAGGGGATGTATTGCATCTCCGACACTTTTTCCCCGGTGACGGGGTTGAGGCCTCCGTTGGCATAGCACGCGCCCATGGTGGCGAGGTCTTTGACGTTGATCGAGACGGAGCACATGCGGGTGTAGAGATCGACGCAGGTATCGACCTTGTTGTAAAAATAGCCGTAGCTCTCAAGCAGCCAGGCGATACCGCGGTTGTGCTGGTTGGTCGCGCTTTCCGATTTATAGACTTCCTGATTCACGGGGAGGGTGCGCCCGGCAAAGCGGCTCAGGTTGCCGATGATGGCCGACCAGATATTGTCCGGAGTGTCGCCCGGCACCAGGCTCACGGTCGCCATGGCTCCGGCGTTGACGAGGGGGTTCAGGGGTTTCCCGTTATGGAGTTCCAGCGCCATGACCGAGTTAAAGGGCTCCCCGGTCGGGTCCGCCCCGATTTTGGTGCGGAGGGCGGCCGGGCCGATGGCGTTGATGACCAGGGAGAGGTTAAAGGCTTTTGAGATGGATTCTATGGCGAATTCATATTCCGTATCGCCCGTGCTGATGATATCGCCGTTGACGGTGACGGCGGCCAGCCCGAAGAGCCGGGAGGGGACTCCGGCGAGGTAGGGGATGTAGTCGGCGTTTTTGCCGTCCGTATTGGTGCGGAACAGTTCGTGCGCAGAGTCCAGCGCCTTTTGTATTTCAGTTGCAGAGGGGAGTTTTTTCATTTTTTATAGATAGGGGATAGAGTGCGCAAAAGTGCTTTTTGACGATTTTCTCCCGCCCGGACGGTTCCGGACGGGAGAAAGGAGGGGTGTCGTTGTCGCATTCGCCTTATTGCTCGGTCGGAGCGGCAGGCGTCTTCTCCACGGGAGCGGGAGAGGCCTTGCTTTCCCATCCGAAGGGCTCGAAGGCGTCTTCGGGAGAGGTGGGTCTCTTCCATTCCGGCTTGCGCAGGGCGTAGATCACGAAGGGGATGCCCGCGAAGATGAACATGCCGACGAGCAGGATGATCACATAGGCCGCCGGGCTGCCGACGGGGATTTGCGACGGGGGAACGAAGCTGACGAGGAAGGCGGCCAGAGAGCCGAGCAGGCCTACCCCGGCAACGATCCACATGCCGAGGAATTTGCCTCCGGGGACGCGGAATTCACGCACGGTGTCTGGCTCCTTGTGACGGAGGTAGATGGCGGCGGAGAACATCAGGATGTACATGATCAGGTAAAGAATGATCGTGAGCTGGCTGATGATCTGGTAGGCCGTCTGTACCGAGGGCATGATGACGAACATCGTGGAGAGCAGGGTGACGACGCCGCCCTGAATCAGCAGGATGCCGACCTGGACGTTGTTTTTGTTCACCTTTTGCATGACGGGCGGCAGGTAACCGGCCTTGCCTACCTGGAGCAGACCTTTGGACGGCCCCATGACCCACGCAATGACCTGGGCGAGTACGCCGATGGCGAGGAAGAGCGCGATCACCCAGCCCAGACCGGTCAGGCCGAAGAGCTTGAAGAAGTCGTCATAGGAGATGAGCAGGCTCTGTACGAGGTTGATTTGCGCCTGGGGGATGATGAAGCCGATCGCCAGCGTGCCGCAGACGAAGATGATGACCGTGATCACCGACGCCAGCAGGATGGCCATGGGATAGTCTCTGCCGGGGTTGCGCACGTCTTTGACGTGGACGGCGGACATTTCCATCCCGGCGTAGAACAGGAAGATGCTGGCAGCCAGGACGAGGTTGTCGAATTTGGTCAGGTCGGGGATGAGCCCTTCAGGGTTCATGTTGATCTGGAGAGGGCGTCCCGAGGCCCAGTAGATGATGCCGCAGATGATGATAATGGCGGCGGGGATGAGCGTCCCTATGATCGTCCCCCATTTGGTGACGAGGCTCGAGGTCTTCATCCCGCGGAAGTTGAGCAGGGTGGCGCACCAGTAAACGAGCAGTACGATGGCGAGGGCGTACCATTTGTTGGCGGCCAGGGCCTCGTCCCATCTCTGGTCAGGTCCCATGAATGCCAGCGAGACGGCGGCGAAGGTAAGAACCGTGGGGAACCAGATGGTGCTTTCTATCCATTGCAGCCAGATGGCGAGGAACCCCCAGCGCGTGCCGAAGGCTTCTCCGACCCATCGGAATACCCCGCCTTTCTGAGGCCAGCCTGTCGTCAGTTCGGCGGCGACCAGAGAGACCGGGATCAGGAAGAAGATGGCGGCGAATATGTAATAGAATACGGAGCTGAGCCCGTAGGTTGATTCTGCCGGCAAGCCGCGGAGGCTGACGATTGCCGACACGTTGATAATGGCGAGAGTGAAAATACCGAGCTTCGCGCTTTTGGCGAGTCCCGGCATTGTTTTCTGACCGTTGCTTTCTGGTGTGCTCATGGGAATATGAGGTTGGTGTTTATGAAAATAAGGAATAATCGTTTTTTTATTCAGGTATCATCTGTGGCCTTTTTTGCTCCGAATGATTGTTAGATCAATCTATTAGATTTATTATTTTTCCCGTATGGCGGGCCGGAGCCTTATGAGGCAAAGGCGAAATCCGGGGTGCCGGCGGAATTTTCTTTTCTGTCCATAAATGGGGGGTACTATCGGAGGATATGGATTTTTCCGCCTCTTCCGCTTTCCGATCTGAGGAT
Source organism: uncultured Verrucomicrobiales bacterium (assembly GCA_964576595.1). Lineage (GTDB taxonomy): Bacteria > Verrucomicrobiota > Verrucomicrobiia > Verrucomicrobiales > Akkermansiaceae > CAZNVW01. The sequence goes on from CAZNVW010000090.1 coordinate 5,843, forward strand.
GCCGCTCCCATAGCTCCCATAAAGACGATTGGCCGCAAATGGGTTAATGCGGCATTTGCGTCGAGCATGGTCTCTTTTGTCATGATGTGCGTCTGGGTGGCGGCGGGATTTTTTTATATTTCCTCTGTCCTGAAGCCGTATGGAGTGGAGGTAGGCTGGGATCGGATGGAAATGGTATTCAGCGACGGCAGCTCTTTGGATATGTCGAAGCCCGAGTTCTTTGAATCGGAAGGGGAATATCCTTTTACGGCGCTCCAGGGAGAGGAATTCAACACTCGGTATGAGCAGTTCGAGTCGGAATATTTGGAGGCAAAGGCATGGGTGACCCCCGCGATTGTTTTTGGCGTGACGGCTTTGGTCGGCGCTGTCTTGAGCCTGCCTCTCTATATTGTGCTGATGATGCTGATTTACAAGGGGTGGAGAAGTTTGAGGCCGCTAAAAGCGGTGGCCCGGGAGGAAACCTCCCTGATGCCTGGCCCTGTGACCGCGCTGGTGTTGTGTCTTGTGCCCGTTTTCAATTTGCTGTGGGCGTATATCTGTTTGCCCGGGTATGGTTTTTACGGGAAGAAGCTGGCCGCCCTCAAAGGGGTAGCCTATCGGGGGCCTTCTCTGGCTCTGGGGCTGTTTATCGCCATCTGGCTCAGTTTCGCGGCGGTGCACGATACATGCGGCTATTTGGAGGTGTTGCCCATTCCCCTTTTGACGGATACGGTATTGTCGATGTTTGCGGGGCTGGTTACCGCGATTCTCCTGTTCCTGTTCTGCCGTCGGCTGAGCTTTATGGTCGAGGATTTTGGCGCGAATGTTTCCCCGGCGCGAGAGGGCTTGCCTGAGTGAGTGATTTATGCTTTTCTTCAAAACAACAAGATAAGACTTATGATACACGATGATGCGGCAGACAAGCAGCCCGGCCGGAGCGATATGCCGCTCCCGGCGGTCGTTTCTTCTGAATTCCCCCTGGTAAAAACCATTCGGCGAGGGTGGCTGACGGCGGGGTTTGTCTCCTGGCTGGTCGGCACGGTTGCCTCTTTGATTCTCATGGTGGCGGCCTGCTCCTATGTGGTGGGGGTGATGGAGGACTTTGGGGTGAGGTTTGACGGGGACCGGATAGAGATGGCTTTCAGCGACGGCAGCCGCGTCAATATTGAGAAGCTGGCGACAATGGACCAGCTTCCTTTCAACAACAAACAGCTGACGGAAATATCGGATAAACTGGACGCTTATGGGGAAAGCGGGGAATGGGTGCTGCCCCTGATTATTTTGGGAGGGGTGGGGTTTTTGACATGGGCGTTGTGCCTGCCGTTTTACATTCAGGCGTGCGTACTGATCTACAAGGGCTGGAAGAGTCTCCAGCCCCTGAGGGTGATTGACGGCGTCCGGGGAGCGCAGAACCCTCTGGAGCCGATTCTCTCTGTCGTGCTTTTGCTGGTGCCCTATGTGAATGCTGTCTGGTGCTATTTTTGTCTGCCCCGGTATGCCCGTTACGGACGGGCTCTGGCAAGCGCCACGGGGAGGGAGTATAGGGGGCCCGGGTTTGGCATGGGATTGTTCCTGTGCATCCTGTTTAGCGGGCAGATGGTTTTCAGCTTTGTGCTAGGCTTCTCCTGGATGCACATGATGTCCATATTTGAGTTTGTTATATGGAGCACGGCTCTTTCCTCTCTGATCAATTTGATATTATCCTCGGTTCTGTTTGTCTTTAGCCGCCGGTTGAGCCTGATGGTAGAGGATTTTGGCAGTCTTCCGCAAAAAGGCGGTCGATGAATCGAGCTGTAACGCCGTCATGTCTGATGATCCAAAACAATCCGCTGGCGCAGACTCTCGGGAGCCGCAGCCTCGTCCTCTGGCTTGCCCGCCCGGGCAGACATTTTCCCTGCGGCATTTCCCGGAGGTAAAACCGGTTTCCCGGAGTATTATTATAACCAGCTTCGTTTCTTACTGGCTGGGTATATTGCTGAGCGTGGTATGTTTTGTGCTGTTGATTTTTTTCGCATTCAAACAACAGCAGTCTTCCGAGCGGGTACGGCATGAGGCATTTGTTGAACGGTCGTCCTTGCCGCAAGAGACTCACGGGAACTTGCCTGCGGCAAAGTCCGGGGCCGGGGAGGATGGAAGCTGTCCTGAATTGAGGGGCAGCCTCAGTACCGCCCCTGTGGCGCTGGGCGCTATTTCTGCGGGGATGCTGGTGATGCTCCTGATTCTTTTTTACCATATTGTGGGCCTGGTAGTGCTGTATCGGGGGTGGAAGTGTCTCCAGCCGTTGCGATTGATTGCTCCCGGCAAAGCGGTGAAGATGCCCTCGGCGGGCAGTACGATCGCCTTGCTTTTTGTGCCGTTTTATCATTTTTACTGGATGTTCCGGGCCTACCGCGATGTGGAAAAATATGGCCGGCAGATTGCGGATGTCATGGGAAAGCCCTACAGGGGGCCTTCCTTCGATTTGGCCCGCACCGTTCCCATTTTGCGCCTCATTGGCTGGTGTTTTCTTATTATCCCGTTTACTTCGGGACTCAGCCTTTTTGTTTTTCTGGCGGAAAGTATCGTCCTGTATTTCTACATTCTCCGCATTAACGACATGGTGGCCGATTTGGGGAAACTGCCGGAGAATGTCCCCTCCTGATTCTTTTTCATTTCTACTGTGATGATCGAATATCAACAACAATCCGTTAGGACCGACAGAGTAGCGAGTCCGTCGCCCCGCTTTTTGGAGGCGGCCGCCTCCCTGAAGTATTTTTCCCCGGTGAAGCCGGTTCCCCGTGGCCTGCTTGTCTCCAGTTTTATCGCTTTTTGGCTGGGCCTGCTGTTCATAGTGGGCGGGATGGTTTTGCTTGTGGTATTTGCGGTGAATCAGGAAGACTCGGTCCGGGACCGGGATACTGTCTTGCAATATGATGTACGGGTGGAGCAGATATGTCCGGCTGGGGAGGAGGCAAAAGCCGGCGGCAGCGCTGTCTCCGGGGCTGCCGTATGCGATCGTGCGGCGGATGAGAAAGAAGCCCGTCGCAAGATCATCCAGAGCCACCGTTCTTACCGTTCCGAGATGGCTCCCGGGTCGGCGGCCTTTTTTGTCGGGGCGATTTTCCTGATAGTGGTGGGGGCTCTGCTCCCCCTGTTTTATTATATTGTTCTGCTGGTTGTACTGTACCGGGGGTGGAAGAGCGTACAGCCATTGCGGGTCATCGCGCCGGAGATGACGCTCGACATGCCTACGGCCGGCGGAGCGGTCGGGCTGCTTTTTGTGCCGCTTTTCAACTATTACTGGGTATTCCGCGCGTATCGGGACATGGTACGCCACGGCCGCCTGCTCTCGGAGCTCTCCGGGCGGCGCTACAGGGGGCCGTCTGACGAGGTGGCTCTGGCGATTCCCATTATACAGTTGTCGTCCCTGTTGCTGTCGGGGCTCGCTATGCTGGCGTGTATGATTGTGGCGTATTTCTATATGCTCCGCGTCAACGACATGTTGGCCGATTTGGGAAATCTCCCGGAAGAGGAGGCCCGGTAAACGGGAGGAAAAACGCTCCTTTTCCTTTTTGTGATTGAAAAATTCGCGGTTTGCGGTTGAAGTCCCGTCATGCAGAATCCCGACTTCGTGCAAGCCGCTTTTTCCGCCATTGCCTCGCGCTATGTGGCGACGAACCATGTATTGAGCTTGGGGATAGATCTGCTGTGGCGCGCCCGCGTCGCGCAGAGGGTGGCGGAGTGGGCGCCCGGTCGGCTGCTTGACATCGCTACCGGGACGGGAGATCTGGCGCTCGCCATACAGGACGCCTGCCCGGAGACCCGGGTGACGGGGTCCGACTTTTGCGCGCCCATGCTGGAGGTGGCGAGACAGCGGGGCTTGAAGGATCTGCATGTGGCGGACGCCCTCGCCCTGCCGTTCCCGTCGGAGTCCTATGACTGCGTGACGGTGGCCTTTGGGTTGCGGAATATGGCCTCATGGCCCGGAGCGCTGGCTGAGATGTATCGCATGCTGACGCCGGGCGGGCATCTCGTCGTGCTGGATTTTTCCCTGCCCTCCGGTCTGCTCCGTATGCCCTACCGCTGGTATTTGCACAAGGTCATGCCCGCGGTGGCGGGATGGATGACAGGGCACCCGGAGGCCTACGCCTATCTGGGGGACTCGATTGAAGCTTTTCCGAGCGGAGAGGCTCTGTGCCGTCTGATGTCGGACGCCGGTTTCACGGAAACGCATTGCGAGCCGCTCAGCGGAGGCATTGCTTCGCTGTACACGGCTCGCAAGGGGTAGAGGCCATCTGGGCGGGAGGTAAATCATCCCGTTTTGGCGTGATCGGTGCGTTCGGAGTGGGCTTTCTCTTGACAGGCGGCGGAGAATAGGGTTTCCTGTGGCTTCCGTCAGGAATCGTGGAATGCAGACTGACCAAC
>CAZNVW010000091.1:0-10075 GCA_964576595.1 uncultured Verrucomicrobiales bacterium
GAGGATTGAGTAGCGATACCGGGGGGAGGAGTTAGGGCCGGAGAAGTCCTGCCAGGAGATTAAGTGGCTGAACAAGTATGAGAGTTTCGAGCAGGTTTTGGGGAAGAAGTTTCTGGGGGAAAAGAGGTTTTCGCTGGAAGGGGGGGAAGGTTTGCTGGTGTTGTTGAATTCCTTGCTGGAGCATTGTCCCGTTTCCGGTGTCGAAGAGATTGAGATGGGGATGGCGCACCGGGGACGGCTGAATGTGCTCTCCAATTTTTTGCAAAAGTCCCTTGGGTCCATTTTGTACGAGTTTACGCCGAATTATGTGCCCGATGTGGTCGCCGGGGATGGGGATGTGAAGTATCATCTCGGTTATGAGAAGACACGCGAGGTGGACGGTCACAGGATACGTCTGAGTCTGGCCGCCAATCCCAGTCATTTGGAGGCGGGAGATCCTGTTGTGGAGGGCAAGGCCCGTGCGCGCCAGAGGATACTGGACGATCAGTCGACCAGACGGCGGGTGCTCCCGCTGCTGATTCATGGCGACGCCGCTTTCGCCGGGCAGGGTCTTGTCGCCGAGGTGTTTAATTTGTCCCAGCTGCGCGGGTACCGTACGGGCGGGACGATTCATGTGATTGTCAATAATCAGATAGGGTTCACGACGATGCCCGCCGATTCCCGGTCTTCCCACTACGCGACCGATGTGGCCAAGATGGTTGAGGCCCCCATTTTGCATGTGAACGGGGAGAAGCCCATGGAGTTGATCTGGGCGGCGTTGTTTGCTCTGGATTTCCGTCAGAGGTTCGGACGCGACATTGTGATCGATATGTATTGTTACAGGCGTCTGGGTCATAATGAGACGGATCAGACGGGTTTCACCGCGCCCGTTCTGGCGAGGTGTATTGAGAAGCGGACGCCCATAGGCCGGGCCTATCGTGACGAGGTGGTGGCTCTGGGGTACATGTCGGAGGAGGAGGCGGCGAGCTGGGAGGCAGAGCTTTTGTCGGGGATGGAGAGCGAGTACGAGCTGATGATGTCGAAGTGCGCCCGTACGGGGAAGGATGCCTACTCCGGCTCGACGGCCAGATCACAGCCCGCCTTCCATTTTGACGTGGTGGAGACCGGGGTGGACAAGGAGCGGTTGAAGCATATCGGCCGGGTATTGACCCGGCCTCCGGCGGATTTTTGTCTTCACCCCCTGCTGTCCAAGAGGTTCATTCCCCGCCGCGTGAGTATATTGGAGCGGGAGGAAGGGGTGGATTGGGCTCTTGCCGAGTCTCTGGCATGGGGCTCGCTGTTGATGGAGGGTACTCCCATACGCCTGTCCGGGCAGGATTGCCGCCGGGGGACGTTTTCCCAGCGTCATGCCGTGTTTTACGATTACGAGACCCGGAGGAGGTACATTCCTCTCAGGCATTTGTCCGATAATCAGGCCAGTTTCCGGGTGTTCAATTCCTCGTTGTCCGAGGCGAGCGTGCTCGGGTTTGAGTACGGCTATTCTTTGGGCGTTCCGGAGATGCTGACGATGTGGGAGGCCCAGTTCGGGGATTTTGCCAATGGCGCACAGGTGATTATTGACCAGTTTATTGTGTCGGCCGAGGCAAAATGGCAGACGCCGAGCAGTATTGTTCTGCTTTTGCCGCACGGGTATGACGGCCAGGGGCCGGAGCACTCGAGTGCGAGGCTTGAGCGTTTTTTGCAGCTTTGTGCCGATGATAATATACAGGTGATGAATTTGACGACTCCCGCCCAGTATTTTCACGCTCTCAGGCGGCAGAAGAGGCGGGATTTCATGAAGCCTCTGGTGATTATGACGCCCAAGAGTCTGCTGACCCGACCCGAGGCCGTGTCCGAGCTTGACGAGTTTGCCGGGGGGACCCGGTTTCATGAGATTTTGGCCGATCCGGCTTCTTTTCCGGCGCAGGAGGTGAAGAAGGTGGTTTTCTGTTCCGGCAAGGTGTTTTACGATCTGGACAAGTACCGCCGGGAGCACGAGATAAAGGATACGGCTATTGTTCGCCTGGAGCAGATTTATCCTCTTCACACGGAGTTGTTGAAGGAGGTGGTCGCCCCTTACTCCCGGGACGTCAAGTTTGTCTGGTGTCAGGAGGAGCCCATGAATATGGGGGCATGGAGTCATGTGCATTATGTTTTGGAGGAGCTGCTGGATTCGCGTATTCTTTATGCGGGCCGTCCCGCTTCTCCCAGTCCTGCGGAGGGGGCCAAGGCCCTGCATGCCGCGGCCCAGGCCCGGGCGGTCGAGGGCGCGTTTATTCTTTAACCCCGTTTTTTTAATTTGTTATGATATACGATGTAACCATACCCGCCGCAGGGGAGTCCATCTCCAGCGCCGCCATTTCCCGCTGGTACAAAAAGAACGGGGACTGGGTTTCCGAGGGAGAGCTTCTGGTGTCTCTGGAGACGGACAAGGTCTCCAATGACTTGCTGGCCGAGCACGAAGGTTCGCTGACGATTTTGGCCGAGGAGGGAGAGGAGGTGACGATCGGCTCCGTGATTGCCCGGTTGAATGACGAGGCGCTGTCTTCTTCTGTTGCCTCCGTTTCTTCTCCGGGGACGGGCGGGAGCACGCCGCCGAAGGAAGAGGGGACGGAACGGGTGAAAACGGCGTCTTCAGATGCAGGAGCGGAGGTCAGCCGGGAACGCCTTCAGGAGAGTCTCCCGTCGCTCGGGGGAGAGAGTCTTGTGAAGGGGCCTTCCCGGTCCATCGTGTACGGGATGTCCGCAGATGGCCGGACGGAGAGGCGGAAAATGTCTCCGCTTCGCCGGAAGATTGCCTCCCGGTTGGTGGAGGCCCGGAATCAGGCGGCTATTTTGACGACTTTCAACGAGTGCGATATGACGAGTCTGGTCGAGTTGAGAAAGGCGACCGGCAAGGAGTTTCAGGAGCGTTACGGCGTGAAGCTCGGGTTTATGTCCTTTTTTATCAAATCGGTCGTCAGCGCGCTCCGGGAGGTGCCCGCATTGAATGCCTTGATTGAAGGGGATGATATTGTGCAGAATCATTACTACGATATTGGAGTGGCGGTCGGGACGGAAAGGGGGCTGGTGGTGCCCGTTTTGCGGGATTGCGAGCGCAAGAGTATTGCCGTTATAGAGGGGGAATTGGCGGATCTGGCCGATCGCGCCAGAAAGGGGACGCTGGGGATGGATGAGCTGATGGGAGGCGTGTTTACTCTTTCCAATGGCGGTGTGTACGGTTCCTTGTTAAGTACTCCTATCGTCAATCCTCCCCAGAGCGGGGTTCTGGGGCTTCACGCGATCAAGGATCGTCCCGTCGCGCTGGATGGGCAGGTGGTGATACGCCCCATGATGTACCTGGCTCTCAGTTATGATCACCGTCTGGTTGACGGCCGGGAGTCCGTTCGTTTTCTCGCACATGTAAAGGATTGTATTGAGACTCCCGCCCGCCTGATGCTGGAGGAGTGAAAAGGGGCTGTTGTTTATTTTATGTTTTGACATATTTACAGGCGAATCAGCCTGTTTTTGGGCGTCTCGCTTCTTTGACAGGATCGGGGCGCTTTTTTTATGAAAAAAAGTGAGGAAATAATTTCCTGGAGAATTATTTTTTTAAAAAACGATAAAATTCTTTTTTTGCCCTTTACGTAAGAAGGTTGCGGATTTTTTTCATACGGATAGAGAAATCGTATTTATTTTTTTATAACTGTATTATTGTTATTGTTTTATGAATTCTGATAATTGTTTTGTTTTTATGGTTCTTTTAATTATTTTATTAGCTTTTCGTTAAAATGGTCTGTGTTTTACCTGTTTTTTTGATATTATGACAATTCGAGGTGGCGTTATTTTAAGGATGATCGATTATTTTTCTATTCAAAAAGAAAGAGTTACGGAGATAGGTAGTATCGGAGAAAAAAGAAATAATTTTTGTCAAAGGGCTTGCCAACGGATTCTCTATCCGTTATATGCGCCCGCATTTGGGAGCACAATCCTCCCGGAATTCTACCCATTATGAAACTGAGATTACCTGTTCTTTTGCGTGCGGCGTTATTGGCCGTGGTCGCGTTTTCACCTGTTTATGCTGAAACGCTTGAGGTGAGGGATGTCAATAAGCCCGGCGATACGGCCAGCTACTTTTATTCCGATAAGGGGGGCTTTGCACTGACGTCTTACGAATCGATTCTTTTCGACAATAATGCCGCCCTTTTTGGCGTGGTTCGCGTTGAAAATTTTCTTTACGGGACTACTATGGGTATTTCCCTGAAAGGCAACGGCGATATTACATTCAGCTCGAACCAGTCCCTGGCAACAGCCAACAGATGGGGGCTGTTCGGTGGCGGCGCCCTGTCCGCCAATGCTGATTTCATTGAGCTGACGGGCAATCGCGACCTTTATTTTACAGGCAACAAGGCTCTGGGGTCAACGGCGACTACCGGGGGCGACGGGGGCGCCATTCTCCTGGAAAGCATTTCTTACGGGGGCAGGCTCGATATCAAGGACAACCGGGATGTTGTGTTCTCCGGAAACGAGGCGGCAGGACAGGGCGGGGCTATTCATGTCTCTTCTTCGGGGACAGCGGTTTTTGCCAATGTTTCCGGCAACCGGAATGTGTTGTTTGAAAACAACAAGGCTTTGACAAAGGGCATAAATGCGGGGAATGGCGGGAACGGCGGCGCGATTTATGTCAAGAGCGGCTATGCCGTTATTGAAGGTAATGACAGCGTTATCTTCAGGGGAAACCAGGCCGCCAATGCGGGCGCTGGTATTTATTCTCTGGCGGGCCTTTCCATTACCGGTAATGGAAGTGTTGAATTTTCCGGCAATAAATCGGCCACGGCAGGGAGCGCGCTTTCCAGCGGCATGTGGATGGAGATACAAGGCAACGGGAATGTTACCTTCAAGGATAATGAAACTTCCGGGGAAGGCTCCGCCCTGTATTTCGCCATGCTTGAGACTGTAAGCGGACAGCCTGCTCTCAATCTTCTATCTGCGGACGGCGGCGATATTCTGTTTGACGGCAATCTCCAAAACAAGGGGTTGGCCAATGAGTCCCGCCTCGGCATGGTCGGCGTGGTGGCTCGTTTTGCCGATTTGCCTTCCCGCGATCAGGCGTCGGACAGCAACAAGGTCAACGATGTGACGATGCGCATGCGCGCTGCGGATGGCAAGTCCGTCACGTTTTACGATGCTCTTTATTTGGCCAAATACAGTCAAAGCGACGCGGACAAGGGTACTTCCTCCCTGTCTGTCGAATTGAACAAGGGCGCCGGATACACGGGCAATATTGTCCTGTCCGGGGAAAAGAATGGCGGCAAGGTGCTCGAATCGCTTGTTTCCGGGGATGTTTCCCTGTATCAGGGGACTCTGGTCGTCAAGGACAAGGCGCATCTCGCCCTGGTTGATACATATACCGGGACGTATGGTTACGGGGGATACACCAAGACCGACTCCCGCCGCGATTTCTACTCTTATGATTCCTCCGTACTGGAGATGACAGGAGCCGGCGCGATGACGGCCGGGAAGTTTGATGTCACGACGCATACGGTTTTGCGCACGGGGAGCGGAGCTACTCTTGATGCGAACAAGGTAAATATGTCTCAGGGCGTCACGTTTGATATCAATCCCTTTTTGGACAGCGCCGATTCCGGGCTCAGCATTACGGCCAACAGCTGGCTTTTGAACGGCAATATCCGCCTGAGCGATACGCTTGACTATAATGACAGCCGGTGGTCGCAGGATCAGCGCTTCTTGTTGATTGTTGACGCTGCCGGCAGCCGGGGGCAGGCGAATTTTTCCGGTATTGTGTCGAATGCCACCGATAGCAGCTATATTGGCGAGGGGTATTCCAACAAGGGGTCATGGTCTTATGAGTGGGTGGATGGCAGTTTGTACGCTGTGTGGGAACGGGAGGTAAATGCCAGAGGGGAACTCTGGTGGGATGGTGAAGGCGCAGGAGCCGGAAATGGCGTCGGCACCTGGAACCAGATGGCAGACAACAAGGTCTGGAATCTGGACCGAGTGGATGGGGTGGATTTTGATTTCCAGGATATGGATATTGTCCATTTCGCCCGTTCCGGCGTTGTCAATATCGAGGGCAATATTGAAGTCCGAGGCAATGTCAAGCCGGGCGGTGTCATAGATGTCAGCTTCAACTCCGGGAAAGGTGAATTGATCTGGCAGGGAACAGGCTCCATTGTGGGGCGCGCCTCCATGGAAAAATACGGTTCGGGCGTACTGGTCATTCTTACGGAAAACTCTTTCTCCGGCGGCACCGATATGTACGGCGGCGTGATCCGGGTGGAGAGCAAAACCGGTCTGGGCGCCGGCGGCGTTACGCTGCATGGCGGGTTGGTTGATTTGTGCGACAAGGGTGTCACCAATGACATTCGCGTCGTGGGCAAGGCTGAGAACAAGGCCGCCCTGGCCGGGATTGCGCTCGGGAATGTCGTTGTCGAGAAGCGTGCGGATGGAGATCCCGAAGCCGCCCTTTATTTCCTGGCGGGTACTTCGTTCGCGTCCGGGGTGGGGCATATTCCCGCTATTGACGACGCGGTTCTGGTCAATGGCGCATCTTCCGTCAGTATCCAGTCGGGAGCGTCTGTGAACTCCTATATTAATTTGACGGGAGCCGACTCTTCGCTGAATCTTATCGCCGGCAACGGCGGCACTTCTCTTATTACAGGGGGAGCGCTGGGCGCTGGTTCCCTGAATGTGGTAAGCGGCAAGCACCGGATTCTGGAGACTGTGGCGACCGACGGGACAAAGGTATTCAACGGACAGGTGAATATCATGGGAGGCGAGCTTACCGCGTCAGCGGCCCGTACTTATGCGAATGTGCTGATGACCGGGGGCGTTTTTGTGGCGGACAGCAGGGTTGTTTTCGAGAAATTGACGGTAGGTTCCGATGATTCGACAAGGACGGAGCATCAAATCGCCATGGTTAAGGTCAATCCCGTTACTTCCCAGCATAATCCGGCCTATATGGAGGCGTCGGACGTTCTGATCAACGGGAACGCCACATTTGTGGTGGACGGTATTTTCAACGCCAAGGGGGAAACTCACGTCAAGGCGGGCGGCAGTATTGCCGTGCAATCCAACTCGCGGGCGATTTCATGGGGAATGGTCTATGACGAATTGTCTGCGGACGGTTTGTCCTCCAGCCGTATTGACTTGACGGACAATACTTCGGAATGGAACGCCAATGGCGGGTTCAAGGTGCATTATATCGATGCCAGTACCGGCCAGTTGACGATAGGTTCCAACTCCGTTATTGAGAAGGACGGTTACTTTTACGCGGAAAATATCGTTCGCGGCACGGATAAGAACGGCAATTATCTGGATCTGAATACGCCTCTGGACGAGCTCCCCATTCTGACAATCAAGCAGGGCGCTACGTTGTGGGCCGGCAATACCGTCAAGTACGGGGACGGCACTTATGAAACCCAGACCGGGTTCTATTGCGTCACTCTGGATATCGACGCGCTCGCCTCTATCGGTACTTTCGTCGTGCGGGACTATGCCTCTGACGGTATCGTGACTCACGACAATATCGTGCATTCGATGAAGAGAGCGTTTGAGCCCAAGCTGGTGGACGGCAAGGATATGCGGACTTATCTCTATGTGCTCAAGCAGGATGTTACTTTCAGCTCGGAGCATGTGCTGAGCAATGAGACCGTGCATGTAGATACGGGCGCCGGAGCTGTCGTGGAAAATACGAGCGGAACTCTGGTCAACTTGAACGGGGAATTGACGGTCAACGGTATTGATGAGACTACCGGGACGGTGACTGCCGCGGGAGGCAATACCAATTTGATCGGCGCTACGTCGGATCTGAATAAGGTTCACTTCATCGGCTCCGTCAATTCTTCTCTCCAGAGCAAGAAAGAGACTTCCGCCGAGATCAAGCTGGTGGAAAACAATTCCTCCACTTACACGGTCAAGGTCGATACGGTTCAGGCGCAGACCGGAGAAACGACGAAGATCGGGGCAAACTCCCTCGTGGACGCAAGGAACTTTATTATTTCCGGAGAAAAGACGACTCTGGACAATGAGAAGGGGACGCTCGAAGTGAAGGAGGAGGTGACGCTGTCACAGGAGGCCGCCTACAAGGTGGGGACTCTGGATCGTTTCGGATGGGTCAATATGAACAAGGGGGATTTGAATCTCACGAGATCCGCCTGGAAAAATATTACGCTGGGTTCCTACTCCGGCGCTACTTCCGAGACAGACGCCAAGGTTCGTTTGAACGAAAACCAGGCCAACAATGTCGATGCGAAGGAGCTGGCTGTCGTGGGCGGCAATGAGCACACTTATGTGAAGGAAAACACGAAGGTGTCTACCGATTTGCTGACGGCGGGCAAAGGCTCCCTTCTGGAAGTGGACGGGGGCGATGTCCAGGTGCGCAAGAATCTGGTCTTTGAGGAAGGCGTCACCCAGATTGGGCGCATTCAGCTGGTTCAGAGCCAGGAAGCCGCCGCTCCCAAGGGACGCTCCGTTACGGGCATTCTGTACGGGAATATGTCTGCCGGTATGGCCGATGCCGTTCAGGTAATGCTCGCCGGCAACAACTTTGTCGGCCACATGGACAGTTCCGCCGGTACGGCCCAGTTCCATAACAGCGGGTTCAACCACATGGATAATTACACCAGCGCGGGCAAGGACGGCTGGGTATTCGTCCTCACTGACGACATGCTCGATCAGCAGGACCCGCTCAACGCCATTACCAAGATCGCCAATCAGACGGGCAACGCCTTGTCCAATATCATTCTGGATACAAGTAAGCTCACCAAGAGCTACTTCGGCGATATTCAGCTGTACAGCGACAATATTACGCTGACTTCCGAAGAGGTGGACTACGGCGAAGCGAGCGGGGTGTATAACCAGAAGGACGCTATCAAGAACTTCAGTTATATCAACCCGGTGATTCCCGAGCTGGGCCAGCTGACCATCAATTCCCTCTGGACGATGGTTTCCGCGATGGACGCCTTCTCCTCTGCCGTGATGGGGCAGATGGACTTCTCTCCGTACCGCCAGTATCTTGCCCGCAATATCTGGGCCAAGGGGCTGTACATGAATGAGAATATAGGCAACGCCCTGCCCGGATACCGAAAGGACAGCGGCGGTTACGCGATTGGCGCGGATACTCTGCTGAACGCCAAAAATCTGATCGGCGTCAGTTTCGCCCAGATGCTGGGGACGGAGATGACCAATCGCCATATGGCCGAGGACGATCAGAATATCATGATGGCCGCTCTGTACGGACGTCATATATTTGAGGCTTGCGACAAGGGCTCGACGGTTCTTGACTTTATGGTCGGTTATGGACGGGGCGACAACGACGGCACTTTCTACAAGAATGGCGCCAGCTCCTTCAGCAACTGGAAGAGCGACGTGTTCAACGCCGAGCTCAAGGCGACTTGTTACCGCAAGTTGACGGATCGCGTATGGGTCAACCCGTATGTGGGCGCAGAGTTTGTCTTTGCCGAGCACAAGTCCCATTTTGTTCACGGAGCGGCAGGCGACTTCGATGTCAGCCGCAGCCGGATGCATGCTCTCCGCATGCCGATCGGCGCTACGCTTGAGTACAAGACGACCTCTTCGGTGACCAATTATATCGGCGCCAGTTATGTGCCGGACGTCCTGCGCCGCAACCCGAGTGCTACCGTGACCAACGGTATGTACAGTGAGCGCATCGGCGATGTCTCCGTAGGCCGCAATGCCGCCCGCGTCTATACCGGGTGTACTTGGCAGATTGACAAGCAGTGGCTGATCAACCTCAATTATGAGGTGGAAACCGCCAGTCAAAAGGTCAATCAGGTGGGCCGGGTCACGACGAGTTACTCGTTCTGATCCGGAATACCGCTATTCCTGACACAGGTTCTTTCCCCGCCGGGCGGATGTCCGGCGGGGATTTTGTTTTTCTTGTGCAAGGCGCAAGGGCGCAGGAGGGCGCAGACCGGGGAGGACTCGAGGTATGCGGCAGCAAACAAAGGGGCGGCTGCGGGGAACAGGGCGAGAGCCGGTTGCAAAAAAGGAAGAAGAGTGGTAGCCCCACCAGGACTCGAACCTAGAAATACTGAACCAAAATCAGGTGTGTTACCAATTACACTATGGGGCT
>CAZNVW010000092.1:0-9957 GCA_964576595.1 uncultured Verrucomicrobiales bacterium
AGGCGACATATCGATCCATGATGCGCTGTTCGGCCGCCCGTTTTTGCAACTGGAGGACAGAGACCGTGCCCAGGGCGAGGAAGGCGACGGCGAAGGGGATGTACAGGACGGGTCTTTTCCACAGGGGCTTCTTCTCCGGCTTTTGCCGTCTTGATTCCCGCGCCGAGGGTTTGGTTCCGCCCAGGGGAGAGGTCGGCTGTATGGCCGGGGCCGCCGTTTGCGGAGTGATCGACGGCGTGGGGATGCTCGGCATCGGGATGGGGGCGGAGGGGCGTCTCAGAGTAGAGGGCGCGGGAGCGGCGACAGGAGCCGGCGCGCTTTGCTCTACGGGCTGGGGCGCTTCTGCGGCGGGCGTCTGCGCCTGCTGGAGCGCGGCGGCCTGCATGGCTTGTACTTCGGCCATCAGTTTCTGCGCCGCGGCGAGCTGCTGCTCGGCGAGGGCGGCCATGGAGGCGGGGTCTTGCGCAACGGGGGCGGTGGCTGCCGGAGTGTCTGGCTGGGGCTGGGCCGTCTCCTGTGCGGCTTGTTGCTCTGCTTCTATCCGGGCTTGTTCCTCAAGGGCGGCCCGGGCTTGCGCCGCCTGCTCCGCCTCGACGGCCTGCTGTTCGGCGGCGAGGCGCGCTTCTTCTTCCTGGCGGAGTTTTTCCGCCGCCATATATTCCTCGTAGAGTCGTTTTTCTTCCTCGTAGCGAGCCTGTTCTTCGGCATAGCGGGCTTCCGCTTCAAGTCTGGCGCGTTCGGCTTCTTCGGCGGCGGCGCGCTCTGCCTTGACTCGTTCCATGGCGGCCGCTTGTTCGGGGGTCATGGCGAGTTTCAATTTTCCCAGCCCTTCCGTGGATCCTGCAAGAAGTCTGGGTTTGGAGGCTCCTGTAGCTGCTGTTCCGGCCAGAAGCCGGGGCTTGGGTTTACCGGTATTTTGTTCTTCGCTCATATGATGGGGTGAAATCTTGGGGGGAGCCGAAAGGCATTATGATATTTCCCATACATGCCTTTTCTCCACCGCCAGTTCAACTCCTAAGTTGGGAGCCGGGCATTTTTGTTGGCGTCGGCAGGGTGTACGGCAATGGTCTCCTTTGCGGAAAGGCTACGGGAAAAATGACTGTAATCTTGAGGGGACTCTTCCGATTTGACATTGCCCGCGCCCTCATCTGAGTGTAGAAGAAATCCATGCCAAGACTGCCGCATGCCGTTTTTTCCCTGTTTTGTTCAGGAAGTCTGTTTTTGTCGGGAGCCGTTCTTTGCGCTCAGGATCAGCTTTCTCCGCTGGGAGGCTCTGATTGGGGCGATCCTCTGGCTCCCGTCGTCCCTCTTCCCGATTTGGAGGACCCCCTGGCTCCGTCTCCGGGCGTCGCCCGTCCCGTGCGTCCGGTCAGCCGGGAACGGGGCGCGGAGATTGTGGAGGATGAGTCCCCGGCTCCCCCCGGCCCGGCAGGCGCGACCCCGCCCTGGCGGTAGGGGCGGAGATTGTCGAGGATGTCCCTCGGCCCGTTCCGGCGGTGCGCTTTTCGGGGACGCCCGTTCCCCGGGAGCAGACCCGGGTCTCCGTGCTTGGCTATCATGATTTTTCCCTCTCCAAGTCAACGACCAGGATGCGGATGAAGACCAGCGATTTCCGCGAGCAGATGCAGCGTATCAAAAACTCCGGAGCAACCGTCATTACGATGGAGGATTATCTTCAGTGGAAGACGGGGGACAAGCAGCTCCCCGCGGAGTGCGTGCTGATTACGCTGGATGACGGGTGGAAGTCCGTTTACACCGATGCGTTTCCGATTCTCAGGGAGTTCGGGTTCCCCTTTACCCTGTTTCTTTATACGCAATATGTGAATAGCGGGGGCGGTTCTTTGACCTGGGATATGATCAGGGAGATGCAGGCGCACGGAGCCTCTGTCGGCAGTCACTCCCATACGCACCCCTATCCGAGTAATTACCGCAAGGTAAAAAAGAGCGGGGAGCAGGCTTATCTGGATTTTTTGAAGAAGGAGATGGGGGAGTCCAAGCGCATTCTTGAAGAGAAGCTGGGGACGACGGTCAATACGTACTGTTATCCCGGCGGGTATCGCACGCCGGAGATGTACGCCGTGCTCAGGGAGCTGGGCTACAAGGCGGGGTTTGATGTGATCGCCGGCAAGGTGACGACGGCTACGGATGATTTGATTCTCCCCCGCTACATGGTTCTCGGGACTGATTTGAGGACATTTAACGGCTCGTTGCAGTATGGGGCGGCTCATGGCGTCCCGGTCCGGGGTCTTCCTTCTTCTGCTGCCGGTGCGGGAGCCGCCGTTTCGTCGGGCGGGCCCGTGCCTCACCAGGTGGTGACGCCCCGGGCCAATTCTCTCCAGCCTTTGGGGATTCAGCCTATTTCCATCAATTTGGCGGCGGACGGGGATATTCAGCCGGATTCTCTTGTTATGCGCGTTTCCGGGTTGGGCAAGGTTCCCGCGGTTTATGATAATGTCTCCAAGACGCTGACGTGGACGCCTCACCGCCCTCTGCGGGGCGATGTGTCTGTGGTGGTCTCCTGGAGCCGTCCCGGAGTCAAGACTGCCGTGCCGCCGGTGGAATGGCGGTTCTCCGTGTCGGAATATGCGCCGGAGCCCCCTCCGGCGGGCTGGATTCCGTAAACGACGGCTCCTTTTTGTTCTTTCCGGGAACCGGGGTTGCCCTTTTTCCTCTTTGTTGCTAAAAACAAACGACTTTTTTCTCAAGATCCTTTTCTTACAATATGTTCTCCCTGCTTTCTGATAAACTGGACGACGCTTTCCGCAAAATCCGCGGTCTCGGTAAAATTTCCGAAAACAATATTACCGACGCCTTGCGCGACATTCGCCTGGCTCTGTTGGAAGCGGATGTGGAGTACTCCGTCGCCCGCGATTTCATTGCCCGCGTCAAGGACAAGGCGATGGGGCAGGATGTGCTCAAGTCTGTCAAGCCCGGAGAGCAGATCGTCAAGATTTTCCGCGACGAGATTGCCGAGCTCCTGGGCGGAGACGCTGCCGCGCTGGATCTGAGCGACCCGGCCCGCGTGCTTGTCGTCGGTCTGAACGGCGCCGGCAAGACGACTTCCTCCGCCAAGCTTGCCCTGCGTCTGAAAAATGAGGGCCGCCGTCCGGTGCTGGTCGCCTGCGACCTGGTGCGCCCCGCCGCCATTGATCAGCTGGCGACGCTGGCCGCCCAGATAGACGTGCCCGTTTTCCGCCCGGAACCGGGGGAGAAGGATGTCGTCGCCGTCGCTCGCCGCGCTCTCGACTGGGCGGCCCGCGAAGGCGCGACCGTGACTATTTTCGATACCGCCGGACGCCAGGAGGTGGACGACGCCCTGATTCACGAGTTGAAGGAGTTGAACGCCTTCCTCTCTCCCCGCGAAACGCTGCTTGTCGTGGACGCGGCGACGGGCCAGCAGGCCGTTTCCGTTGCCCGTACGTTTGACGAGGCAGTGGGCGTGACCGGTATCGTTCTGACCAAGCTGGACGGCGACGCCCGGGGCGGGGCCGCTCTCTCCATGCGTACCGTGACCGGCAAGCCGATCAAGTTTGCCGGGGAAGGGGAGAAGATGGAGCAGTTCGGCCCGTTTGTCCCCGACCGCATGGCCGACCGTATTTTGGGGATGGGCGATATTGTGGGGCTGGTGGAGCACGCCGCCGCGAAGATTTCCGAAAAGGACGCCATGAAGGCCGCCGAGCGGATGGCCCAGGGCAAGTTCGACTTCAACGATTTCCTCGAGCAGATGAGGATGATACAGAATCTCGGACCGCTGGAGGGGCTGCTCGGCTTGCTGCCGGGCTTTAACAAGCTCAAGAAGCAAATCCCCACCGATGCTCTCGACCCCAAGAGGATGAAGCATCTGGAGGCAATGATCCTGTCCATGACTCCGAAGGAGCGCACGCGCCCCGAGATCATCAATCCCTCCCGCCGCCGCCGCATTGCCGCCGGTTCCGGCCGGGACGTGATAGAGGTCAATCGTTTGATCAAGAACTTTGCCGATATGAAGAAGATGATGTCAGGCAAGGGGAAGATGATGGAAATGATGAAGCAAATGGGCGGGATGCCCGGCATGGGGGGAATGGGAGGCATGGGCGGCGGCCTGCCCAAGGGCATGGGGGCTCTGATGAAGGGCGCGAGCGGCTTGAGCAAGCTGGGCGGCATGTTCGGCAAGCGCGGCAGGGGGCCGTTCTAATATTCTGGCGCTTATTTTGCTTGTTTCATGAATCCGGGAGATCCTTCCTGCACTCCTTCCCGTCTGTTGTGGCCGCCTGATCCGGGCGCGCTGCCCTGGGTGATTGCCGGGGAAGACAAGAGGGAGTGGGGAGAGCGTATCTGCCGCTTTTTGCAGTCTCAGGGGGCTCCCTGGGATCGTTGTGTGGCGTTTGCCACTTCGGGGTCGTCGGGGGGCGGGATAAAGGCTGTTTTATTTTTTCCCGAGGCTCTGGAGGCGTCTGCCCGCGCCGTCAATGCGTGGATTGGCGCCGATCTCGGGGGAGACTGGTGCTGCCCCCTGCCTGTCTGGCATATGGGGGGATTTATGATTCATGTCCGGGCGAGGTTGTCGGGGAGCCGGGTTTTTACCTGGACTCCGCGGTGGAATCCCGAGGGGTACGCCGCCTTTCTTGCGGATTGCGGCGCGTCATGGAGTTCTCTGGTGCCGGCGCAGGTGGTGGATCTTGTCAGGCGCGGGGTGAAGGCTCCCGCCTGTATTCGCTGTATTATTGTGGGCGGCGGCGCGCTTGACCCGGAGACGGGGGAGCTCGCCCGGGGGCTAGGCTGGCCCGTCGTGCAGAGCTACGGCATGACCGAGTCGGCTTCGCAGGTGGCGACCGCTCGCTTGGATGAGCCTTATACGGGGAGGGATTTGCCCGTTCTGCCTCACTGGGAGACCCGGGTGACGGAGGAGGGGTTTCTGGCGCTGAAAGGCCCGGCTCGCTTCTGCGCCTATGTGCATACGGGGCCGGACGGCGCGTTGCGCCTGGAGTCTTTCGCGGCCGACGACTGGTGGACGTCGAAGGACCGGGGAGAGTGTCGCGACGGCCGATTTACTTTTTTGAGGAGGGGAGACCGGGTCATCAAGATACTGGGCGAGCTGGTCGATCTGGATGCGCTGGAGGCGCGCTTGTCCGTCCTGCTGCCCGGGACGCTGATTTGCCCTTTGGAGGATGCCCGTCGGGGTTTTGTGCTGTACGCCTGTTCTCCCCGGGGGGGACGCCTCTCCGCCGCTGTCGAGATATGGAATCGGGAGGAGCCCGGCCTGTTCCGCCTCGCGGGTTATGTGGAGACGGAGATTCCTTTGAATCCCATGGGCAAGCTGGATCGCCGCCGCCTCGCCGCGGTTGTCGCCGGGCGCGTTTGAATGGTTCGCCCTAGAGGAAGGACTGGGGGTCTACGTCCAGAACGGGGGTGACGTCGTCGGGGAGCGGAGTGGCCGCGAGAAGCTCGCGTACCAGGCGCGAAAGGGGCCGGGCCTGCGGGCCCGTCAGGGTGGTTTGGAAGCGGAACTGCCCGTGAGCCCGGGCGATGGGGGCGGGCAGGGGATCGCCCAGGATGCAGCCCGGGGGGAGCTGTTCTTTCAATTTGCGGTGCAGGGTTTCCAGAGTGAACTGGGCGCGCCGCTCGTGCGGGGAGCGGCAGGTGAGCACGACCATGTGCGTGTAGGGGGGGAAGCCGAATTGGCTTCTCATTTCCAGTTCCTGATCGGCGAAGCCCTCGCAGTCGTGGTGCCGGGCAAACTGGATGGAGGGGGAATGCGGGGTGAAGGTCTGGATGATGACTTCTCCCTCCAGATCGCCCCGTCCGGCCCGGCCCGCGACCTGGGTCAGGAGCTGGAAGGTGCGCTCTCCGGCCCGGAAGTCGGGGATGTACAGACCCAGATCGGCATTCAGGATGCCGACCAGCGTCACGCCGGGGAAGTCCAGCCCCTTGGCGATCATTTGCGTGCCGAGCAGCATGTCCAGCTTGCGCGCCCGGAACTTGTTCAGAATGTCCCGGACGGCGTTTTTGCGTTTGGAGACGTCGGCGTCTATCCGCTCCATGCGGGCGGAGGGGAAGAGTTGTCTGAGGATGCCCTCCACTTTTTGCGTGCCGTAGCCTTGCAGGAGGATATTCAGGGAATGGCACTCGGGGCAGGCGCGGGGCGCGATCTCCTGATGGCTGCACAGGTGGCAGATCAGACGGTCGTCCGTCCGGTGATAGGTCATCGCCAGCGAGCAGTGCGGGCAGAACATGACGTGCCCGCAGTCGGGGCATTGCAGGGAGCGGGCGAAGCCCCGGCGGTTCAGGAACAGGATGGTTTGTTCTCCGTCCCGGAGGCGCTGGTCGATGGCCGCCCGGAGTCTGTCGGAGATCAGGCTGTCGTTGTTCTTGTTGTTCTTTTTCGCCTCCTGCCGCATGTCGATGATGCGGATGACTGGCATGCTCTGATGGTCGGCCCGGTGGGAGAGTTTGACCAGTTCATACTTCCCCCTGCGGACGTTCAGCAGGGACTCCAGCGAGGGGGTCGCCGAGCCGAGTACGATCAGCGCGCCCTGAAGTTTTGCCCGGAGGACGGCGACGTCGCGGCCATGATACCGGGGGGCGCTCTCCTGCTTGTAGGAGCCGTCGTGCTCCTCGTCCACGATGATGAGGCCCGGATTTTTGAGCGGGGCGAAGACGGCGGAGCGCGCGCCGATGACGATGGAGGCCTCTCCCCGGCGGATGCGGTGCCACTCGTCGAATCGTTCGCCCTGAGACAGGAGGCTGTGCAGGACGGCGACGCCGCAGCCGTGGCCCGAGAAGCGGGATTTGAACCGCTGGACTGTTTGCGGAGTCAGGGATATCTCCGGGACGAGGATCAGGACTGATTTGCCGCTGTTTACGATTTGTTCCGCGAGCTGCAAATAGACTTCCGTCTTGCCTGAGCCGGTTACGCCGTGGAGCAGCCAGGGCTTGGCCGCGGCTCCCTGCCGGGCCGCCTGCAGGAGCGTGTCGAGGCAGGCCTTTTGCTCCTCATTGAGCGCAAGCGGTGTGCTGGGGAGGAAGGT
Organism: uncultured Verrucomicrobiales bacterium; assembly: GCA_964576595.1. Taxonomy (GTDB): domain Bacteria; phylum Verrucomicrobiota; class Verrucomicrobiia; order Verrucomicrobiales; family Akkermansiaceae; genus CAZNVW01. The sequence continues at coordinate 7,008 of CAZNVW010000092.1, forward strand.
CTGGTCGGAGTCGGGATCTCTGAGGACGGATTCGTCATGGATGGTGATCAGTCCCTTTTTCTCCAGAGAGCGGGCGGCGGCAAGGGCCTCCGTACCTCCCAGCTCGGACAGGGCGGATTCTGCGCCCGCCCATTGGAGCATGGCGATGAGTCCCGCCTGTTTGGGGGCACGCCGCTCCAGAGACTGGAGTACGTCCTCACTCGGAGGGGCGGTCAGGCGGATGATTTTTTGTGTTTTTTCCGCGTGTTTTTCCTGTCGGACGGGCTCGGGCAGGAGACAGCGCATGACCTGCTCCAGAGGCACGGCGTAATAGTCCGAGACCCATTTGCCCATATCCATCAGGGCGGGCTCAATGAGAGGCTCCGCGTCAATCAGCCGCAGGAGGGGCTTGAGCCTGTCTTCCCATTCGGGATCGGGTTTGCCCAGAGACAGTACCGTTCCCGTGGCGGGCCGGTGCCGTAGCATGACCTCTACACGACACCCCGGGCGGACGGCGGCATGCTCCGCCGTGACCGCGTAGTCGAAGACCAGGTCTGAGGACCCGTCGATGAGGACTCTCGCGCTTTGCATGGCGGGGTTACCGGGGCTGGGGATTTTGCCTCATCTGTCTGAGAATCATGACGAGATGGGCTTGTACGGCGGGGGGGAGGGAGTGTCCCCATTCGAGGGAGCCCTGCCGGGGCGAGCGGATCAGCAGGGCGGAGCGGCGTCTGGCCGCTCGCGTGTCTTCCGCATGGAGGCATTGGGAAATCTTCTCTTCGTTCGTCAGGGGGAATTGTTTGACGGTTCCCCAGGAGCCCAGGCCATGGAAGTATCGGAAGGTGCCGTTGCGTACGGTAATTCTGTGACGTACTTCTCCGGCGAGGAGGTACCAGAGGCAAAAGAGGGCGGCGGGCACGCAGAGCAGGGCGAGCGTTACGGCGGGGAAATCGGTTTCCGCCCCGGAGGGTGCGCCCGGTTTGAGGAACAGGAGGAGGCCGATCGCCAGAAAAAGCAGGAGCCCGGAGAGGCCCGCCGCCAGTCTGGGCAGGGATCTTTTGCGGTATTGGAGGAATGTCCCGTGACTGTCTTCTCCCGAGAATAGTCCCGGAACGCCTGTTGTGTTCAAGGGCGGGTTCATGAGTCGGAGGAGGCCAGGCAGCCGGGGCAATTTTGTACAAAGTGACCGGGAGAGAGTTCCATGAGCTCCGGCTGCCGGTCGGTGAGACAGAGGGAGGCGTCTCCGACCGTATTGCGGGGCCTGAAGGCGCAGCCGGGGATCGGTCGGGAGGGATCGGGCGGCAGGCCGGGTATGGTATGCAGCAGCGTCCCCCTGGCATTCATGCCGGGGATGGATTTGAGCAGGGAGCGCGTATAGGCATGACGGGGGCTCTCCATCAGCTCGCGGGAGGGCGCGCTCTCTATGGTGCGCCCGGCGTACATGACCTGGATGCGGTCGGCGTTTTCAGAGACGACGCCGAGATCGTGCGTAATCAGGATGACGGCCGTTCCCCGTTTTTTCTGACGGTCCCTGATGAGCTCGAGCACCTGCTTCTGGACGGTGACGTCAAGCGCGGTGGTCGGCTCGTCCGCGATCAGGACTTCGGGGCGGGTGATCATCGCCATGGCGATAATGACGCGCTGCCGCATGCCGCCGGAGAACTCGTGCGGGTAGGAGCGGAGCCTGGACTCTGCCTCGGGGATGCCGACTTCCTCCAGCGCGATGATGGCTTCGCGCCGGGCGTCTTTTTTGCTCATGCCCTTGTGGACGAGGAGAGGCTCCATGACTTGCGCGCCTATGGTGAGATAGGGATTCAGGGCCGTCATCGGATCCTGGAAGATGTAGGAGATGCGGTTGCCCCGGAGCATTCTGAGCCATTTTTCCGGCAGGGTGAGCAAATCATGCCCGCCAAACAGGGCCCGGCCTCCCGCGATGCGCGCCGGAGGGGACGGGAGCAGCCTCATCAGGCTCGAGCAGGTGACCGACTTGCCTGACCCGGACTCTCCGACAATGCCCAGTGTCTCTCCCCGGCACAGGGAGAACGAGACGCCTTCCACCGCGCGGACGATTCCCGCGCGGGTGTGGAAGTGGACGCTCAGATTCTCGACACTGAGGAGGGGAGCGGACATGGGTGAGGCTCGAGAGGTGTTACGACTCGACATCCTTCCGGCTGCGGGAGCGAACCGAGAAGGTGATCGGGATGGCCGGGCAGGGGTAGAAATCGCGCAGTCTGTTGCGCAGATACTGCTCGTAACTGTCTGTCATCAGACGCTTGTCATTGACAAAGAGGATGTAGGTAGGCACCGGGATGGCGGTGTACTTCTCATTGACGGCCTTGGTGGCGTACAGGAGTTTCAGGCGTCTGCCGTAGCTCTTGTGGATGCCGGGCGGGTTGAGATCCATCGCCTTTTGGAGGAAACGGTTCAGCTGGCCCGTGCCGAGCGGCTCGCCGGAGATGCGGCGGATTTTTTCCAGAACCTTGAAGACAAGGGGGATTCCCTCGCCATGAAGGGCCGACAGGGCGACGAAGGGCGCGTAGTCGATGAAGAACAGCTCGCGGCGGATATGCTCTTCGACGGCCTCCTTGCGGGCCTTTGGGGCGGCGTCCGGGTGATACAGGTCAAATTTGTTGACGACAATGATGCAGGGCTTTTTCTCCTCGGCGATCATGCTGGCGATGCGCCTGTCCTGCTGGGTGACTCCGGCGTCTATGTCGATGACGAGCAGGCAGATGTCCGACCGGCGAATGGCCTTTTCGCTGCGCATGGCGGAGAAGACTTCCACGGAGGTATCGCGGCGGGAGCGGGGGCGCATCCCGGCGGTATCGATCAGCAGGTAGGGCTTGCCGTTGTGAGTGTAGGGGATGTCGATGGCGTCGCGGGTCGTGCCGGCAACATCGGAGACGATGTTGCGGCGGTCAGTGAGCATCGCGTTGATCAGCGAGGATTTGCCCGCGTTCGGGATGACGAC
>CAZNVW010000093.1:0-9902 GCA_964576595.1 uncultured Verrucomicrobiales bacterium
TTTATTCTCTATTTCAAGAGCCTAGTCAAGTTTTTATTGTGACGACACGCTCTAAGACGCTGCTTGGACTCGATGTCGCATCATTTGAGCACGTTGGAATAAATTTCTGAAATTTGCTCGCGGTCCGTGGGGGGCCATTTGGGGTGGAAGACGAGCCTGCCCGGCCCACTCAACTGGAAAAACAGGAGGCCCAATACTGCCATGGGAAGAAAGACGCCGCAGCAAAGAAGGAGGATTTTTTTTAAAGGAAGTTTTTTCACGAGTGTTTGGTCTCTTGGGAAAATGAAGTCACCATGACATGTCGCTTTTGTCTGGAAACACCGGAGATAAATTTAAAAAAAGAGGGTGTCTCGCCCTCGGCCTTTACGCCCGGTGAGACACCCTCGCTGTGAAAAGGGCTGGATCGAAATCAGAAGGGAATATCGTCGTCAAAATCATCCGCAGGTGCGGGACGGGGTGTATTTCTGGGAGGGGGGCTGCCACCATTGTCGGCGCGGCCCGGGCCCGGAGCCGGGCGGTATTCGCCGCCGCCGGAGGACGAGCCCTGGGAGTCTCTCGCGGAGCCGAGTAGTTGGAGATTCTCTCCGACGACGCGCAGACGGGAGCGTTTTTGTCTGGTTTCCCGGTCTTCCCAGGTATCGAGCTGGAGCCGGCCTTCGATCAGTACGCCGCGGCCTTTGGTCAGATATTGACAGGCGATCTCGGCCTGGCGGCCCCACAGGGTGACATCCACAAAAGTGGTTTCTTCCTGCCTCGTTCCGTTTTCACCGGAATAGTAACGGTTGATTGCAAGGGAAATTTCAGTGACGGAGGTGCCTTTGCCGGGAGTGGTCCTCAGCTCGGGGGTGGCGGTGATATTCCCCATGAGGATGACTTTGTTCAGATTGGCCATAAATAGGTAAAGAGTAAATTAGTTGTTTCCGTCGATTTCCTTTTGAAATGTATCTATGACGCCCTTGAATTTTTCGGCGTTGGAGTCGCTGATGTCGCTGAGCTCCTGGTGGGCGTTGAGTACATGGACGGCGCGCTCCTTGTTCTCCAGAATCACGCCGTCATGATCGACCATGGTCAGCTCTTTGCGGAGACTCTCCATGCTGCCCCTCCACACGGCGGCAGGCGGCTCTATCTCAAGCAGGGCGTCCAGGCCCAGCATCTCGAGCAGGGAGCGGTTGTGCTCGCCGGGGTCGGCGATTTGCAGTTGGCCGCCCAGGCCCATGAGGCGTCGACCCAATCCGGCCAGAGTTCCCATAAAAGTAGAATCCATGCCGGTGCAGGCGCTCAGATCCACGACGATCAGGCGCTCTCCGCTCGCGATGCGGTCATCGGCTATTTTGCGGAGGACGGGACTGTTAATGAAGTTCCCTTTCCCGGAACAGGCGATCAGAAGGAAGCCTTTGAACTGGGCAAATGAAATGGAAGATGAGGAGCTCACGGCAGGGGCGACAATTGAGTCGGAAAGTTAGTCGCCATGATGCCTCAATCTGTTCCGAGGTCAAGAAGTTGTTTGCTGATACGGGGAGAAAATTAACTTCCTTTTCTCCCCGTACCGGAACAGACTGAAGGCCTGTTTTTATTTTTTGAGTTCGTCGATCTTTTCCTGGGTCTCGTGCGCTCCCTCGGTATAGAATTTTTCATCCTCCGGAGCGAGGTGTTGCAGGAGTCGGCGGAATTCTCCGGCATGCTCTTTCTCCTCTTCGGCGATTTCGAGGAGAACCCGGATGGAAAGCTTGTCGTCGATGGAGTCGGCCAGCTGCTCGTACAACTGGATCGCCTCATATTCGGCGGCAATCATGAACCGGATGGCTCTGACGAGCTCGGCGTGCGTGAGCTTCCTATCTTCTTTGAGGACGGTAAACGGATTGCAGAATTCAGGCATAACAATATAGGGGTATATTCAGTAATACCCTTTATCCTACGTTTCCTTTGCTGCGTCCAGTTGTTAGTAATAAATTAGAGACCCTTGTCCGTTTGGGATGCGGAGGCCTTTCTCTCATCCTGCCAGAGATAGGAGGAGCGCCGGGAAAGCTCCTTCCCGTGTTGCTGTAGAGTGGCCCGCCAGGTCATAACGCGCCCCTGCTTGAGAAACGGCTCGCCGATAAAGTCGAAAGAAGTCTTCATACTGCCGCCGTCCCGGCCTGCCGGGTAGGACTCCTTGCGCGTCAGTATTTTTGAACCCGTAGCGGCCTGCTGGTAGTCAAAAACAATATCCAGAGACTGATCCGGCGTATTGTCGTCCCAATAGACCGTATAATATTGCCCGAGACGGGCTTTCTTTTCCTCCTCGCTCAGAGCACCGTACATGACATAGGCCGACTGGGAGCGGGAGAGCCCGCTGGGGTCGGACTGATAAAACGTCTGCTTTTGGTTGAACTCCTGCACCGTCCTGATCTGGGAAACGCCTCCGGAAGAACAGGCCGCCAGGAGCAGCAGCAAGGCGGAGACGGGAAACGCAAAAAAGGCACGGAATCTCATAAAGCCAGTCAACATGTCCGCCCGCCTCTAGTCAATCCCGAAGAGAACGTATTTTGGTACGACACGATTTGGGGCTGGTCTAAACGGCGGCATTTCCCTATACTCTCCTTTAATGGACATTGAATTGGAGCGGGTATTGGATGATTTTATGCGCCGGAAAAATCTCCGGAGCACATCTCAGCGCAGATGCCTGCTCTCGGCCATTTTTTCCACAAAAGAGCACTTTACGACAGACCAGCTCTTTGTCCGTCTGGCGGGATTCTCCTGCAAGGCCTCACGCTCTACCGTATATCGTACGCTGGGATTGCTGGTCGAAGCCGGGCTGCTGAAAGAAATCCATCTCAGCGGAGAACAAGTCCATTATGATCCGAATTTCTCCGAGAAACCGGACCATGCCCATATCATCTGTACCCAGTGCGGATGCGTGCAGGAAGTAGATGACTCCTCCCTGGTGAAAAAAGTGGATGCCGTATCAAAAAAATACGGCTTTAGCGTACAAAACCGCTTTATCAAAATAGAGGGGATTTGCGAATCCTGCCGTAACCTGCCTCCCGGAGAAATGCCAGCGGAGCCCTGCTCCTGCGGTTGCGGCGGCCGGTGCTCCGGCGAATAACCCCTCCGTTTTAGCCAGTCCCTTGTGAGGGCGCTTCTGGACTATTAGCTGGTCAGCGTATCTATACCGGTGCGGGGACTGTTGCATAACCCCTCATAAAGAGCCTTGTCGTCGGGCAGACGCTCCCAAAGAGTGGATCTCATGTGAACGGGAACGCCGTTCCTGACTGCCAGCGCGATGGCGTCTCCGGGGCGGGCGTCGAGCTCGATAATCTTGTGCTGCTGGGGATCGTTCGAATTCTCGAACGTCATGGTCGTATAATAAATACCGTTTTTGCAGGACGTGACAAGAACCTTGGTCAACCTCATCTCTACGGCGATCAGCAGATGATGTATCAGATCCCAGGGCAGGGGCCTGAGAGGCTGCTCTCTGTGAAGACTTAGATTGATAGAGAAGCCGACGGAGCCATCTACCTCCAGCTTCCCTATTTTGGAACTTCGTTCCTCACGGAGAAAGAGGGCGGCCCGGTCCTCGTACGGTTGCGCATCGAGGACCTCTAATTTGACAACGAGGGGAGCCATGAATGACAGGGTGGCCGGGGGAGCGACTGTCTTCTATTCCGGGCAGGGTCTGGGTTCAAACTTGCGGTCCTTGAACGTTTGGGCGACCCTGACGTATTTTTCCGCGTGTTTGAAATTATTGTGCCGGTCTTCCTCCGGGATGCTCTTGACCACCTTTGCGGGAGAGCCAAGCACCAGAGAATAGGGGGGGATCACCTTTCCCTTGGTCACGAGGGCGTGCGCGCCGATAATGGACCCCTTGCCGATGACGGCCCCGTCCAGAATCGTCGCACCCATGCCGACGAGAACTTCGTCCTCCAAAGTACAGGCGTGCAGAATGGCGGAATGTCCTATCGTACAGTAGTTGCCGACATAGCAGCCGTAATCGCTCGCCAGATGGATGCAGGTATTGTCCTGAATACTCGTGTGCGTACCGATGACGATTTCGTTGATGTCTCCCCTTAATGTCGTGTTGTGCCAGATACTGGAGAACGCGCCGACCTGGACGCGCCCGATGAGATCTGCGCTTTGTGCGACGAAGGCGGTGGAGTCAATTTCGGGCCAGATGTCTCCGTAGGGTTCAAGTGCCATGCCCCAATCATAACTTTACCCGCCCGAATTGACCAGTCGAAAGAAAGCCCTGTAAAAATCCCGGCGAGTGCGGAGAATCGTGCTAAAGCCTTGCGGTGACAGCTGCTTTGAGGCAACGTAGCGGCATGACGGAGAACACTCGTTTGACATTGGCGGGAATCGGTTGCGGCTCCCGGACCCGAACCTATCTGAAACTGGCTTCAGAACTGCCGGAACGCTACCGGATAACGGCTGTGGCGGACATCGTCCCCGGGCGTTGCGCCCATGTCATTGAGCACGCGCCTGAGGCCGACAGGGCGGGAATCCGCTCCTTTGACAGTGCGGAGGCTCTGCTTGCCGAGCCTCGTCTGGCGGATGTCGCCATCATTGGCACACAGGACGACTACCATTACGAACCCTGTAAAAAAGCCCTGAAACTGGGATACGACGTACTCCTGGAGAAACCTGTCGCAAAAAAACTTTCCCAGGCGCTGGAGCTCGCCGATCTTGCCCGCGACCTGGGCCGTCGTGTGGATGTCTGCCATGTTCTGCGCTATACCCCCTTTTACCAGGAACTGAAAAAAATCATCGACAGCGGTGAACTCGGCGACGTGATCACCTTCAACGCAAACGAAGGCGTCGGAGCCTGGCACTTTGCTCATTCCTTTACTCGCGGCCACTGGCGCAACAGCAGGGAATCGACGCCGATGATCCTCGCCAAATGCTGCCATGACATGGATATCCTCTACTGGCTGTTTGACCGCCCCTGTGAACGCGTCGCTAGCTTTGGGGAACTCAGCTACTTCCGCAAGGAGTCGCTGCAGGAAGATCGCCCCCTGTACTGCACTGACTGGAAGACGCCTATCGGAGAAGACCCCTATGATGCGCGGAAATACGCGACCGACCCTACCTTGCGGCGCTGGCTCGGCATGGTCTATGACCGGGCGGAAGAAGCCACGGATGAGGAAATCTGCGAGTGGCTGTCCCAAAACCCCTGGGGGCGCGATGCCTTCCAGTGTGATAATGACCAGCCGGACCATCAGGTTCTGATCTTCAACTACCGGGGAGGCATGACCGGAACCTTTACCATGACGGCATTCGAGCAGGGTCGCCATATTGAAATCTACGGGACAAAAGCCCGCCTGAGAGCCGGAGAATTCTACAAAAACAACGGCTGTGGAGAAATCGTCATCACGCCTCATTTTGGCGGAGAACCGAGAAAAATAGACCTCGCCGCTCCCGACCAGGGCTATGCGGGGCATGGCGGCGGCGACTGGGGGCTGATGCAGGCGCTCTATGACGACATGCGTATCGTGGCCCCTGACCGGATGAGCTCCTCTCTCCAGCATTCCGTCCATAGCCATATCGTGGCCTTTGCTGCGGAACATGCCCGCAGGACGGGAGAAGTCGTCTCCATTGAGGACTTTGCCGACCGGGTGAGAAAAGGCGAACTGGATATGTAACCCATACGCTCCGGAAAACGACTCCTCGGAAGAAGGCCGCGCAAGAACCCCTTGCGCGGCCTTCTTGTTAAAAGACAGGAAACCGTCCAGCTCAAAATTCGTCGGAGTCAGCGGAAGGGTGGATTGTATTATTTTGTTTTACATGGAATCATTTAGGATGAAATCTCTTGTTTGAGAAGAGATGATTTGTGTGTTTTTTTTGTAAAAAAAGAAGATTTTCTCATCTTGTTTGAGAAAATTGTGAGAGATTGCATTGACTCAGGAGGTCTATTATTCTAATAGCTATCCAAAAGGAAAAAAACGCTATGAAACAGACTTCTTTTTTGGGGAGATATTTTTTGGTGGCTTCAGCCATTTCTTTGGGCGGAGCCGCTTTGCCTGTGTCTCGGGCGCAGGAGGCGGAAGTTCCGTCGTCTCCCCGGTCGGGAGAAGTAATGCAGGCCGACTCTTCTGCTTTGGCGGCTGGTCTTGTGGCGGCGCCCTCCCTGCAGGCGCTGTGGGCGGCAGGGGGTGAGACGGACTTTACCCCGGAAGCCTGGTCGGCACGTGTAGGCGTGACTCTGGATCGATGGGATGGCGTACAGGGCGGGAAGGTAGCCGATTTGACGGGGAGCGGTGCGTTTTATGGAACGCCGACAAACTCGGAGAAGAAGGAATCTCTGGCGTATGACCCGGAGCCCGCCGTGGCGGATTTGGCCAAGGGGGTGAGGCTGAGAGGCATTCTGGTCATCCCTGCGGACGGGGAGTACAGCTTTGCCGTCGCGGCGGACGATGCGGCCGATTTATATCTGGGAGAGCCGGGCGGCAGTCGCTTTACCAAAAAGAAAACCTTGTCGGTGCCCAGCTGGATATCTCCGCGGGACTGGTCGCGTTATCGCACAGCTCCCCGGGCCTACAAGGCGGGCGACCTGGTGTGGATAGAACTGATCGGTAAAAACAGAGCCGGATTTAACAGTGGAGAACATTACTCCGTGGCCTGGAAAAAACCGGGAGAGACGGAATATGCACTGATACCGGCGCAGACGGAAGACGGCAAAATCATCCTTTCGACGCCTCCTGTGGAGCCGGAAGACCCGAATGACATCGGCGTGCCGCAGAGCTGGCTGGCGTCGGTGGGGCTGGGCGGGGCCTCTCCCGTGAACGACCCCCGCGTGAGACTGTACGGAGATGCGGATGGAGACGGCTTTAATTTGCTCGAAGAATATCAAACGGGAGGCCGCCCCGATGAAACCGGCGGCAATACAGGATATTTCTCATTCGAAAAATGGACGGGAACGACGGAGGGCAGTGTTGAAAAATTCGTCAAAAGCAATCGTTTCCTACAGGCTCCCGACCTCTCCCGGCAGCAGGCCGGAGCGCTGGACGTGTCGGAGGGCGGGGATAACTATTTCCTGAGATTGCGGACCATGGTCAGGCCCCCTCTCAGCGGGGAATGGACCTTCTATATAGCCGGAGACGACAGTGCGAGACTGCTGCTGTCAAAAAACGGAAGCCGGTTTACCAAACGCATTGTGGCGGAGGCCCCGAAATATACGGCTCCGCATCAGTGGAACAAGTGGACGGAACAAAAAAGCGACCCCGTGACATTGAAATCGGGAGAAGAGTATTTTGTAGAAACCTTGCATTATGAGCAGGGGGATGCGGCCCATGTCTCGGTTGCATGGAAACATACCCCGGTAAACCTGTGCCGTGAGGCTGGCGTCACGGCGACGCAGAGCAGCACCTATGCCAACCTGGGTGCGTCGGGAGCAATAGACGGCTCTCTGGAAACGCAGGCGCATACAAACTCCCTGTCGGAGAACTCGTGGTGGCAGGTTGACTTTGGGGCGGTGAAAGCGTTGAACCGGGTCGTCATACATAATCGTGTAGATGCGACCAATGGCATGAGATTGAGCAACTTCCGCATTAGCGTGCGGGATGCCGGCGGTCAGGAAGTGGCCGGAGAGAATTTTTACACGGAGAGCGGGACGTATGCGGGGGCGGTCGTCGAGTGGAACCTGCCGGAAACAGTGCAGGGGCAGGTTGTAAGAATTGAACAGTTGGGTATCAATGCGCATGGAAACCATTACCTGTGTCTGAGAGAAGTGGAAGTGACGGAGCAAACGCCTTATTCCGGCGACCCCGTAGTCATCTCCGCGGAACACTTGCGATCCATCCCGGCAGAGCCGAATGACGCGGACAACAACTCGCTGCCGGACGACTGGCAGCAGGCTGTAGGTCTGGTGCCCGGACAGAACGGATTGAGCGCGGCGGACTGCGGCGAGTACGGAGACCCGGACGGAGACTTGATCCCGAACTTTGCGGAATACATTCTGGGGAGCAACCCGCTGGTCGGCAACGGTGCGCCGGGTTATCTGACACAGGAAATGTGGTGGAAGGTCGCGGGCTGGAGTGTGGACGACGCAATGAAGTCTGCCGATGTACTGGCGGGCACGCCGGAGAAAAGCCTGCTCAAGGACGGTCGCGCGAAACGGAACCTGGGAGTAGATAATTACTTCCGCCGTTTGCGGGGAACCATCAAAGTGCCGGTGACGGGAGACTATACCTTCTGGATCTCGTCGGACGAGACCAGCGTCCTGTACCTGTCGACGGACGACCGGAAGTTCAATAAACGGGAAATTGCCCGTCTGGGATATGGCCCGGGAGACCGCGGCGTCTATCTGGTGGCTCCGGAACAATGGGATGCCTTCGCAAAACAGCGGAGTGAGCCGATCCATCTGGAACAGGGGCGGGAATACTTTATCGAAGTAAACCACAAGCAGTATCACTCGATCGACCATGTACTGCTGGCGTGGCAAATCCCCGGCGGGCAGAGAGAACTGATCCCCGGTGACGCCTTTACCTCCTTCAGTGGAGACCTGTCCGACCGTGACGATGATGACTTGCCCGACGACTGGGAAGCCCAATACGGAATCAGGGCGGACGACAATGGGGGCAGGGACTTCAACAACGGGGCGTGGGGCGACCCCTATGGGACGGGCATCACCAACCGTGAAGCCTATCTGAACGGCTGGAATCCGCAGAATCCTCCGTCTGCGGGGCAGGGAACGCCTGTCGTGACCGTACCCGGCAGCTCGGGCAGCATGCCCGGCTCCGACTGGGCCTCTGTCGGGGACAGCGCCCTGTCGAGCTATGGACGGGGAACTGTCAGCTATACCATTACCTTGCCTGAGGACGGGCGCTATGTACTTGAGATCTCGGGCAAGCCGACGGGTAACATACTGGAAACGGAAACCATGCCTGTCGCGGTCAAATTCGACGAACTCTCTCTGGGAGGCGTCACCCTGACCAGCATTCGGGGCCGGGGAGCGAAAAGTACGCTTTTGCTGCCGCAGGCCGCGGCCGGCGCTCATACCGTCACATTGACTCTGTGCAATACCGACCTGAGACGCAGCTTCTCGGTGGATGGCGTACGAGTCATTCGCCCCGAGGGCGAAGATACGGGCAACCACGGCATGCCGGACTGGCTCTATAACGAACTGCGTAAAACCAACGGATGGACGAACTGCCCTGCGATGAGCCTGACCTCTCCCGCTTGCGTCGAAGGCCGCGCCCGTGTACTCGACCTGACGAACCTGACCAGAAACGGAGAAGCGCAGACAATCTCTCCCGGAACGGGGAAAGGCTGGTATGCGAATATCAATCTGCCGGAAAATGGAGCGGAAATATCTCTGGAAGCGACCTTCGAATCGGGGGCCGCTCCAGAAACCCGCAAAATACAATGGGCGCCGTGCAACATGCTGGTGTACTCTGGATATGAATTGCGCAAGGGAGATGCCCTGAGAGTGACAGTAGCGGATGAATCCATCCCGGAAGGAACCCGGGTCGCCTATACGCTTAATGGAGCCGCTCTGGGAGCCGCGCCGGCCGGCGTTCCGGTCGTATGCCGTTTCGACACGGCGGGAGAAGCTGTCGTGAAGGCGGTGTGGTCCGCAGGAGACGTGGAACGATCCGCGACCATGACTGTGAACGCCCGCGAAGCAAGCTTGGGCGCCACGGCGGATCTGTACACGAACCGTGCCCGCTATTATACCTTCTCCGGTCTGCCGGAAAATCTGGCCTTCCAGACGGATGAACCCTTGCATACCATTTCCTCGGAAACACTGTCTCCGGGGAGCAAAAAAGTGCAGCTGATCTCCTCCTCGGGGGGGAGCCAGTATCTGGTGGCCCGCCTCGGAGAAACCGGCCCCATCATGGCGGTCAAGGAATTCCGCTGCCATGTGGTAGCCTCCACATCGGCCCTGTCGAACATCGAAGTAGTCGAAAAATATGAAGATGGCAGCC
>CAZNVW010000094.1:0-9873 GCA_964576595.1 uncultured Verrucomicrobiales bacterium
GGGAGTCGGTGAGCTGCTCGAGCTTGGCGCGGCTGAGGGTGAGCTGGATGTGCTTGGGGCCGGTCGCGTCGGCGGTGATGAACGGCAGGTTGATGTCGTAGCTCTGGGAGGAGCTGAGAGCGATTTTTGCGTTTTCCGCGGCTTCCTTGATGCGCTGTACGGCGTCGGACTGGTTGCTGAGGTCCATGCCGTTGTCCTTTTTGAACTCGGCGAGAATCCAGGCGATGAGGGCGTTGTCCCAGTCGTCGCCGCCCAGCTGGGTATCCCCGTTGGTGGCCATGACTTCGAAGACGCCGTCGCCGATTTCCAGTACGGAGATGTCGAAGGTACCGCCGCCCAGGTCATAGACGGCGATTTTTTCGTTGCTCTTTTTGTCGAGTCCGTAGGAGAGCGCGGCGGCTGTCGGCTCGTTGATGATGCGGCGCACTTTGAGCCCGGCGATTTCACCGGCGGCCTTGGTCGCGTTGCGCTGGGCGTCGTTGAAGTAGGCCGGTACGGTGATGACGGCCTCGGTGATGGTTTCGCCGAGTTTCGCTTCCGCGTCGGCTTTCAGTTTGCCGAGGACCATGGAGGCGATTTCCTGCGGGCTGAAGACTTTCTTTTCGCCGCCTGCTTCCACTTCAATGTGGGCGTCGCCATTCGCCGCTTCGACGATGGTGTAGGGCATGTTCTTTTCTTCAGCCGTCAGTTCGGAGTATTTGCGGCCGATCAGACGCTTGGCGGAGTAAACGGTGTTTTTCGGGTTGGTGACGGCCTGCCGTTTGGCGGCCTGTCCGATCAGACGCTCGCCGCTCTTGGTGAACGCCACGATGGAGGGGGTGGTGCGTGCTCCTTCGGAGTTTTCCAGTACGGTCGCCTGACCGCCTTCCATGATAGCCATGCACGAGTTGGTCGTGCCCAGGTCGATACCTAAAATCTTGCTCATCGTTTTTGCTTTCTTTGTTGATGTTTTTTTACAGTGGAACAATGGACGCTTTTTTTTGGCGGATTGTTTTCTTGTCTTCTTTATTGCACATTGCGTGCCAATATCTTCTTAAAACTATCTAACATGTTTAATTTCAAGGAGAATTAGATTTTTTTATGTTTTTGGAGAGTTATTTTTCGATAGGGAGAAGGAATGCTCGTTTTCATTTTTGTGACAAAATGACACGTTGGAGCTGTTTTTCTGTGTCTTGTGGGACATTTTGTCTCTATTGCCATGATCGAGTCTGTGTAAAAAAATCCCCCCGCACCGGAAGCCGGGCGGGGGGAGACGGGGAAAAAGCGTTTTGACAGGAAGGGGTTATTTCACTTTGCGGAAGGTGAATTTGCCGCTGCTGTCATTGCCGCTTGCGCCTTTGACATCCGCCTTGATGATGTAGGCGTCAAGGTTTTTGCGCAGGGAGGGGACGGTGATTTTGTAAACGTTTTCCCTGTTTTCCTGGCCGGTCCAGCCCGGATGGACGTCTTCGCTGATCAGTTTGCTGCCTTCATAGAGAGCCACTTTGGAGATTTCGAGGGCGCTGTTGCCGCCTTCCCACTGGAAGGTAGCGGTGTAGGTGCCCGCGGAAATGATGGTGTCGGAGACGTTGAATTCAAATTGGGTGGCTCCGTCGCGAAGGGTCCATTTTTCTCCCTTGGCTTCTTTGAGGAAGGGGGCGAGTTCCTTGAAGACGGGGGAGTAGCGCTTCATGATGAAGGAGGCTGTCTTCAGCGGGTCTCCTACGGGCTGGGCGGTGTATTTTTTGCCGTCCGTGATCCAGGTGGGTTCGAATTTAAGGTCGGTTTCGCGGAAGACTTTGTCTGCATCGGCAGAGGGGATTTTCCCTTCCAGGGCCTGTTTGTAAGAGTCGAAGAATATCTGCCAGCGTTTGCCGTAGAAGTCTTTCATCAGGCCGGAGAGTTCCCGGTTGGCGTAGTCGTTCAGGGCGCCGATTCCTCTGCCCCAGATAGAGACCAGACGCTTGCAGGCGTGCTCCATGTTGGTGATGTCTTCTTTGGTGGAGCCTTTGGCCTGGGCCCGCTCGTACATTTCGCCGAAGCGCCACTGTTTGTGCGTGGCGAGCAGGGTGTCAAGGTCGTTGATCATGGCGACGAACTGGGCCGATCGCTTGTCGAATTCCTTTTTGTCTTTTGCGTCGTACGCGGCCATGGCCGATGCGAGCAGGGGGCGCGCCAGGTCGGACAGGAACTGCCGGGTGACGTCGATCAAGTCGTAGCGGAAGGTTTCCTGTTTGAGCAGGGCCGGGTATTTCTTGGCCGCGTTCAGGTAATCCTGCGCGGCGGCCTGTACGTCGGCCGGGTCATAATAGACGGAGCCGGAGGACCATGAGGAGGCTTTCTGGACGTTGCGGCCGGGGCGGGCGCAGAGGATGGATTCTGTGCAGCCTTCCTGTTCGCGGTCGGGAGAATAGACTGATTTTTCCAGTTTGGCCAAGCCGGCGAGTACTTCGGCCGGGGCGGCGCCGTAACGGTTGACGGCATAGGATTTGAGCCATGACGAGAGTTCCTCGTCAGTCATGACTTTATCCTTGGGCATCCACATGCGCTGGAAGAAGAGTTCGTAAAAGACCGGGTTTGTCTCCGTTCCTTCGGAGAGCAATCCCATGCCCTGCAGATTGTCCTTGTCTCTCGATGTCTGGAGTTTACCGAGCTGGGCCAGCATTTTCAGACCGCCGTACAGGTTGTGGTTGCCGCCGAAGTTGAGCAGTTCGCACCACAGCCACGGAACGCCCTGATAACCGCCGAACCGGGAGCCTTCACTGCCGTTTTTCATGTCTCTTTCCAGTTTGAGGACGAGCGCGTGGTCTTTTTCGAGTCCCTTGAGCAGGGCTCCCGAGGGGTTGCCGCCCCAAGCCTGGAGGACCCAGTTGCTGTCCGGCGAGGCTTTTTGCATGGCGGCTTGTACGGAGCGCGCCGCTTCGGTGACGTCGATTCCTCCCGAGTTTCCGCCTTCGTGGAAGAGGTCTCCTCCATAGAATGCGGCCTGGCCGCCATAGACTTTGTGCAGGTTTTTGTACCAGATGGCGGCAATGTTCTGGAAGGCCTGCGTGGTCGGGTCAAGGACGATGGGACGGACGAAGCCGTCCACCCAGGTGCCCTGGGGGATGTAGCGGGCGTCGCCTTCCTTGTAGTGGTCTTTCAGGCCGCTGGGGACGAGGCCGACAAAGCCCTGGAGGACGGGGGTCATGCCGAGGGCTTTCATGCGGTCGGTAAGGAAGCGGCCGAGTTTGGCTTCTCCGTCGATGATGTTCTGGGAGACCGGGCCGCCGTGGCCTTCAAGGTTGCCCATGTTCCACCAGGCCGCGGAGGCGGGGTTGGGGATGAAGTCGATGATTTTTTCCTTGGGGTAACCGAGGTCGGTGAGGGTGAGCTGCCAGACTTTTTCCAGTCCCGCCTGGACGAGCAGGAGGTTGACGCCGTTCAGGGCCATCATGTCCAGTTCTTCCGTCCATTTTTCAATGCCCCAGAAGGCGGAGGTGTAGGAGAGCGTGCAGTAGTTGTAGGCGTAGCGCCATTTCCACTCCTGTTTGATATTGACGGGCTCCTTGACGAGGGAGGGCGTGATGGACTGCGGCAGGCGGTTGCCGTTCCAGGAGAATTGGGCCTTCTCGTAGTTTCTGAGGAAGTAGCCGTATCCGGCGGTCAGGTTGCTCATGTCCGGCGCCTTGATCAGGAGCTTGCCGTTTTTGTGTTCCAGGGAAAAGCCGTCTATGGATTTGTCGAGCTGGAATTCCACCTGCTTGACTGCCTGCGGGGTGACGCGGGAGACGAGTTCATAGGCGGGCTTTGTGTCTTGCGCAAAGGCGGGGCAGATCAGAGCCGCCGCCAGGCCAAGGGGGAGTAGGGTATGGTTCATGATGTTTGTTGAATGTACGGGGGGAAAGAGAAAAAATTCAGAAAAAGTTATTTGATGTCGGTTTTTACGCTCTCAATCAGCAGGCCGTCGTCCGGCGCCTCCGCCATGCTGATGAAGTGGATGTAGCTGGCGCCATTCGGGCTGGCGTTTTGCAGGGGGATTTTGCCGACCGGTTTTTTGTCGAGAAAGATGGTGGCCGTGTCCCTGCCTTTTTTGCTTGTGCCGTTCCATGTTACGGTCAGGTTGATTTTCCGGTTCAGGGGGAGGGGGATGGCCGTTTTTTCGTTGAGGATCAGCTTGGCTTCAGGGGTGATGACGAGAGGCAGGGTATAGAGGGCGTATTGTCGGGTAGTCTCGTCGCAGGCGTTGAACAGACGGTCTGTCAGGGAGATTTGTATGCCGGAGGAGGGGGCGTGCCGGAAGTTTTCCGGAAGGATCAGGTTGATGGAGATCCGGCCTTTTTCTCCGTTCGGGAAGTTCCATGTGGCGCCGCCTTTTCTGTAATCGACTCCTTTTGTTTCATCAACCAGGGAGGGGTCGTCGAGATACTTGATCTGCATGGCCTTGCGGCCGGGGGTGAGAGGGTTGTCGACGAGGAACGCGCCGGGTTTTCTGTCGTAGCTGCAATGCCCCTTCACTTTGGGGATGTAGGTGTGAATGGTCCAGTCTTCCAGGCCGTTGCTGAAGTCGCAGGCCCGGTCCGTTTCATATACCCATTGGGGATCTACCCGGAGAATGCGCCGGTGGGCGGGGTGCTGGCCCACGGAGATGAGGAGGTTGCCGTCCGGGAGTTCCACAAACTGGCTCTGGTGCTTGCCCCGGTCTTCTCCTCCCTGGAATGTCGCGTAGTTTTCCGCATTGCGGTGCTCGTCGAGAATGAGTTCGCGGAATCCTCGCCAGCTTTTCCCGTTATCGGAGGAGAGGGCGATGTGGTGCGAGTCCCGGTTGGTGAAGACGTCTTCCCATGTGCCGTTGCCTGCGGATTTTGTTTCAGGCAGGGCCATGGTGTTGGTCCACAGGGCGATGAGGCGGCCGTCCTTGAGTTTCCCCACGGTCGGCATGGTCAGGGTGCCGAAGAAGCGGGAGGGCTCCGCCTTGCTCCAGGTGTCTCCCCCGTCTTTTGAGAAGGATTGCCAGTGCTGGTCATGGGAGGTGCGGACAAGGGCCCACAGGGTGCCGTCCTTGAGTTCGGCGACCGAGGCTTCCAGCCCGGCGTTGTACCATCTGGCTCCCTGATGGGGGGGCTCGACGGGCATTTTGGGGACGGACAGGGTGTCTTTTGATTTTCTCCAGGTGAGGCCCCCGTCGTCCGAGATATGAAACCATGTGCCCGCGCCCATGGAGTGGGCCGGGATGATGACTCTTTTGCGTTTTGTCAGGAAGAGGGGCGAGCGCATGATGCCGCCGAGCGTCACCAGATTTTTGCGCGTTTGCTCGTCCTTCCAGTTTTCTTCCCATGTGCCGTCTTTGGCTGCGGCCAGCCATTTGCCGTCCAGTCCTCCTTTTGTGGTGAAGACAAAGCCGTTGATCGGCTGCACTCTGAGGTATTCTCTTGTTTGCGGGCTCAGGACGATATCGGGGGATTCTTTGGGGATGCCGCCGAAGTTGGGAGGATAGTTGTCTCCCGCCGTTTTTTGCTCCCAGGTGTTGCCGTTGTCCCGGCTGACGATATAGCGGGGAGTGTTTTTATCTCCGGAGTATTGTCTGATTTCCGATGCTCCCGCGCGAACCAGTCCCCGGCCTGCGTCCGCCGGGACGGGAAAGGGCTCGCCCGCCGCAGGTACGACAACGACAGGCGCTTGCGGTGATTTGGCTCCTTCCGCTCCGACGAGGGGGACAAGCGATGCAAAGGCCAGGAGGGTGCGGGAAAAAGGAAACATTATGTCCTATTATAGGGGGAGATTTTCGTTTGTCTCGCCAATAGTTGGTTATACAGGAAAAAGATCGGTTTATGATTTTTCTGTCAAAAAAGAGATTTTTTTGTTATGGGATATTTAATGAATATTGACTTTTTGGGGACGAATGGTTCACGGAAAATAGTTTATATCGGATTGTCTTTTCTGATGATGATTTTTTTCGCCCTGCTTGGTGATTTCGGTCATGCCAATCCTGTTCTTTTCGGATTGGTGATGTTTATGTTGTGTGCGGGAGTGATTTTGTTTTGGTTGTTGATTGCATGTTCTTTTATTCAGGGAGGGTACAGGTGGTTTTGGGCGTTGCCTTTTGCGTTCCTTTTTTGCTTCGCTCTGGGCTGGTCGGCGTTATACTTTTCTTCCCATCATGGGGAGAGTTCTTTTAATTATCAGCTTTTGGCTGCTCCGGTTTTCTTTTCCCTTCCTTCCTTTGTCGCAGGAGGTGGTATTTATGTTCTGATAATGAGCAAGAAGAGGAATCGGGAAGAGAGGATAAAGCGAACTTCACGCCGGTTTCTTGTTGTTTTTTGCGGTTGTTTTCTGTTTGTTCTGAATGTGGGGTTGTATGGGGTTCCCTGCCTGAATTATTTTTCTCATGATGGATATTTGGAGGAAACCGCAAAGAGAGCTGTTATTGAAAAATTTGGCGGATCAGAATGTCGTTTGCAATTGAAGGAAGTGGATTTCTATGAAAAGGGAGCTCATGAAAGGACGAATGATTTAGAGTTTTTGTTTATGGATTCTGAGTATTATTACGAGGTTTGTGTGTCCGCTCATGGCGGCGTATGGCATATTTACAGGAGAAATATTTTTTATCCGGGGGAATAGAATGGACAGGACGATGCCCATTCTTCTTTTCTTTTCAGATGTTTTGGTGATAGTGTAGGGGCATGAGCGGAGGTTTCTTCTTAAGGTTTCTGTTTGTTCTGGGATTTTTCCTCGGAATGTTTCCGTCTGTCGCGTTTTCTTCGGAGAGCGGGTACACGGGCAAGGTGGTGCAGATCAATATCGGGGAGGAGGACTTGAGCAATTCTCAGAGTTTCAAGTTCATGGAACGGGTGCTGAAGCGTGCCGGAGAAGAGGGGGCCAGGGGTGTCGTGCTCAATATGAATACGCCCGGCGGTCTGGCGTGGGAGACCAGCGAGCTGATGATGCGGGTGCTCCAGCCGATGAAGGTGCCTACTTACGCTTATGTGAATCCCAAGGCTATGTCGGCGGGCGCATTGATTGCCGCCTCCTGCGACGAGATTTACATGGCTCCCGGTTCCGCGATCGGGGCGGCGGCTCTGGTGGCCTCGACGGGGCAGGAGATCGAGCCGATCATGCGCAAGAAGATGGAGAGCGCGTTCGGCGCGTTCACGCGTTCCGTAGTGACGGAGAAGGGTCATAATCCCGCGCTGATCAAGGCGATGATGGTGCCGTCTGAAACGGAGGTGAAGTTCGGTTCCGTCGTGGTGCCCAAGGGGGATTTGTTGACGCTGACGGCCAGGGAGGCTGTCGAGGTGGTGGATGGCAAGCCCTTGCTGGCAAAGGGGATCGCGGCCTCCGTGCAGGAGGTGATCGCGTTGGCGGGCAACGGGGCGCCCGTGATTGTGGCGGAGGCGACCGGATTTGAGAAGATAGCCTGGTGGCTGGCGTGGATGTCTCCTCTCCTGATTTTGATCGGTATCGGGGGGATTTATTTCGAGTTCAAGACGCCGGGGTTCGGTATCGGCGGGGTGGTTGCCATTGCGGCCTTTTCCCTGTTCTTTTTCGGCAATAATGTGGCGGGCAATCTCGCCGGGTATGAAACGGCCGCGCTGTTTGTCGCGGGGATTGTGTTTGTTTGCGTCGAGATATTTGTTTTGCCGGGGCTGATTGTTTTTGGCGTATTGGGCGCGATTTGCCTGATTGCGGGTCTCTTTTTTGGTATGGTCGATCTGGTGGATATGCAGGTGTTGTTTTCGCCGGGCGGGTTTACGCTGGATAATGTGGTGCAGCTCACTTCGTGGCCCCTGATCGCCCTGTCTCTGGGGCTGGCCGGTTCCGTGGCTCTGATCGCGATGATGATGCGTTATTTGCCGAACTTTGTCCTGTTGAGGAGTTTGACCAACGCGGATGTAAGCGGCGGGACGTCGGCTCCTCTGACGACGGCCGTGCGGGCCGCCGTGGCCGCAGGTGATACGGGGGTGGCTTTGACGGAGCTCAAGCCGAGCGGCAAGGCGGAGTTTAACGGCAATTATTATGATGTGTCGTGCCGGGACGGGTTGTTGGAGAAGGGCAGCCGCATCCGTGCCGTACAGGTCGGAGCTTTCCAGATTATTGTCGAAGGGGTAGAGCCGGAGGGGGCGGGGCGGGAATAGTTCGTTTCCTGTTTCTGTTGTTTCGGGAAAGAATGGCATGCGGGTATTCTGGTTCATTTTTGTGTTGATCCTGCTTTTACTGGCGGGCGCGCTGGGCTGGCGGGGACGTGTGTTTGAACGGCAGCCCCGGCAGGTGTTTGCCGATATGGCGGTGCAGGACAGGCTGCCGCCCCAGAGTCCCGAGGCGTTTTTTCGAAATGGTTCCGGTCCCCGGCCCCTGCCGCCCGGCACGGTTCCGGCGGGGCTTGCGGAGGAGTTTGCCGGGGATGCGGCCGGGTCGCCTCCGCTGGTGTTTACGTCGCGCGGGGGGAGTTATTTTGAGACGGGGGTGATTGAGGGGTATTACGGGCGGGGGATGCCTGTCGAGGTGAAGCCTGCGGATGAGTCCGCCGCGCGCGCCCTGCTGAAGCAGGGGAAGGCTTCCTATGAGAGCCGTTGCGCCGTTTGTCACGGGATTTCGGGAAATGGGAAGGGCGTGGTCGCTTCCTATCCGGGGTTCCCCGTGCTGGTGGATCTCGCCGACCCGATGTATGCCCGGGAGAGGTACCCCGACGGGCGGCTGTTTTTTGTTATTACGCATGGCCTGGGCAATATGACGGCGTATGGCCCCTCTCTGCCTGTCCGGGAGCGATGGGGCATCGCGGCCTGGGTGAGAGTCTTGCAGGCGGCCCGCGCGCCGTCGGGAAAGGAGGCCGCCCATGTCGCCCGATAAAGAGAAGGGGAGGCGGCTTTGGCCGCTGTCATTCATGGCCTTTTTGGCGGGGGCGGTGCTGTTGTGGTGCGCCGCGAATGTTTCTTGCGGCTTGTATGTGGCGTTTTGTTCCGTATTGGCGGGGGCGGGCTGTCTGATGTTTTTGCTGGTTCATTATATAACGGGAGCGAGGTGGTCGGATGTCCTGCGCATTCCCCTGCAGGGGCTTTCCCTGTCCGGTCTGGGGTTCGGTCTTGTGCTGGGCGGGGGATTTCTGCTGTTCTTTCCCGGAGAGGTGTATGTCTGGTGGCTCTCGGGGGCGCCGGAGGCGAAGCGTTTTTATTTGACCCATGCCGGGGTTTACGGCCGTCTGGCCGGGTATTCTCTTGTATTGTTCGGTTTGCCCCTGTTGCTCTCCGTGCTGGCCGGTCAGGAGATACGGAGGCGCGGCGCGATTTCGTCGGATGTCAGGAAGAAGCTGCGTACCTTGTCTGCCGTGGGGTTGCCTCTGGCCGTTGCGGCGGGGGGGATGCTCTCGATTGACTGGGTGATGGCGAGAGAGGTGGAGTGGTATTCCGGGTTGTGGCCCGTGCATTTCTGGACGATGGCTCTTTTGCTCGGGTTGTCCGTGCTGGTTCTTGCCGGTCGCGGGCGTCTGGAGGAAAGGGGGCGCAATGATCTGGGCCTGTGGCTGCTGGCGGCAGTGCTGCTCCATGCCTATACGGCCTATTCGGAGGGGATGCTGGTCTGGTTTGCCCGTATTCCGGAAGAGGTTCATTTTTTGATGCTCAGGGAGCCGGGCTGGCCCTTCCTGCTTTTGACGGGGCTGGCCGGTCTGGCGGTTCCGTTTGTTCTTCTTCTGCTGCTGGGGCGGCGGAGACGGGTCGCCTGTTTGACGGCGGCGGCTTGTTTGACTCTGGGCGGGGTGGTATGTGAGGCGGTCTGGTGGTTGTACCCCGGTCTGGTTGCCTCCGGGATGTTTGCGGACAGGTTTTTGCCGGGGGGAGAATCCGTTTTTTCATTGATCATTGCCGGAGGCGGTGTGCTGGTCGCTTTTGCCCTGTTGTTTCGTACGGCGGGAGGGGCGGG
>CAZNVW010000095.1:0-9857 GCA_964576595.1 uncultured Verrucomicrobiales bacterium
TCAAGGACAATCTGTCTCTCAGGGAGTTGTACACTCTGTTGGCTAATGATGAAGTTGTCGTCCGGCTTCCCTCCGGTCACCCCCTTCCTGCAAACGGCCAGGGGCATCTTGATATACAGCCGCCCACCGGAGAACCGGCCCCCAAAGACAAGGATTATCTGCTTGTTCCCGCCCATGACGCCGGGCTGTTCGTTCCCGCCGGCGACCATTTGATCCACTATCACGCGGAAGGAACCGAACCGAATCCGGATAACGATTCCATAGGGATCGGAGATCTGGAGATAGCCCAAACATTCATCATTCTCTAATTAATTCCCCAAAATAATCATCATCATGACCCAGATAAACAGACAACAACTGGTAAAATGCTTCGAAGCAGGTAAACGCCCCAATGCAACTGATTTCAAGAATCTCATCGACTCCGTTCCAAACATTGTCGATGACGGTACTCTGGTCAGAGACAAAAACGGTCTGCGGCTCTATCCCCTGAATTCGGCAGGTACGCTGATCCGCGTTTTCCGCACTCCCGAGGATAGTATGTCCATGGCGGAAAGCCATGAATTGTGGACTCTCTGTCTCAATGAAAACGGCACTCTGTCCTTGAAAGACGATGAAGGCAACTCGATGCTCACTCTGGATAAGGAAAGCGGAGTCAAGATAGAGGGCAATCTGCATGTGACAGGAACGATCACTCCCCAAGTCAATTCCCTTTCCCTGGAGGGCGGAGATCCGGTTATGGCCATGGCTGCCTCCCTGCCCGTTCATGATCTCCCGGTCGCTCCCGCAGAGCTTCCCGAGAGTGAAGGGACGGCCGTACCGGAAGCCCGTATGGGGCAACTTTTCTCCGCTCCGGCACCCGCGGCAGCTCCCTACTCCACCTCCCCGGCGGACGGGGGCTGGCATGATCTGCCCCTGCCGGAAAACGCTCTTGAGGAAGGCATTCATCTCTACCGTTTTATCGCTGTTTCACCAAAGAATGAAAAGGGCGACAGCTCCATGGTGGAGGCCACAGTCATGATCTGCCCCGGAGAGTCCCGGAGGATACAGTTCCTGGGGTCCCGTGTGGGCCGCAGTTTCAATGATATTCATCTTCGCTGGAGAGGCAATACCGACTCTCCGAGGCTCCAGATGAGTACCGCCAGCGATTACGGCTCCGGCAAAGTCATTCACTACAAAGTCACAGAAATCTAATTTATCCCGCAGCAACTCTGTTGCTGCGGAACAACACACTATTTTCCCATGAAAAGGGACAATCTCTTTATTACGCCGCCGGAAAACGGGGTCTTCCTTTACGATACTCTCCAGCAGAATATTCTCGACAGTCTGCAAAGCCTGTCCGGCAGTCTCTGGACGGATTACAATGTTCATGATCCCGGCATCACGCTCAACGATGTACTGAACTATTCCCTTACGGAGATAGACTATAAGCTGGGCTTTCCTCTTGAGGATTATCTGACCAAGACTTCCGGTGACGGGCTGCCCGATACCGGAGAGGTGGAAAACTGGGGCGTCTTCACGGCAAGTGATGTTTTCCCGGTTTCTCCCGTCACTTTGGAAGATTACCGCAAATTCTTCCTCAGCCGCCTGCCTGAGGTGGAAGATCTCTGGATTTATCCCAGTCAGGATACTCCGTCATTCCCCCGCGAGGGGGAGGCCATCCCCGCCCTGCCGGGGGAATACACTATCCTTGTTAAAAAGGAAACGCTCTATCCGGAGGATCTGAAAGATCTCGAGCAAAAGATTATCCAGCTCTTCAATCAAAATAGAAATCTCTGTGAATCGCTGAAAAAGGTCACGTTCGTCGCGCCCAGGAAGATTTCCCTGCACGCCGAGATAGAGATGGAGCCGGGCTACAGCGCTCCGCTTTTGATGTCCGACATCTATACCAGGGCCCAGGCCCTGCTGTCAGGCAGCTACAAGAGGCTTACAGCGCAGGATCGGGTGGATTCGAATACGCCGCTCGACGAATGGATGGACGGGCCCGATATGTTCAACGAGAGGCTGGAAGCCGTCAATCCCGACCAGGAGCGAACGGGAACGGCTCTGTACGAGAGTCTCCGTACTCTGCCGGGAATCACAAGTATTACCTCCTGCCGTCTTGAGGATCAGGAGGGCAATGTCATCAGCGTCTTCCAGACCGGATACATGCTCGAAATTCCCAGCTCCATTTCCGAAAATCATCTGAAGTTCACGGTCAATAAAATGCCTGTTGAGGTGGATTTCGAGAAGTTCCTGAAGCTCTTTTTTACCAACAGGAGTCTTGCGGTAAAGACCAGTATTGTTCGCGTAGCCGCCGACAGGCAGGAGACCGGAGTAAAAGCCGTTTTCCATCCGGGGCTCTACGACCACTACAGTATTACAAATGATATGCCTTTCTGCTACGGTCTGGGCTCCCAGAGCGATAGTGAAAAGAAGCCCGCCGATCCCTGGAGGATTTATCTGATGCTCTATGATCTTGTCTTCAACAGAGGACTGGAAGAGCTCAAAAAGCTCCCTGATCTGATGTCTCTCTCCTCCGGCATAGAGCAGAAATGTCTGCCTCAGGAGCGGATCGCCTCTCTGAGACTTGGCAGCCGGGCCATCCCGGAGCTGACAGAAAGCAGCCGCTCCACGGCTTCTCAAAAAGACCTGCTGCTGGACATGTGGGATTCGCTTTTCGGCGAAGACAGCTCCCCCGTCTGGAACGACGAGTATAATTACTATGGAGAGACTCTGGACGAGCGGCGCGAAGCCAGGCTGAACTTCTTGAAGAAGGTTCCCGAATGGGGCCGAAGCAAGAGCAAGGCCTGCGATGTTACCGGAGGACAAAGCCAGCAAAACCTCCCCGGAGTCAAATCCTATATTTCCACCCTTCTCTCCTGGGAATGCGACGAGAGCAAGCCCGTCACCAATTTGCTGCCCTCCTACAATATTTCCCTCGTCTCCGACAGGGAGGTCGCCCTGCTGGGAGCCGGCCGCCGGATGACCGAGCTGAATACGCAGGACATGGTCGGAGATTACGAGCTGGAGGAGTTGGATATACTCCCTCTTGTGTACGATTATGCCCTCTATGAGGAGCTCAAGACTCTCATGCCCATGATCAATGCCGGACAGATTGAAGAGGCGCTCTTCCGAGGCGGCGTGCTGATTGAAAACTACCGTCTCGCCCGGGAGGCGGGCAATCCGTCCTGGAAGCTCGTCTTTTTCAACAAGGAGAAAAGAACATGGTATCTGCTGGAGACTTCTCCCGAAAAGGACAAGTTGACCCGTATGGCGAATCTGCTACGCCTCTTCCTGATTCACCTGAACAGGGGCAGCGAAGTCATGTATGTCGTTGAGCATCAGTGGTTCCCCGAGCCGGAGCCTTTCACTCTGAGCATTGTACTGTCGGGATGGTCGGCCCGGATGTGCACGCCCCGCTTCCGGCAGATTTGCAGCAATCTCATTCTGAGCCGTCTGCCAGCCCACCTGGATGTGAAATTCCATTGGATGAGTCTCGATGAGATGAAGGAATTCGAATCTCATTGGCGCAACTGGAGGCGAAGCCGCCGGAGTCTGCCCATCACCCCGATAGATATTATGGACGGGTATATGGAGGAGATCAAAAAGCTCCTTGACAAGAATGCTTCCCGGCCCGAGCCGGAGCCGCTTCCTCCCTATTGCCCCCTGCTGAAACTCAATTGATACAAGACCTCCTCCCGTCATGATAAGCATAGACACCGCTCAATTCAGACTGAATATACAGAATGAAGCCTTTGCCCGTACTCTGTATATGCAGTGGGATGAATTTTGCCGGATCTCTTTTGAAAAGATCGTGGAGGAGGTCTTATCGCCTTTTGACGACGGAGAGAGCGATCTCTCCGTCGAAAGACTCGTTCTGGATCTCGGACAAGTAGCGGAAAAGGATTTTTATGAGGAATATCCCAGACGGCTGAAGAAAAAATTGTCCGAGGTCTGGCAAGCTCTCTCCGCCGCCCCGGCCGCGCACGGGTTGACCCGCACGAGTCTGCGGCCGGCCGATCCTCTGGATCAGATCTCTTTTTACCTCCAGAGAGGGTTCCTGCCCAAGACAGGCGCCAGTCTCTCCATGACTCCCCGGATGGCCGCAGACGAGGCGATAAAAAGCCGTCCGGAGCACTTTCGGACTTTCCTTCAAAGAGAAGGTTGGAACCCGGTCATCCAAAAGCGTCTCACCCTGCAGCTCGAAGACCCGGTACTGGAACGAATCATCGCCCTGACTCATCCCGAACAAAGCGTTTTTATCGCGCGCTATGCGCGCAGTCTCATCGACGCCACCCCACAACTAACGACCTCACCCGGAAGAATGGAGTACAGGAATGCCGTCTGGCAGCTTCTCTTTTCCTATCTTTACAGCCGAAACAAGGGAAGATTCAGCCGCAGGGAGCTTGTCAGGCAAACACTGTCGGATCTGGCCGCCCGATTTTCCATAAAGCCTTCGGCCCTTTTGGCCGCCGCCCTCGTCACGGGAAGAGAAACGCTCCCCTCTGACGGAGACACGCGAGAGCTTCTTGTCATCCTGGAAGAAATAGAGCTCAAAGAACGAAACGTCAGCCTCCGGACTGTCGAATCCGCCGGGCCGGACGCCCGAAAGGAACACACGACAGAAAGGGAGCAGGTAATGCCCGGACTGGCTTCACTGAAAGTCAAGTGGGAGTCCCTGTTCCCTGCCATCCCCTGGGAACGTCAGATCATCTCCGGCTCAAATACTCTCGCAAGCGAACAGGAAATCAAGGCATGGGCCGACTCTCCCTCCCTGATTCTCTGGCTCGATCGGTTGAATGAAAAAGAGACGGAAGACTGGGCTCGTCATTTGCTGCCCCGTGAAGAAAGCACCCGCCTTATCTCTTATGTACGCTCTCTGCAGAAACGGGGTTATCTATCTCGAAATAAACGTCTTGAATCGGAGAATCTTCAGACCGTACTGTGGGCCGTCCTCATCCAGAATGCTCTGGGAGGAAGCTCTTCGGGAGCGAGTGTAACTCTGATCAAAAGGCTCTCTGCCGAACTGCCGCAAATTCTGGAGGAAATAGTACAAAAGGGGAAAGCTACTCATTCGGGGGCCGCCATATCTTCCATCGAATCGGCCGAAGCGGCTGCCCGTGACGAGCTCCCCGGAGCAACCGCCCCCCTGCCCGCTCGTCTGGCTTTGCTGAAAGACAAGTGGGAATCCCGGTTCCCGGACATTCCCTGGGAGCATCAAACGCTCTCCGGACAAAGCACCCCGGAAAACAAAGAGAAAATCAAGGCATGGGCCGACTCTCCCTCCCTGATACTCTGGCTTGACCGGCTGGATGAAAAGGAGACGGAAGACTGGGTGCGTCATCTGCTGCCCCGGGAAGATTGCGCCCGTTTTCTCGCCTGTGCCCGCATACTCAAGACAGAAATGTATCCGTCTTTTTCCTCTCCTGCGGAACAGAGGAAACAGCAAACAATCCTGTGGGCCTGCCTTGTTCAAACCGCTCTGGAGCATCCCTCTTCGGGAGCCAACTTACGCCTCATCATTCAGGAAAAACTCGAAAAATACGGCGAAGAAGCCGCCGCTTGCTCCTCCACAGAAAAAGGGGGTGGAGCGTTAAAAAAGGAAACCCTACCCTTAACCTCCGCGAAATTTCCAGACAACGGCCATTCTTCTCAAAATACACGTCAACAGACTTCCGGCAATCGGGAAAGTCTTGCGAGGACAAACCAGTCCATCACTTCCACTCAACTCCGGAAGCAAGGCGGAGCACCCGCGGGGAAAGCCTCCGCACCCTCCCGGAACAGTACCTCCTCACAGGATGCCCCGTCTCCCCTTCGCAATCAGCGATCTCTCATTTATCCTTTCCCCGGAAAGGAAGAGGAGCTTCCTTCCGCAGGACTCCATGTACCGGGAGCGGGGCTCATCCTCTTCTCTCCCTGGCTCCCCCTGTTCTTTGAAAAAACCGGTCTGCTCAATAAAGAAAAAAGCGACTTTTCTTCCCCGGACGCCCGCATACGCGCCCTCTTTCTCATGCAGGCCCTTCTATATGAAGAACCGGAGCGGGAGTTTGAAGAGGAAGACCTGGCCCTGTGCCGCGTCCTGGCCGGCGCCTCATTCGACGAGCCGCTGCCGAGATATCTGGAGTTGACGGAAAAGGAACGAGAACTTGCCGGAAGCCTGCTGTCGGCTCTTGTCCAAAACTGGGACAAGCTCAAGGAGACTTCTCCCCGAGCCATACGGGAAAGCTTCCTGATTCGCCCCGGTGTCCTGCAGGACCAGGATAAAGGCTGGACACTCACTCTGGAGCCCCGCCCCTATGACATCCTGCTGGACTCGCTGCCCTGGAACTACACTCTCGTGAAAATGCCCTGGATGAGCAAAATGCTCACCACCAAACGAAAATAAAAAGACCGGCAAGATTCATTGTACACCGGACCTTGCCTCCCTCACATCACAATCTCCCATGATTTCTTCAAGCCTTATCTGGTTTCAGCTCGTTTTGAGCAATACCTTAAACCGTCACTTTTCTCAGGAAACAAGAGATAACATATCGTCAAATGAGATCCTCCGGGAATGGAGCGACCTTTTGGAGCATCCCGTCAACGAGCAGGAGCTTACTACCCTGCTTTTGGCCCTGTGTCCTCATTTGGCTCCGCAAATACTGGATCCTCTCTTTTCAATCAACGAACAGACAAGCCGCCCCTATACGGAATTCGGAGGCTGGAAAGGGACTTCCCATGGAGGATTCCTTCCTACGGGAGAGACCGCCGCCTTTCTCCTGTGCGGAAACGATATCTCACCCAAAAGGGAAGTCATGAAATTGTTCGGAAAAAAACACTGGTTCCATACAGAGCACATACTGAGCCTTGAGGGACAGGGAGAACACGAGACCTTTATCAGAGGACGGCTCATTGTCTCCGAAGAATTTCTGTGCAAAATCCTGTTTGGCGAAGAGGAGAAGCACGATCTCTCCATGAACTTCCCGGCCAAGCTCATGACCACGCCGCTCAAATGGAAAGACCTCATCCTGAGCTATCAGGCAGCCCGCGACCTGGAAGAAATCAACATCTGGCTCTCCTCCCACAATACCATCATGGACGAGTGGGGCCTGGGGCGCATCCTGAAACCCGGATACCGCGCCCTCTTCCACGGCCCGCCCGGTACAGGCAAGACCCTGGCCGCCACCCTGCTGGGACAGCGAAACGGCCTCGACGTTTACCGGGTGGATCTCTCCCTGATCGTCTCAAAATACATAGGCGAGACAGAAAAGAACCTCTCCCGCATCTTCGACCTCGCGGAGAGGAGAAACTGGCTGCTCTTCTTCGATGAAGCGGACGCTCTCTTCGGCAAGAGAACGGGAACGCAAACTTCCAACGACCGCCACGCCAACCAGGAAGTCGCCTATCTGCTCCAGCGTATAGAGGACTTCCCCGGCACCGTCATTCTCGCATCAAACTTGAAATCGAACATGGACGATGCCTTCTCCCGCCGCTTCCAATCCTGCATCTACTTCCCGATGCCCAACACGCAGGAGAGAACACGCCTGTGGCGAAACATGCTCCCCGCCGACTGGCTGGGGGATGACGGGCAGGCCTTTATAAAACAGGCGTCCGAAATGGAATTGTCGGGCGGCTCCATTGCCAACGTCGTCCGCCGCTGCGCGCTGGGGCTCATCTCCTCAGGAGAATCCCGGCTCAATCCGGAAATGCTCGAAGAAGCCTTGAGGAAGGAACTCTCCAAAGAAGGAAAACTTTAACCCCGCAAGCCGACAATGCCCGGCCCGGGAGCACGGCTACTCCCGCCCCAGCACCTGCACTTTGGGGAGAGCCAGGGCATTGTCGTAGGGGTGAGTCCCCTTGCCCAGCTTCTCTATTCTGACTGTACAGGCCTGCACCGGCTCCTCCAGAGCCCAGACGGCCCGGGCGGGCGCATAGTCTCCGGGAGTCGTGTAAAAATCCCTGCGGGCCCGCACCTTGCCCGCCGCATCAGTCAGAATGACGCGGTAATTCGACAGACGGAGCGCCTCGTAGCCGGACACGGGCAGGTTGTGCAGGACGACAGACTCCACAGGCCTGTCCATACCGAAATCGACCTGCCACCAGCCGGGCGTATTATCATTCTCCGTTTGCGCATAATATTTGGGATTATTGTTCCCGTCGATAGCGCGATAGGCCCCGTACGTACCCACCCAGTTGCGGCGTATGCTGCTCTGCCCGGCCTTTACCTCCTTTTCCGCACACCAGTCCTTCAAAGAGGAGGGGTCTTCCGCGGAGCTTTTCCCCTCGGGAGCCGCTACCTCGACCTCGGCAAGATACAGGGCGGCATCCACAGGGTGCGCTCCCTGCCCCAGCTTCTCCACGCGGACGGAGTGAGCCATGACGGGCTCCGGCAAATTCCATACCTCGGCGATATCCTTCACCCAGGTACCCGGCTCCGTGTAAAAATCCCTGTGAATGATTTCCGCCCCCTTCCGGTCAAACAGGGAAATGCGGAAGTTCGACAACCGCCTCGATTCTATAGCCCCTCCTTCCGGCATATTATAAACGACCACTCGTCCGACGGGGCGATCCACCCCATCGCCAAAAGAAACAAGCCACCATCCCCTGCCCTGCTCGGGATCTGTCATACAGCCCATTTCTCCGGACATCTGGCCGTCCACGGCTCGATAGGCATCGGCCGTCCCGTATGTACTGCTCTGGATAGCCCGTGTACCCGGGTGCAGGCACCAGTTCCGGGGCTGGGCGTAGCCGGGAGACTGAGACGCCTTCGCGTCGGGCCGGGCCTCCGTCAGGGGAGACGCTCCCGAATCGGGAGCAAACGTTACGCTGAACAACGGCACAGAAGAAGCAATGGAACCGCCCCTGGTTCCCTCATACGAATACGAACGGGCAAACCGCGGAGACAGGGGGGTAATGCGCGCCAGCCGCACCGGCGCCTGCACGGCCGCCCCCTCCTGCGTCACCAGCACATATTGATATGGCGCCTGCGAGTCAAGAGCCACCCCCTTGTCAAACTGGAAGGTCACCAGCCCGCCCTGATTCAGGGAAACGGAATTGCTTGAGAGAGCCAGAGGCACTCCCTCCTGCGACCGTACGGACAGGCGCACAGGGGGCAGCTCCTCGCCCCGTCTGGCGCGCCCGGCCTCCAGAGACACACTCTCCAGACTGACGACGGGAGGCAGATTCCGGTAATTGACTCCAAACCCGTAATCCCTGAAGCGGCACTGGAAGCCCCATATATGCCCGTCCATCCCCTCGGACTTCATCGTGCCAAGCTCGGTCGTCAGCTCCGCTACGGCCTCGGGCTGCGGAACCTCAAGCGCGCGGACCAGCCATTTATAACCGCCCCAAACGACCCCGGCAAACACCAGAAGAGACGCCACGCTCCACAAAAAACGCTTCCATCTCCGGCTCTTGGGAACCGTTTGTATCCAGCAGGGACGGGCAAACCCCTTTTGTGACTCCAAAACACACTGCCATTCCTCCGCCGTCTGAAAACGATCTGAGGGGGCGATACTCATGGCCCTGTCAATCGCCGCCAGAAATTCCCGCGAATAGGACTTTTCCAGCTCCGGCTGTCCGGCCAGCCCCAATACAGACTCCTGATTCACGCGCCAGTCGGAGCGAACGGGCTCCTTTCCCGACAAAATGCGGTAAAACACGGCCCCCAGGCTATAAACATCCGTAAACGCCCCGCAGGACGCCTCCTCCCGCCACTGCTCCGGCGCAAGATAATACACGCCGTCGCCCAGACTCCCCTGACGCTCGTCATACAACTCCCGCCTTGAACAGAAATGTGTCAAAAAAGGATTCCCGAACCGTGTAAAAACAATATGCCTCGGCTTCAGGGCAAAATGATACACCCCCTGACCGTGCACATAGCGGAGAACCTCCAGCAC
>CAZNVW010000096.1:0-9802 GCA_964576595.1 uncultured Verrucomicrobiales bacterium
GCTACAAAGCCATGGATGACGGCTGTGACATGGATCACCTGCTTCGCTTCGACGGTAAGTACCAGGTCAAGGACAGCGGTCTCTTCTTCACCGGCGGCGTTGCCTACAGCGTCCACGGCACGGAAGGCTGGCTCATGAATGTCGGCGCAGGGTACGACTGGATGGTCAACGACCAGGTGAATATCATCCTGTCCGGAGACGCTTCCTTCTCCCAGAAGTACATCTCCTGGATCGGCAACGACGGCAAGGGCGTCAAATACAATGGCACCGACGGCTACTCCATCACCCTGGCCGCCCCGATCAAGGCTACCCGTACCGTAACGATCACTCCGTGGATCGCTGCCACATGGGCCGGACACAACCCGATTGCTTTCGATAAGGCAGTCGCAGGTCCTCACGTCTTTGAAGACTTCATGCCCACCGCCGGTATCACGGCGTCCTGGAGCTTCTAATCCCCTCCGGGTTTAGAAAAAGTCTTCCTTCTTTTCCGCCCCCGTTTCCCAGGAAACGGGGGCTGTTTTTTATCCCGGAACAAGAGGACACAATAGGGGCGGCGGGAAGGATTTCCCGCCGCCCGTCCTTAAATCTTGCAGCAGACTACTTCAACCGGGTCCGGGCCTGGGCAAGCAGTTCCTCCGCCATTTCGCGGCGGGGCGCGGAGCCTCGGGCCATATCGGGCCGTCCGCCGCCCTTGCCGCCGACCAGAGGAGCCAGCTCCTGGATCAGCCGGCCGGCCTGCGTTCCCGCAGACTGGGCGTCTGCGCCCGCATAGGCGCCGAGATTCAGGCTGGAGCCATCGTCCACGATAAAGAAGGCGGCTCCGGCATACTGACGCTTTTTCAGACCGTTCAGAAGCTCCTGGAGCAGGTCTCCGCTTCCTTCATACAAGGCGGCCAGAGAGGCGGAAGAGGAAGCCAGCATTTCATTCAGACAGGCATCGGCCTGAGCTGCCGCCGCCGAAGCCAGAGCTTTTTTGAGCTGCTTCTCCGCGTCCATGGCGTCGTTCTTGAGACGGTTCAGGTATTCCTGCATGCCGTCCAGTCCGACATTTACCTCCGAGATGCTCGACGCCGACAGCACGGCAGCTCCCGGGCGGTTTTCCAGTACGGGCATTTCCACCTGGGGAGCGCCTATGTCCGCCAAACGTTCGTTGGCTTCGACCAGCTTGGCGTGCCATGTCTTCACTTCTGTGGCAAATTCATCCACACAGCCGTCCAGCCACGCGTGAGCGGCCTGCCCGCAGCTGGCCTCGATACGGCGCACTCCGGAGGCAATGGCCGCCTCGCTCTTGATTTTAAACAGGCCTATATCGGAGATATTGGCGATGTGGGTACCGCCGCACAGTTCCATGGAAAAGCCATTCAGAGAGCCCTGCTCTCCCCCCACCTGGACGACGCGTACAACATCGCCGTACTTGTCGCCGAAGAACTGGGTGACCGCATCGTTTTTCTTGATTTCCTCATAGGCGTAGTCTGCGGCAAAAACGGGCGCGCCCCCGGCAATCCAGGCGTTAACCTGTTCTTCAACGGCCCGGATTTGCTCCCGGGTCAGCGCGGAGGAGTTGAAGTCGAAGCGCAAGCGTTCATCCGATACGAGAGAACCCTGCTGGGTCGCGTCTTCACTTACGATTTGGCGGAGAGCCTTGTGGAGCAGGTGCGTCGCGGTGTGGTGGGCTTCTATCGCCCGGCGGGAAGCCGTATCAATGGCGAGCGAAACCCGGTCGCCCGGTTTCAGGGAGAGGCCCGACTCAGCCGGGATAATATGCGCGCGGGCATTGCCGAGCTGCTGGATGCCGAGCACCGTATAGTGCTCTCCGTTGACTTCCAGGGAGCCTTCATCTCCCATCTGTCCCCCCATCTCGGCATAAAACGGCGTCTTGTCGGTAATGATAAACAGGGAGCCGTCGCTCTCGTGCACCTCCCTGACTTCCGCCTGGCAGGAGTCCTCGCAGTAGCCGACGAATTCGGTCACGACGGGAGAAGAAATGTCCAGTGCGCGCACAAGTTCCTTTTTGCGAGCCGCGCGGGCGCGCTGACGCTGTTCTTCCATCAGTTGTTCAAAGCTCTCCTTGTCCAGCGCAAGAGCGCGCTCTTCAGCCAGAAGTTCGGTAAGGTCTATCGGGAAGCCGTATGTGTCGTACAGCTTGAAGGCGAATTCGCCGGACAGCGTACCGCCGGAGGTCTGCACCTCCTGTTCAAAGAGTTCCAGTCCGCGGTCCAGCGTTTCATTGAAACTGCTTTCTTCGCGGGCCAGTACATCGCGGATGGCCTGCGAGCGCGCGCCGATTTCGGGGAATACCGCAGCAAAATTCTCCACCAGTACGTCCACCAGGTCAGCCAGGAACGGACGGCTCCCGGAAAAACCGAGCTGACGTCCGTAACGCACCGCCCGGCGCAAAATACGGCGCAGGACGTAGTTGCGGCCGTTGTTGCCGGGCAGAATGCCGTCCGCAATGGAGAAGCTCAATGTGCGGATGTGGTCCGCAATCACACGGAAGGCGATGGCCTCGCGCATTTCCAGACTCAGAGACGATTTGTCAAACGAGACCGGGTAAATGTCGGTATAGGTTTTGCCGGAAAGCTCCTCCAGCTTGCGGAAAATGGGAGAAAAAACGTCCGTCGAGTAGTTCGATGTTTTACGGGAAAAGTCGGTGAAGTTCTTCGTACTCTGAATGATCGCACAGGCACGCTCAAAGCCCATCCCGGTATCTACATGCTTGGCGGGCAGATCGCGGAAGGTTCCGTCGCTCTCCGCGTTGTACTGGATGAAGACGAGGTTCCATATTTCGATACACTGGTCGGAGCTCATGTTGACCAGGCTGCCTTTTGTATCTCCCTCCGGCGTCAGATCGACATGGAGTTCCGAGCAGGGGCCGCACGGGCCTGTATCTCCCATCATCCAGAAGTTGTCCTTCACATTGCCGTTCACAATGTGCACGTTTGGGTCAAGCCCCCTGGAGCGGAAGAGTTCCGCCCAGACATCCCAGGCTTCCTGGTCAAATTCTCCGGGGTCGCCCTTGGTCTTGTCAGGAGCGTACACGGTCGCGTACAGACGGCCCGCGGGCACATGCCAGCGCTCCACGATCAGCTCCCACGCCCAGCGAATGGCCTCTTTTTTGAAGTAATCGCCAAAGGACCAGTTGCCGAGCATTTCAAAAAACGTATGGTGATAGGAGTCATAGCCTACATCCTCCAGATCGTTGTGCTTGCCTCCGGCGCGGATGCACTTTTGCGTATCGGCGGCGCGGGGGGGGGTATAGGGGGCCTTCCAGACGCCGAGGAAATAGGGTACGAACTGGTTCATCCCGGCATTCGTAAACAGCAGTCCCGGACTTTGCGGCATCAGGGAGGCGGAGGGAACGACGGTATGCTGTTTCTCCTGGAAAAAATCCAGGAAACTCTGACGTATCTCGGAGGAGGTCATCATAATAGGACTATAGAAAAAGGCTTTCCCCGCACAAAGGGGCAAGACACTATGAGGATCAATGCCGCCGGAGTAAACCGCAAAATCTCGGACGGGCAGGATTTCCCCCGAAAAGACCGCCCCGGCCCTTTCAGAAAAAGAACCGGGGCGGGAAAGTCTCTCTTCTCCGTTCTATTTTTTCCCGGGCACGGGTACTCCGTCTTTCAGGTCAACGGAGAACTTCAGCCCGGGGAACTCCCGGACGTTGCATCCCTGCCTTTTTTCATCATAGGCGACCGGGACAAAGGTAAACATCCAGCGCCGGGCCTGAGAGGCATGGGGGCTCTTGATGAGGATGCGGTTCCAGCCCTTCCTGAGCGCGACGGGCGTGGGCTTGCGAAAGTGATAGTTCTCGTCCACCAGCGGTTTCATCGCATCTCCCTTGTTCCGGTTCGGCACCTTCCATTCAGGGGCGGGTATCGCCTTGCCGTTCACATAGAATTGGGGATCGGTGTGAAACCACTTGCCCGGAACGCCCACTGGCCCCTCCCGGAAGTCGGAGTTAGGCCAGTAATGCCCGCTGATCCAGAACGGCACGGTCTGATCTTTGGGAGAGTAAATGAACGTGGTCGCGTAATAGGTGCTCCTGGGGTTTGCCATTTTCCCCATCGCAGGGCTTACAAAGGTCGGGTAATCGCAGTAGTGCTTGAATATCAAAGTCGCCCCCGTATAAGTCTCCGGGCTCCATGTGTATTCCTTCCCATCCACCGTATAGGAGGCCTGTATCTTGTCCTCCACGGGGAAGGAGGTCTCCGGTTTGTCTCCGTTCGGGAAGGGGCCGATCAGTTTCCAGGGGATATCGGACTGCCGGACATAGGAGAACTCCTTGTCCCGGAAAAAACGGTCCCGATGCGCCAGCAGACGATTCTCAAAGGCGCGGTACCCTTCCAGTTTCGGGTCCCCCTGCAAGGGCAGATTGGAGTAATGCAGCAGGTCGTCCTGCTCGCGGGGGTCTGTCCAGAGAGCCTCCGAATAGGCGGGAATGGTGGAGAAGACACAACTCTGCCTCAGCTGGTTCCGCTCGTCTTCAATATAAAGATCGGGCCAGGAACAAAGAATTCCTCCCAATCCGTTCGCCTTGGGAAACAGGGCGCAGTTTTTGCGGAAATACATGGTAGCCATCGCCTCGAAGGGATCGAGATGGTTCAGGTAATTTTCCAGCGAATCGATGTAATCCGCCCCGTCCGTCGGCCGGGATCTGGCGCGCCCCGTCCAGAGCTGCTGTATGGGCTTGTTGTCGCCCTTTGCGCTCATGCCCGGCTGCCAGCGGATGGCGCGGCGGCCGCAGTCATAGACTGTGTCAAAGTACGCTTTCAGCGTATCGGACGATACGACTTCCGCCCCATGGGCCTCATCGGTGCCTATGTGGATGTAGGGCATCTGCTCGGCGGGCACCAGAGATGCCAGTTCCCGTATCAAGTCCGTCAGTATTCCGGTTGCTTTCGGGTCCTCCATTTTATCGATTTTCAGGGCTTTGCGGAAACTCTGCGTATGCCCGGGCATATCGAGCTCGGGAATGACCGTGATATTCCTCAAGCGGCAGTACTCCACAAAATCGACGAATTCCTTCTGCGTGTAAAATTTGCCCGGCTTCCTGTCAAAGCTGGCGGGGTCCTGCAGTTCCGGGTACTTTTTGCTTTCCAGACGCCAGCCGTGGTTGTCTGTAAAATGGAAGTGGTAAACGTTGTATTTGTACAGGGCAAGGACATCGACTTCCTCCTTCAGCAAATCCATGGACATGTAATTGCGGCCCGTATCATTCATGAATCCTCGAATCGGGAATTTAGGAAAATCGTCGATTTCAGCATGAGCGATCCAGGTCTTCCCGTCTCTCCGGGAGATCAACTGGCGGAGAGTCTGCCAGCCATAATAAAGTCCCTTCCGGTCAGTTGCCCGAATGGCAACGCCCTCTCCCGTGGAAATAAGAGTATATCCCTCCGGGTTTGTCTTCTCCCCGCTTTCCGGCGTCAGTACAAACTCAATTTTGAAGCTCTTTCCTGTTGAGTTTCCCCCGGCCTTGAGCAACGGGACTCCGCACTCTTTCAGAAACAAGCCCAGCTCTTTTCTGATTTGCTCTCCCTGCTCGGGGTAATCCGTCTTTTCCGGGAAGAGGAGCTGCACCGGCTTGTCCAATACGGAGGCCTTTCCCGCCCAGACGATCTTTTGAGGCAAGGGAAGCAATGGGGGCTCCTGCACGGAAAATATCCGGCAATTGGCAGATTCGGAAGCCCTTTCCCGCAGAGGGACGGCTTGCCCGGCTGCGGAGAGCTCTCCGCCCACCAGCAGGGAACACATCATCAGGGACAGGAAGCAGGTAATTTTCATGTGCAATCGTTTGAATTCAATGAAGAGGATGTCTTTTTATACGGAACGTCAACTCCAAATATTTCTCAGGGACCAGTGAATGGCATTTTGATCCGTCTCGCTTTGGAAGGGGTGAATAAACAGCAAAACCTGCCGTACGGCCGCTTTCTGACTCTCGTCGAACAGGGAGAACTGGTCACCCGCATAAAAAACGTCTATACGGGAGCTGTACGCCAGGGGGACGAGCATGAACTCGAACTCCCCTTTCAGTATGGCCCGCAAAAAGGCCGGCATCAAAAACCGCATCCCCTTCCCGTCGAGCCGGGTAATGCACCAATAATGCCGGGACAAATCCTCTCCCGTAATCAGGCGCCAATCCTCCCGCTCATCCGCCGCCCGCGCGGCGTCCCTGTCTTTTTTGGGCTTTCCCTCATCAACGGCATCTCCTTCCAGCAGTCCGATGCCGTCTTCAAGGCGTACTCCGGAGAAGGCCTTATCCAAAAGCTCCAGCAATCCGCGCAGACGATCATCATCCTGTTGAATCAAGGCCTCTTCCATTTTCTGATTATTACCTGCCTCCTCCGGCAAGACGAGGATATAATTGCTCCAGAGCCAGCATCATATAGGAGGTGACCAGTACGGGGTCGGCCTCCCACCATCTGTTGTTTGCATTTACCCAGGAGCCGTTCTTCTCCTGAAGGGACAGAATCTTTTCCACCAAAGCCGGAGTCCAGTCTATCTTCTCTCCGCCGGCAAGCGGCAGACGGTCATTACCGGAGGCGACCAGAGCCTTTGTCATGGCCTGGTAGTAATAGTAAAGCCCCTGCTGACCCATTCCCGGATTCTCCGACAACGTATAGTTGCGTCCCAGCCAGTCCAGTACGGCTTTGACCCGGGGGTCATCCTTCTCCAGCCGGGCGTAGATCAGCGACTGCAGACCGGCATAGGACATGGAGCCATAGGCTCTCAACGCCGTTTTGCGCTCCTCGAGTTCCTTTGGCGTCAGTATTCTGCCTTCTTCCGCCTTGGTTTCATTCGGGCGGTAGGCAAACCCGCCCCGGTTGTCGCCCTCGCCCTTTGCCCAGCTCTGATCGTTTGACCCGGGCAAGTCCTGGCAGCGGGAGACAAAACGTATGGCCGCGTCCCAGTCAAGGTCGGGCTGAGTCCCGTATTTGCCGTCTTCGGCCAGCTTGCGGGAATCATTCAGCGCCTGCAAAGCCAGAACGGTATTGGACAAGTCGGCTGTTTCAGGAGAGCCTTCTCCGCCATATCCGAACCCGCCGTAATAGGGGCTGGAGGGAGAGGTGCGGTTCTGCTGCTCAATCAAAAAACGGCGGGCCTTCAAAATGGCGGGAGCATATTCCTCCCGGTTTGCCGCGACGAGAGCCAGCAGGGAAACGGATGTATTGTAGTTTGCCAGCCCCTTGGCATAAATGCCCCCATCCTGTTTTTGATTCGATAAAAGGAACGCGTACCCCTTGCGCACAAGTTCCGAATCGTCCGCGCCCTTCTCCCGTTCACGGGAGGAAGGATCTCCCGACAATGCCGCCAACGCCAATCCGGTAAGGGCCGGGTACTCCCGGCTGCCCCAAAATCCCTCTTCGGACTGCTTGCTCAAAAGGTAATGGCGGGCGGAGGACAGAGAGGCCAGAACCCGGTCTTTCAAAGAAGGATTCTTCAACGCAGCGCCGGAGCTCTCTTTCCCCCCTTTTACCGTTGCGGCAGGGCAAAGCGTTCCGGATAAAAAGGTGATTGCCGCTCCGGCCCAAAACAGATTTTTCAAGGAGATCATGCTCCTATTATTCTAAAAAACGCCCCGGGAGGAAGCCCTATTCCAGTCACTCCATCACTTTTTCCAGGCTACGGCCAAAAGCGTCTGAAAATGAGGCGCTTTCGCCTCCTTGTCTACAATATCCGTATGAATGTCAGAGAACCCGGCCAGCTCCAGCATCTCCAGAAGCTCGGCTTCGCCAAACCCCAGCCAGCGGTCCGCATATAAATCTCTCGCCTTTTCGAAGGTATGTTTCAGAAGCTCCAGCACGATAAGACATCCTCCCGGAGCAAGAATCCCATAAGCC
The DNA here is from genome assembly GCA_964576595.1 of uncultured Verrucomicrobiales bacterium. Taxonomy (GTDB): domain Bacteria; phylum Verrucomicrobiota; class Verrucomicrobiia; order Verrucomicrobiales; family Akkermansiaceae; genus CAZNVW01. The sequence continues at coordinate 7,845 of CAZNVW010000096.1, forward strand.
GCCTTTAACGCGTTCAAGGGCATGCCCGCATGGTGGAGCGACTGGCTCAGGAGTACCAGATTGACGGATTCCCGGTCAATGGGCGGATCTTCCAGATCTCCCAGCCGGTATTCCAGATTGGGGAGATTATTCTCTTTCGCCAATTGACGGCCGAATTCGACCATTTTCGGGGAATTATCGACGGCGATCACCTGTTTGGCCCGGCGGGAAAGCATCTGGGAGACCGTCGCCTCTCCCGCCCCCAGATCGGCGACAACGTCAAAATTCAATGTACGGAGCAGGGCTTCGGAAAGGGCCTTCCACGAGCGTCCGGGAACGTAGTTGCGGCCAAACTTTCCGGCCAGGGCGTCAAAGTAGGCCTTGACCTGATTTTCCCTCTTCTGCAGCACCAGGCGGACGGCAATCCGGTCCTGCTTGACTTCGGGTATCTCCTCAGCCGCCTTGCGGGCGACCGCCATCAGCTCGGAAGGCGCAGAGAGCGAATAAAGTACATTCTTGCCGGAGCGCTCATCACACACGAGGCCCTCCTTCTTCAGCGCGGCCAGCTGGGTGGAGATACGGCTCTGCCCCATGCCAAGAATTTCCTGCATCTCCGCGACTGTCAGAGGCTCAACGCTCAAAGAGCACAAAATACGCAATCTTGTGGCATCGGCGAGCAATTTCAATGAATTTAGTATTGACCCCATGCGCAAATGATATATCAACAAATCAAGATTTGACGATATAAAAATATGAACAAACTCATTTTCAGTTCAGAGTCCGTCGGAGAAGGCCACCCGGACAAAGTGGCGGATTTCATCTCGGACAGCGTCCTGGACGCCTGTCTGGCCCAGGACCCGGAAAGCCGCGTCGCCTGTGAAACCCTGGTCAAAAGCAATACCGTCATCATCGCCGGGGAAATTACCACGACGGCCAAATTGAATTATGAAGAAATTGTTCGCGAGGCCATCAGTGAAATCGGCTACAACAGCCCCAAGGACGATGACGTCTTCAATGCGGGCAAAGTATTCATCACCAATCTCATCACAGAGCAGTCCCCCGACATCGCCCAGGGCGTAAACGCCGAGGCGGCAAACGGGAAAAGCCATGAGGAGCAGGGAGCCGGAGATCAGGGAATCATGTTCGGCTACGCGACCAATGAAACGCCCGAGCTGATGCCCGCTCCGATCATCTACGCCCACAAGCTCCTGCAGGAGCTGGCGCGGCTCCGCAAATCGGGACAAGTCGCGTGGCTCCGTCCCGACTGCAAGTCCCAGGTCGCCGTCATTTACGACGGAAACAAGCCTGTCGGCATCAAAAACGTCGTCATCTCCACCCAGCATACCCCGGACATCTCCCACGCCGAAATCGAGCACTTCTGCATCAATGAAGTCATCCGCAAGGTGCTTCCCAAGGAAATGCTCCAGTACACCGACGAGTTCTACATCAACCCGACCGGCTCCTTTATTATCGGAGGCCCCCACGGCGACAGCGGCCTGACCGGGCGCAAAATCATCGTTGACACCTACGGCGGCATGGGCCGTCACGGCGGCGGCGCCTTCTCCGGCAAAGACCCCTCCAAAGTAGACCGATCCGCCGCCTACATGTGCCGCTGGGTCGCCAAGAACATCGTCGCCGCGGGCCTCGCCGAGCGCTGCGAGCTCCAGGTCGCCTACGCCATCGGCCACAACCTGCCCGTCTCGCTGCGTATCGACACCTTCGGCACCTCGACGGTCGATGAAGCCCAGATCGAGCAGGCCGTCAAGGAGGTCTTCTCCTTCAAGCCCGCCGACATGGAAGCCCAGTTGAATCTCAAGCAGCCCCTCTACCGCAAAACAACCCATTACGGGCACTTCACCAAATCCGACCTTCCCTGGGAACAAACCGACAAGGTGGACGCCCTCAAGGCCGCCTGGAACGACCATGACTTCTTCTTCATCCACATCAAAAAGACCGACAGCTATGGCGAAGATGGCAAC
>CAZNVW010000097.1:0-9739 GCA_964576595.1 uncultured Verrucomicrobiales bacterium
CTAGGAGGTGAAAATACGGAAAATAAGGATCACTGCCATGTCAATACGGTCAATCAAAAATTTTCATTCAAATACATCAACCCCGGGAACAAGGCGGAAGGTATCATCAGCACTCTCTCCAAATTCTCAAAAAGCGTAACAGGCAGTACCGCCGCCCTCACGTACACGTATCAATAACCTCCTGTTGAACATGAACTCCCGCCTCCTCCTTCCCTCGCTTATAAGCGGTTTGTTTGCCCTGGCTCTCTCCAATCTCTCCGCCGAATCCGTAAACATAAAGTCTCCCGGTCACTATCGGCTGGCGGAAAAAGAAACCCCGGAAATCAAAGAGCTGAAACAGCTCCTGCAAAAAAAGGATCTCGTCCCATTCTACCGAAAAGCGGACACACTCCTCTCCCCTCCCGGAAGCTGGGATCTTGACGCACTCACCCAGGAGCAATTAACGGAGGCGCTATGGATTTTTTATCATATTTCCTCCGCTCCCCTGTTCCCGCCCCTTGATTTTGACGAAAATGTTCCCTGTCCATGGGAAGATTGCTACAATGATTTCGACGTAAAAGCGGTCTGCCTGCCCGTCATGCTGCGGTACACGCTGGACCCGAAAAAAATAACGAACAAAAAAAAGATCGCGGAAAAAAACTATCGCGATCTGCTGGCTTCCTTCGCCACCCGGATCATGGCCGACCTCAGCTCGGCCTACGACAAAAAGTATGAAGAAAAAGAAAAGCAGCACCAGGAACTACTCAAAAAGCGGACAAAAAAATGGTTGGAGGAGAACCCTCACGCCTCAAGATACGAGGGATACCCCGGATGGAGAGATTTTGAAAATAAAATGGTTACAGAAAAAAACAGAAACATCTCGGCTTGGAACCGTTTCCAAACTTCCGAAAACACCTTCGTCTCCCTGCTGGTCAATTGCTATCCTGATGACCGGAACAACGTCTGGTCGCATTTGCTGATGGCGGGCTTTACCGAAGAAGAGATTCCGGCTCTCATCGACAGAACCGTGGGACGGGACGCAAAAACGGAATTTCTCTACAAGGGCAGAAAAGCCGCCCAAAAACCGGAACGGGATAAAAGGAAAAAGTAGTACGGTCAACTTCACCGGCAAGTACCAATCCCCCCTGCTGACATGAACTCCCGCCTCCTCCTTCCCTCGCTTATAAGCGGTTTATTCGCCCTGGCTCTCTCTAATCTCTCCGCCGAATCCGTAAACATAAAGTCTCCCGGCCACTATCGGCTGGCGGAAAAAGAAACCCCGGAAATCAAAGAGCTGAAACAGCTCCTGCAAAAAAAGGATCTCGTCCCATTCTACCGAAAAGCGGACACACTCCTCTCCCCTCCCGGAAGCTGGGATCTTGACGCACTCACCCAGGAGCAATTAACGGAGGCGCTATGGATTTTTTATCATATTTCCTCCGCTCCCCTGTTCCCGCCCCTTGATTTTGACGAAAATGTTCCCTGTCCATGGGAAGATTGCTACAATGATTTCGACGTAAAAGCGGTCTGCCTGCCCGTCATGCTGCGGTACACGCTGGACCCGAAAAAAATAACGAACAAAAAAAAGATCGCGGAAAAAAACTATCGCGATCTGCTGGCTTCCTTCGCCACCCGGATCATGGCCGACCTCAGCTCGGCCTACGACAAAAAGTATGAAGAAAAAGAAAAGCAGCACCAGGAACTACTCAAAAAGCGGACAAAAAAATGGTTGGAGGAGAACCCTCACGCCTCAAGATACGAGGGATACCCCGGATGGAGAGATTTTGAAAATAAAATGGTTACAGAAAAAAACAGAAACATCTCGGCTTGGAACCGTTTCCAAACTTCCGAAAACACCTTCGTCTCCCTGCTGGTCAATTGCTATCCTGATGACCGGAACAACGTCTGGTCGCATTTGCTGATGGCGGGCTTTACCGAAGAAGAGATTCCGGCTCTCATCGACAGAACCGTGGGGCGGGACGCAAAAACGGAATTTCTCTACAAGGGCAGAAAAGCCCACCAAAAATCGGAACGGGATAAAAGGAAAAAGTAATCCCCCTTTTATGATCAAACTGTTCCTTGCCTTTGTCCTTGGGTGCTCATCCCTTTCCGCAGACGATTTTATCCAGCGGAAATTTGAGAGTCAGTGCCTCTCGGGAAATCCGCTCGGAATAGAGAAATATTGCGCCAGCTACCTCCACGCGCAAATTAATTGGGATAAAGTAATTGCCGGCGAAAATGATCGCGTGCTTGAAGAGGAAAAGATTTCAAGCATGTGCTACATGTATCACTTTGCCGGCGAAATGAGACGGCAGGGAGTTTCTGTACTGGATCTGTTGAAGGATCGGAATTTTACACAATGGCTTTTGGACAATCCCCGTATCTTCGAAGAACTTGTCTTTTCCAACGGAATTCACAAGCGTTCCCTGGATGCGCTGAATCGGATTTGGCTCTTGGAAAACGGTTCTCTGGACGACACGAGGCTGACCATGGCCCTGGGATGCTCGCTGCTGCACGCCCGCCAGGAATGGGATAAATGCCTCGAGAGATATCTGTTTTATCGCGACTCTCTGGAGAAAGGCAGGCTCCTCCCCCCATTCAAAAGCCTGGCCGCCTGGGAAATGGGTATCCTGTTTGCCGCCAGGGAAAATGTGGAGGATCTGAAATGGGGGCAGGATTATATCGCGGACAAACCTCAAATGAATGAGGCCAATGCGGGGCGCGTCGCCCTGGGGTTCATCCCTTACCGGGAAAAAAACAGACAGGGCATAAGCGTTCATCAGGGAGGAGCCTTTTATGATTACAAACCCATTTGTCTCAGTGTTTATGTAGAGTATGGAGGAGTCTGTGGAGCTGTTTCCAAAGGCGCCTGCGGTTTTTTGAGCGCGAAGGGAATCCCCGCCTATACCATCGGACAGCCGGGGCATTGCGCCTTTGTCTGGAAAAACGATAAGGGCCAATGGGTCATCGGAAACAATATTTATGGGTGGAATTATTCTACGGGAGGTTCCTCCGTGCCCTGGAAAGGCTCTACTACTTTCCTTTATTCCCTGTCCGCCTTTCAGGAGGAGAAACAACATAAATTATCCAACCTCTGTTATTATCTCTCCTTCCTGCCCCAAAAGCAGGAACATATCCTCGGTATGGTGGAAAAAGCGCTCACATACAGTTCCCATAATATTCCCGCCTGGAAAAAGTATCTGGAATTAAAAATGTTACGAGCTACCGAAACAGAGCGTATTCTTTTTGCCGAACAGGCAGCCCAAAAAACAGGCAATAACCCTCATGAATTAAAATTTCTCCTCTCTCCATTATTCACATCAAAAGAAAAAAACAGATTGGGATATCGTTATTGCGCCTTTTTCCTGACAAAAGATGAATCCCCTGCCTCGTTGAACTATTTCATGCGTGAATATTGGCCGCTTGCAAAAACACGCTTTTCCACATTGAAGAAACTGCCCGACTATACACACAAAAATGAAAAAGTGTTCTTCAAAAACATAAATGATTATTTCAAAAAAAATACACCTCCTCAAAACATGTGCCTTCAGGTTTGCCAATTAATGGAACAAACCGTTTCAGAACTGACGAAACATGAAAAAACATGCCATCTGTTCCTCGACCATTATTTCACCTTCCTGAAAACATGGAACAATAAGGCGCTTTATAAACGGGCAGACGAATTTGCGAACAAGTTTGCCGGACAAGTGGAAAATCCTGTAGTAAAAAAGCATCTTTTGTCTTTCTGTCATAAAATCGCCCAGGAAACAAAAGACCTCAGAAAAATGAAAGTATATTCCGAGCTCTCTTCTCAATAAGACTTTCCTTCAAGCAATACCTTTGCGGCGGCCCGTCCTCACACTATTCCTGGACGGGCTTCGCCAAAGCTGTAAAAGACGCCGCCGGCCTCCTGCGGGAGGGAACTGCCTCCTCCCGGCTGGCTCCTCACTTTCTCTCTCAAAAATCGGACTGGAAGGCCGAACAAAAAGAGCAAAATAGGGAAAGGCTCCTCAATAGTCAGGAACTGAAAAACCTCTTGAACTGTTACTCCCGAATGGCTCCCGAAGAATGGTCAAAAGAAATCGACCTCCTGAAACAGAACTTCGTCCCGTAGGCATTCACCGAACTGGATCAAAAAACCCTTCTCATGGCAATACCGCTCGCCTACACGGCGGGCGCAGAATTCCCGGAGCAGGCCCTTCTCCGACAGAATTCCCTGGGGCCGTTGACCGCAGTCATGGCTCCTGTAATCATGAAGTCATGGGCGGAAACCGATCCTGAAGCCGCCGCCGCATACTTCCTGGAACATGCCGAAAAACGGCCTCATGGTCATACAATGCTGAAATCAATCTCGCAGGCTCTGGCGGCCAGTAAGCCGGACAAGGCGATCCACTGGTTCTTTCACCTCAGTAAAGAGCAGCAGAAAATATCCTCAGAACCTCTTTTCATCATTCTGGCGCGCACTCGCCCCGACCTCCTGGATGCGGGACTGTCCCGACTGGAACCCTCCGAAAACACCAAAAGACTATATAGCCTGAGTTACAAGGAATGGCATGCCTATTCCCCGGAACCCGCCGACAAATGGTTGCACTCATTACCTGGACCCCCTCAGGACTGGATAAATTCTGCCCTTTGGATAGGAGACAGCCGCATAGATCCGCCTCTCTTCTATCAGGATTATAGAAAAGAACCTCCCTCCTGGGCATTCTGGAAAGACGCCCCCCTCATCTACCTCTACTATCCTGTACCATCCGATCAATAAATAAAGGAATTTGAGGAATTCACCGAATACGTCAAATAAAACTTCGGCGGGACGCAAACCCGGATTCAAGGAAAAATAGCCTTTCCTGTTACAGTTTTGCCGCTTGTACTGTGAAGCGTCTTGTGAAACAATGGCGTTGCACTTCGCCTCCTGCGAACTGCCGAGCCGATGTAGCCCCAGTCTCCCCATCCTCGCATGATCCGCATTTACAGACAGACGGAGAACGGATTCACCCGTTCCATTGACAAGGAAGCCTTCGAGCTCGACTGGAAGGACGCCGTCTGGATTGACCTGCTGACCCCCACTTACGAAGAACTGGACCGCGTCGGCCGCATTGTAGAGCTGGAAATGCCCAGCCGCGACGAGATGCGCGAAATCGAATCGACCTCCCGTCTCTATACCGAAGACGGCGCGCGGTTCATGACGACCACCGTGCTCTCGCGCGTCGATACGGAAAACCCGGAACCGGCGGAAATCACCTTTGTCCTGCTCGACCGGCGCATCATCACCATCCGCCACACCGACTCCTATTCCTTCCGGGTCTTCTCCCTGCAGCTGCTCAACAAGCACAAACAGTTCTCCCGCGACCAGGTCTTCCTCGGCCTGCTGTCAACCATCGTCGACCGCCAGGCGGACGTTCTGGAACGATTCGGCGCGGAACTCGACCGCCTGTCCAAACTAGTTTTCGCCGACCGCGCCGAGCGGCAGGAAAAACCCGTCTCTCCCGCGCAGAAAACGCAAAAGGAGGAAACCCTGCGCGAAGTCATCATCGACCTGGGCCGTACCGGAGACCTGATCTCCCGCCAGCGGGACTGCCTCGTCAACCTCTCCCGCCTCCTCTCCTACGCCGGGCAGGACGATATAGACTCCGGCACCCTGTCGGGACTGTACACCCACCTGCGCCCCCTGAGCCGCGACGTCACCTCCCTGACGGAGTACGCCTCCTTCCTCTCCAACAAGGTCAACTTCATGCTGGACGCGACGCTCGGACTCATCAACATTGAACAAAACCAGATCGTCAAGATCTTCACGGTGGCCGCCGTCATCTTCATGCCGCCGACACTCATCGCCAGCGTGTACGGGATGAACTTCAAAACCATGCCCGAGCTGGAGCTCAGCTTCGGCTACCCGCTAGCCATCTGCCTGATGGCCGTCTCGGTCATCCTGCCCCTGATCTACTTCCGCCGGAAACGCTGGATTTGACACCTCCCGTTTCCCCCGGGCCCGGCAGTCGCTTTTCTCCCCATTTTCCCGCTTTTCTCCCGGGGCGTTTTATGAGATAATCGCCTCATGCAAGCCGATATTTCTACTCTGGTGGAAAACGCCTCCGTCCTGACAAACGCCCTGCCCTACCTTCAGGCCTTTCGCAATGCCACGTTCCTGATCAAATTCGGCGGGAGCGCGATGGATGACGCCGAACTCGTCCGCAAACTCATGCGCGACATCGTCCTGCTGGAGACCATGGGCATCAACCCCGTCGTCGTGCACGGCGGCGGCAAGGCCATCTCCAAGGCCATGGCGGAAGCCGGACTGGAAGCCCGCTTTGTCAACGGCCTCCGCGTCACCACTCCGGAAGCCATCTCCATTGTAGAAAAAACGCTCAGCTCCACCATCAACCCGGGCCTGGCCCAGATGATGCGCGACTTCGGCGGCAAATCCATCGGCATACCGGGAACGGAAATCTTTGTCGGAGAAAAAATGCAGCCCCTCGACGCAGACGGCAACCCGGTCGATATCGGAGAAGTGGGCAAAGTCATCGGCTGCCGCCCCGCCAAAATCAGGGAAGCCCTCGAGATGGAGATCACCCCGATCATCTCCCCGCTCGCCAGCGAACTCGGCACCCACAATCCGCTGAACGTAAACGCCGACCTGGCCGCCGCAGCCCTCGCCAAGGAACTCAGGCCCGTCAAACTCGTCTATATCTCCGACGTCCCCGGCATCCTGCGCGACCCGGGCGACCCCACCTCTCTCATCACCTCCATCACCCGCCCCGAGGCCATGGCCCTGATTGAAGAAGGCGTCATCTCCGGCGGCATGATTCCCAAAGTCACCTCGGCAGTCGAGGCCCTCAACGCGGGCGTGCGCAAGGTCCACTTTATCGACGGTCGTCTGCCCCACACCCTCCTGCTCGAAATCTTCACCAACGAAGGCATCGGCACCGAAATCATCCGCCAGCAGCGATAACACCTCCACCCCCTCCTTTTTCCGTTCCTCCGGCCATGTCCTCTCCCCTGCCCGCCCGCCTCTCCTCCCATGCCATCCGCGCCCTCTCCGGCACACTAACCGTCCCCGGAGACAAAAGCATCTCGCATCGGGCCGCCATACTGGCGGGACTGGCGCACGGCTCCTCCTACATTAAAAACTTCCTGTGCAGTGAGGACTGTCTGAATACGTTGCGCGCCATGACCGACATGGGCGCCCATCTGGATGTGCAACAGGAGAGAACGGGCTATGGCCCCGCCGACTTCATCCTCACCGGAGTCAACGGCCTGCTCCAGCGCCCCGAATCGGGCGTCATCGACTGCGGCAACTCGGGTACGGGCATGCGCCTGCTGGCGGGCATACTGGCCGCCCAGCCCTTTGAATGCGAAATGACCGGCGACGCCTCCCTGTGCAGCCGCCCGATGAAGCGCATCCTCGACCCCCTGACCCAAATGGGCGCGCTGACGGCCGCCCTCGGCGACAAACCGGGATGCGCTCCCCTCAAAATATCCGGCGGCCGCTACGACAGACTGCACGCCATCGACTACACCCTGCCCATGGCGAGCGCGCAAGTCAAAAGCTGTCTCCTGCTGGCAGGCCTCTTCGCCGACGGCGTCACGACCGTCCGCCAGCCGGCCGTCACCAGAGACCACACCGAGCGTCTGTTCGAGCACTTCGGCATACGCTGCACGGTAGAGGGATTGAATGTCTCCGTAGAAGGTGGTCAAATCCCCGCCGCACACGACCTGATCGTTCCCGGCGACATCTCCAGCGCGGCCTTTTGGCTCGTAGCCGCCGCCGCCCTGCCGGGCGCGGAACTCACGCTCCCCGACACGGGCCTGAACCCCACCCGCACTGCCGTCATCGACGTACTGAAACGCATGGGCGCGGACATCTCCATCACTCCGGGCAACGCGGAAAACGGCGAACCCTACGGCACGATCACCGTCCGCGGGAGCCGTCTCCACGGCGCAGCCATCACCCGTGAAGAAGTACCAAACCTGATTGACGAAATCCCCATCCTGGCCGTCGCCGGAGCCCTGGCTGAAGGCGACACCGTACTCCGCGAAGCAAAAGAACTCCGCGTCAAGGAGACCGACCGCGTCATGACCGTCGTCACCAACCTCCGCAAAATGGGTGCGGACGTCGAAGAATATGACGACGGCCTGATCGTCCGGGGCAGGCGCCCTCTCCGGGGAGGCCAGCTCGACAGCTTCGGAGACCACAGAATCGCCATGTCCTTCCTGATCGCGGGCCTGTTCGCCGACGGCGAAACAACGCTGGAAAACACCGCCTGCATCGCCACCTCCTATCCCGGCTTTGACCGCGACCTGGCCTCCTTCCTGAAATAGAGAGGCCTCGCAAAACGCGCCCTCCTCCCGCCGGGAACTAGCCTCTGCTCTCCCACGCCTCCTGCAGGCGCTTCTCGGAAATTTTACCCTTGACGGGCACGCCGGGGGAGAAAAGAGACAAGCGATACTCGTCAAGCAGCCAGGCAAATTCCTCCAGAACAAGACTCTCGGGCCGGGCCGCCCGCTCACGAGCCCACGGCTCCCAAAAAACATTCAACTTATCGAGCCGCTCCAGCTCACGGCCTATGGGCTGCTGGGGAATGCGCTTCAACCGCACGCCCAGACCTTCGGCATAGCGCAGAAGATCGGGATAACGGTAATACCCCGTACGCTGCAAAAAGGCCGGACGGAACATCCAGTCGAGCTGCCGCCGCAAATCGGCGGCAATCGCCTCGCCATGGCGGGTGCCCCCGTACTCTGAAATAGCGCGTTGAACGTCGCTCTCCATGCGTACAAGCGTCTCCCAGCCCTTGCACACAAACTCGGCGCAAGAGAAAAGATTCTGGCGCAAATGCAGCTCCGCCGCCGCAAACTCCCGGGCGGAGCGGGGCAATACCTTCCCCAGCCCCCCTTCAATACACAGCCCGATTAGATCCTCCAAATTTCGCGAGGGATCTCCGCCCAGTACGGTCAGGGACATTTTCCCGCTCAAACTGAGCGGCAACCGCTTGCGCAAATGATTGATCTGATCGGCATGATTCAGCCGGGCGAGACGCACACACCCGGCGCGATGGGAGTCGGCCGCCTCGCTCGGGTCATGAAAAACCTTCATCCCGACACTCTCCCCCTCATCCGTCAACGCCGGATAGCCTGTCAAACTCCCCAGCTGCAGCTCTCCGGGAAGATCATCGCAAGTCCATTTCTTCATCCCTGTGGCAGACCAGTGGGAGGAAGCCTGCCGCTCGAAATGACGCTTTACCTGCGGCGCGAGCCGGGCCCGCAACTCCTCCAAATCAAGACCAAACCCCAGCTCCCTGCCGCGCGCGTCCTGCACGCACACCTTCGTCCTCCACTCATAGGGCAAAGACTCCGGCATAAACTGGTCGGGGTAACAGGGCCGCCCCGTCTCGCGGCGGACAAACTCCGTCAGACACACATTAAGCGGGCCATCCGGCTCAACCCCCATCCGGCTCTCGGCAAAACGGGCCGCAGCCCCCGCCACAGGCTGGAGAGCGATACGCAGCTCCTTGGGCAACCCCCGAAACAACACCTCCGCGCGGTCGGCCAAAGTCCCCGGCACCCCCCAGTCCGGGAGCCAGGCAGGAACATTCCCAAGCTGATCCAGAGAAACACACAACGTCAGCCCGTCGTCCTCCTCTCCCGGCGCATACTCGTAAAAAACGCGATATTCCTCTCCGGCGCATCGGATCGAGTCGGGATAAGCCTCCGGCCTCACCTCATTCCAGAGACTATAAACGACCTCCTCACGGCGAGGCTGCAAAAC
>CAZNVW010000098.1:0-9700 GCA_964576595.1 uncultured Verrucomicrobiales bacterium
CAGATAGGCGGGCGGCGTATTGGAGTAAACCAGGGCGACTACGCCGTCTCTTGGCGTGCCGGGGATGTCGGTGAGCAGCATATCCCTCTGTTTTATCTGCTCCTTGTATTGAATGTTCCGGTTCAGGCTTTGCTGGAGAGATTCGTATTGGGCCCGCATCAGTTTTTCCTGTTCCTTGCGGTCGTCTCTGTAGAAATAGAAGTTGACGCAGGAGATGGCGAGGAAGATGAGTTGTATTTTGAGCAGTACGCCGGCTGTTTTGCTCCGCCCGGCGTAGAGGAACGAGGCGAGGAGGGAAAGGGCGAACAGCAGGAGGATGTAGGGTAAGAAATAGCCGGGCAGGATGTGGATGCCGGGGAGGACAAGTACATACCCCGCAATCAGAAGCAGGAAAAGCACGAGGGGCAGAAGGGCGCTTTTGTTTCCGCTGCGGGAGGAGGAGGACGAGAGGGAACCGTAGGACATGACCGGAGGTGAATTTTGTTTTTCAAAAGATTATTTGAAACAATCTTTTGAACTGATCTTATCAAGATCATATAGTGGATAGGGGCGTTTTTTTGTCAATCCTTTTCGTTGAAGGGGCAAGATGAGTTTTATTCCGTTTTTTTCATAAAATGACCTCCCGGGCCGTCAATGCCGCTTGATGTCGTTCCGCTTATAGGGTAGATAGCCGTGATGTTTCACGAATTGATCATGATGTGGCTGGGCTGGGTGAGGGACTGGGGGTATCTGGGCGTCGTTATTTTGATGGCGATGGAGAGTTCCATTTTTCCCGTGCCGAGTGAGGTGGTGATTCCTCCGGCGGCTATTATGGCGACCCAGGGGAGTATGACGTTCTGGGGCGTGATTCTGGCGGGTACGGCGGGGTCGTGGATAGGGTCCGCCCTGACTTACTGGGTGTCGCTTGTGGTGGGGCGGCCCGTCGTGATGAAGTACGGCAAGTATTTTTTCATGCCCGCGCACAAGGTGGAGCGGGCCGAGGTGTTTCTGCAAAAGTATGAGACTGGCGGGATCTTTTTTGCGCGCCTGCTTCCCGTAGTGAGACACCTCATTTCCATTCCGGCGGGGATGGTGAAGATGAATTTCCTCCGCTTCAGCATAGTGACGGTGCTCGGTTCTTTTCTTTGGTGCTGTGTGCTGGCCTGGTACGGCTTCAAGGTGGGGCGGGACAATCCCGGCATGCTGGATAATCCGGAGGAGCTGATTCACGCGGTCAAGAGCGAGAGTTTCAATATTATTTTGATCGTGGCCGCCTTGTGCGCGCTGTATTTCCTGATGTTGAAAATGACTTCCCGCAAGAGCGCTCCGGCAGGAGACGCGGCAGACCGGGCGGAGTAGTTTTTTACGTTAAATAATGGATTACGCGCTTGACCCGGAGGGCGTGTTTGGGGAAGGTCTGTCTTGAAATGTCATCCAACGTTCGTACTCGATTCGCACCGTCTCCGACGGGGTATCTTCATATCGGAGGGGCCCGTACGGCTCTGTTCAACTGGCTTTTTGCCCGTCATTTCGGCGGCACGTTTGTGCTCCGTGTTGAAGATACCGACCATGAGCGCAATACGCAGGCGGCCCGTGACGCCATTCTGGACGGAATGCACTGGCTGGGTCTCGACTGGGACGAGGGCCCCGAGGCGGGCGGCGAATACGGCCCCTACTATCAGAGCGAGCGCGACGAGGTGTATGACCGCTATTTTGAGAAGCTGGTGCAGGCCGGGCGCGTGTATGAGGACGACGGCGCGTGGCGCTTCCGCTTTGACCGCAAGCCGGTGACTTTGCATGATCTGGTGGCGGGAGATGTGACGATCGACTACCGCGACGAGTCCAATACGCCGGATATGGCCATTCGCCGCTCCGACGGTTCTTATGTGTTCCACTTTGTGAATGTGGTGGACGATATTGAGATGAAGATTTCCCATGTGATCCGCGGTGAGGATCATGTGATGAATACGCCCAAGCATTTGCAGTTGTTTGAGGCTTTTGGCGTGACGCCGCCCGTGTTTGCGCACATTCCGCTGATTCTGAATCCCGACGGCTCCAAGATGTCCAAGCGCGATGTGGGCGCCGCTCTCGGTACCTATCCGGCAGAGGGCTTCCTCCCCGAAGCCGTTGTCAATTTCCTGGCGCTGCTGGGCTGGTCTCCCAAGGATGACCGGGAAATTTTCTCCGTGCAGGAATTGATTGACCGCTTCTCTCTGGAAGCCGTCAACCGCGCTCCCGCCAAGTTCGATATTACCAAGTGCCGCTGGCTGAATCAGCAGCATTTGATGGCGTTGCCCGCAGAGACGTTTGCCGCTGACGCCGCTCCTTACTGTTCCGCCGCCGGACTGCCCATCCGGGGAGAGAACTTTTCCCGCATTGTCGAAACGGTACAGACCAAGGTGCAGACGTTTTCCGAAGTCCCGGAAAAGATCGCCTTCTTTTTCCATCCCGACTATCCCATCGACCCCGAGGCTCGCGGCAAGGTGAAGCCCGGCGCGGAGGCCTATCTGGCTCCCCTGGCCGAGTTGATGGAAAAGGTGGCCGACTGGAATGCCGACTCCGCGAAGGAATGTCTGCATGCGCTGGCCGATGAGCTGAAAATCCGCCCCGGCGCGATCATGTTCCCCTGCCGTGTCGCCCTGACGGGCATGGGCGGCGGGCCGGATATGGGAGACATTCTGTCCATTCTCGGCCGCGAGGAGTCGGTGCGCCGACTGCGCCGCGTCGCGGAGATGTGGAGCTGAGGATCGCTCCGGAGCATGTTGAATCCGCTTTTGGAGAGTGTTTCTTCAAGAGCGGATTTTTTCTTCCGCCCTGTCGATGTTTGGCGGCGGCACTTGGGGGAAACGCCCATGTCTATTGCTTATACTGAAGAGAAGAATTTTACCCGGGAAGCAGTGCAGGAGCTTTTCCTGTCCGTAGGCTGGGTTTCCGGGCAATATCCCGCCCGCCTCCACAAGGCCTTGATGAACTCGTCGAGCGTGTTTACGGCGTGGGACGGCGACAAGCTGGTGGGGCTGGTGAGACTGCTGGATGACAGCGAGATGGTGGCCTTCATGCACTATGTGCTGGTGAGCCCGTCTTATCAGGGACAGGGGATTGCCGGGAGGCTGATAGAGATGGCCAGGGAAAAGTGCAGGGATTACCTGTATATTGATCTTATGCCGGAGGATATCGGCAATGCCGCGTTTTATGAGAAGCACGGTTTTCAGATCATGCGGGGCGGCGTCGCCATGCATTGGTGCAATTTTGCGAATAGGGAATGAGTGCCCGGTTTTTTTTTCGGAGGCAACTTTAAAAAAAGCGGATTGAGCGCGGTTCCCGTCCATGTTAGCGTGGGTGCCTGCAATGGACTCGCCCGGCACAACTTCTTCTGACGCTTCCGCCCCATGGCGCGAGGTGATCTCCCGCTTGTGCTCTCCCGTGGAGAAGCCCGCCACGTTGTTGTGGAAGGCGGGGTTTGCGGTTTGCTCCCTGCTGGTTCTTTTGCTGGCCGCCAGTCTCGTCTATGTGACGGCGGCGGGTGTCGGCGTGCTGGGGGTGGACAATCATGTGCCCTGGGGCTGGGATATTGTCAATTTTGTGTTCTGGATAGGTATCGGTCATGCCGGGACGCTGATCTCGGCCATTCTTTTGCTGACTCGCCAGCAGTGGCGCACGTCGGTGAACCGCATTGCGGAGGCGATGACGTTGTTCGCCGTCCTGTGCGCCGCCGTTTTTCCCGTGTTTCACATGGGGCGCGTCTGGATGGCCTGGTTTTTTGTGCCCGTGCCGGAGTCAAACGGCGTCTGGCAGAATTTCCTGTCCCCGCTGATTTGGGACGCGTTTGCCGTGGGGACCTACTTTCTCCTGTCCCTGTTGTTTTTATATGTTTGTCTGGTTCCCGATCTGGCTCTGCTGCGCGACCGGGCGGGCCGGGGACGCCGGGCCCGTTTTTACGGCTGGCTCGCCCTGGGGTGGATCGGTACGCAGAGGCAATGGCGGCTGCACCGGAAGATGGCCCTGATTTTGGCCGGGCTGCTGACGCCTCTGGTTATCTCCGTACACTCGGTTGTCTCCTATGACTTTGCCGCGACGGTGGTGCCGGGGTGGCACTCCACGCTCTTCCCCCCCTATTTTGTCGCCGGGGCCATTTTCGGCGGGCTGGCCATGGTGCTGCTGGTGGTGGTGCCGCTCCGGGCGGCGGGACGGTTGAAGGACATGATCTCGCCGCATCATTTGGAGTCTCTGGCCAAGTTAATGCTTGCCCTGTCCCTGGTTATGGGCTTCTGCTACGGAGTGGAGCAGTTCATGGCGTTCTACTCCGGCTCTCCCCTGGAAAGGGCGGCCTTTATCCAGAGGATTACGGGGCCGTTCGCCTGGGCGTTCTGGGCGATGCTGGCGTGCAATGTAGTCATTCCCCAGTGTCTGTGGCTCCGTCGCGTCCGGCGCAGTACGGCGGCTCTGGCGGGCGTCGCCCTGTGCGTGACGCTGGGCATGTGGCTGGAGCGTTTTGTCATTGTCGCGGGTACCATGTCCCGCTCTTTCATGAGCGCGTCCTGGAGTACCTATATGCCGTCATGGGTGGATGTTGCGATGTTCGCGGGGACGTTCGGCCTGTTTTTCGGGGCGATTTTGCTGTTCATCCGCCTGTTTCCCTGTGTGAGTATTGCGGAGGTGTGCGCTCTGCGGGCCCGGGGGAGGGTCGAGATTCCTTCCGGGGCGAGGGAGGCGGTTTCGCCCTTTCCGGTGACGGAGGATGATTCGGAAGACGACGGGCCGGAACGGGACGGGATATTTCGGGGGACTTTTTGGGGCGCTTCCTGCGGTTTGCTGACCGGATTCCTGTTGACCTGGGGAACCCAGCTGATCGACTATCCGCTGATTTTGCAGGGGAGGGAGGCTGACTGGAGCCGCTTTTCCGGGTTTGTGCCCGTTCTGTTCGAGATGACGATTCTGGGAGCCGGGTTGGGAACTCTGGTCGTTTTTTGCCGCGAGGCCCGGCTGTTCCGCTGGTGGGACCCGTGGTTCGAGTCTCCTGAGTATGCGCGCTACGGGAGCGAGCCGGGGCTCAGCGTCTGGCCGGCTTGCCGTGATGCGGGGGAGGAGGCAAAAGCTCCGGAGAGCCTCTCCTGATTTTGGAATAGAGTCTATTTTACCTTGCCTGAGAGGTCTTCCTCGTTAAACTGTCGCAAGAGCTTATGCGTTATCTCCCTCTTCTTGTAGCCGGAAGTCTGATATCGAATCTCTGTGTTTCGCAAGCGCAGGAGAAGGTTCGCTATGATGAAATCAGGAACGTTAATCTGGCGCTCTCAAAAGAGGAGGCTCGGTTAAAGTCCCTCCTTGATGCGTGGCGTACGGAGCGGGAGAACTGGATGCTGGCCTATAACAGGGCGTCGGCCGAGGATCAGACCCGCCTGTGGGAGGTGCGCCCCGACGGCAAAAAGACGGCTCAGGCGGTCTGGAATCTCATTCGCCGGGATTTGGGCAAGGATTGGACGGCTCCCGGCGTCGCCTGGTTTTTGAGCAATCCCGTGGAATTGACGAAGTTCCCGCCTCCTACTCCGACCAAGGCCATGAATTCCCTGCTGGACTCGATAGACGGGTCTCTGGCGAACAGGCCGTGCGCCCGTGAGCTGTGCGCGCCTCTGGCCGGGTTTAATCATCCCCGCTCCCGGATGATGCTCGAGAATATCTTCCGGGTCAACGAGGACAAGACGATCAAGGGGTATGCCGCTCTGGGAATCGCCCTGAAGCTCCGGGGCAATGGAGCCTCCGACGATCCGGAGAGCGTGAAGCTCCGGGGCGGCTATATCAAGTACGCCCTGCAAAATATCAAGGGAGATGATTTTGGCGCGCCGTTCGGCCGCTTCAAGGTCGTGGATATTGTCCGCGAGGAGTTGTACCGGCTGAATAATCTGACGCTGATGCAGAAGCCGCCCCATATCAAGGCGGCCGCCATTGACGGCCAGATATTCGATACGGGCGCGCAGGACGGGAAAATAACGGTTCTCCTGTTCTGGAATCCCTTCCTGGAGGAGACGCATACGATTCTGGAGCCCATGCAGAAGATGTATGAAAAGTATTCTCCGCAGGGGGTGCGCATCGCCGTCGTCTGTCCGGCCGAGGCCGGTTTGCTCAAGGAGGTGGCCGAGAAGAACAAGCTGACGATTCCGATGATTGCCGATGAGACCCGGGCGATTCATACGGATTACCGCATGGATGCGGGCGCGGGCGCCTTTGTGCTCGACCGGGAGGGGCGCATACGCTTCAACAAGCAGCCGGGCGCTTTGCTCGAGATGATGGTGGAGCAGCTTCTGCAAGGCCGCAAGGGCGGCAAACCGGGCGGCAAGAGAGCCTCCGCCTCGCGATAACGACGGCAGCAGAATCAGGGTCATGGATTCCGGCGATTTGAGACAAGCGGCCTTGCGCCTGGCTTCCCGCCTGCGGGAGGGGGGGCATGTCGTTTATTATGCCGGAGGCTGTGTGCGGGACCGGCTCAGGGGAATCGCGGCCAAGGATATTGATATAGCCACTTCCGCCCGGCCTGATGAAGTGCTCGGGCTTTTTCCACGCGGGGATGCGATCGGGGCTCATTTCGGCGTGATTCTGGTCAGGGAATCGGGGATTCCCTTTGAAATCGCCACGTTTCGGGAAGACGGGCGTTATGAGGACGGGCGGCACCCGGAGTCCGTGCGCTTTTCTTCGCCCGAGCAGGATGCTCAACGCCGGGATTTTACGGTCAACGGCTTGTTTGAAGATCCCTGGACGGGGGAGATCATCGATTACGTCGGCGGCCGCCGGGATATGGAGGCCGGGATCATTCGCGCGATCGGAGAGCCGGAGAAGCGTTTTGAAGAGGACGCCCTGCGCCTGATGCGGGCGGTACGTTTTGCCGTCGTGACGGGTTTTGAGATAGAGGCCGCTACATGGGCGGCCGTTTGCCGGTGCTCCGGCTGGCTGGAAAAAATCTCCGTGGAGAGAATCCGCGAGGAGTTTTTGAAGATACTGGAGTCGCCCCGCCGCGCCCGGGGGCTCGATTTGCTGATGGAGAGCGGGCTGATGCGCTTTATTGTGCCCGAGGTGTACCGGATGGTCGGCTGCGAGCAGCCCCCGCAGTGGCACCCTGAGGGAGATGTGTACACGCATACCCGCATCATGCTCGACATGCTGGGGGACAAGCCGTCCCGCGAGCTGCTTCTGGCCGTGCTGCTGCATGACATCGGCAAGCCGCCCACTTTCCAGGTTGAAGAGGAGACGGGCCGCATACGTTTCAGCAGTCACGACAGTGTGGGCGCCGAGATGACCGGAGAGATACTGCGCCGGTTGAAGTGCTCGAATATGACGGTGGAGCGGACGACGGAGATGGTCGCCAATCACATGAACTTCATGAATGTGCAGAATATGAGGACGGCCCGTCTGCGGCGCTTCATGGGGCGGCCCACATTCCCGGAGGAGATGGAGCTCCACCGGGTGGATTGCGCGTCGTCCAACGGTTTTACCGACAATTACGAGTTTCTGGAGGGGAAGCTGGAGGAGTTTTCCCGTGAGCCCATTTTACCGCCCCGTCTGGTGACGGGCCGGGATCTGATGGGGCTTGGGCTGAAGCCCGGCCCCCTTTTCCGCGAGTATCTCGAGGCCGTGCAGACCGAGCAGCTGGAGCACCGTATCGGCACCCGGGAGGAGGCTCTGGCCTGGCTGGAAAAAATGATTTCTTCCGGTGCCCGCCCGGAGTCTCCCGAACCTGTCTGATTTTTTTTTGTTATGAGTGACGATGTTTATTTACCCATGTACTGCTCGCCCCGCAAGCAGACCCGATTGCTGACCGATGTGGAGAAAAGCATCCGTTACGAGATGGCGTACACTCATTTGTCCCTCGTTCTGGACGGCGAGTCGGACATGATCGCGCGCATGGCGACGACCGCCTGTATTTTGAATGGTCTGATGGAGTCTTTTTACTGGACCGGATTCTACCGGGTGGTGGGAGATGGCCTGGTGATCGGACCGTATCAGGGGACCATGGGATGCCTGCACATCGCCCGGGGCCGGGGCGTCTGCGGCTCCTGCTGGGAGAAGGGGGAGACGATTCTCGTTCCTCACGTGCACGACTTCCCCGGGCATATCTCCTGCGACTCTTCCTCCCGTAGTGAAGTCGTCGTCCCGGTGCGGGACCGGTCGGGGGAGATTATCGCCGTTCTGGATGTCGATTCGGATATACGCGGCGCTTTTGACGAGTGCGACCGGGAGCATCTGGAGCGGCTCATGGAGCTGATAGGGCGCGTCTGAGTTCTGCCGATGCAGATGTTATTTTTCAAGAAGGGGCTTACTTTCAATCTGATGGGGAGGAGCCTTCTTTTTCTTCGGTATTTTTCCCTTGTCAAGAGGGGGGATAAGTCCTAAAGAGGGTCTGCGCAGGTAACGGAAGACGGTGAAAATCCGTCGCGGACGCGCCGCTGTAATCGGTAGACAGAGCGGGAACACTGTTTCAAAAACGGGAAGTTCCTCTCATCAAGTCAATGACCGTAAGTCAGAAGACGACCTGCACTCTGGTATTACTGTCTCGCGCAAGGATAGGCATACGAATCATTCTCCCGGTATGCCGTCGTTCGCTTGAGCGCTCTTCTGGTTTGTCCGGATATATTCGTTTGTTTTTCAAGGCCCTGCCGAGTCGGTTTTTTCCAAAACCCTCTATCGACTCGCAGAAGACATGGCCGACACTATTATCAAGAGAAACGGGAAGATCTCCGTTTTCCAGCCCTACAAGATTCAGGACGCGATACGCAAGGCGTTTCACAGTTCCGGCGAAATGTATGAGGAAGCCGTCTTCACCCGCGTGCTGGAAAAGGTGTACGACAGGCCCTCTGTATCTGTCGAGGAGGTACAGGACATCATTGAGCGGGAGCTGTTTACCTGCGGCAGATTCGAGACGGCGCGCTGTTTTATCGTTTACCGCTTTTTGCACAAGATGCAGCGGGACAGTATGGCGGGGCTTGAGTCTGCCAATACTTATGTCGATTGCAGGCAGGCCGTGGAGGAGTATATCAACGGCACGGACTGGCGAATCGCCGCAAACTCCAATACGACCTACTCAAACGCCGGGCTGATTAACAATACGGCCGGGAAGGTCATCGCCAATTACTGGCTGGATCGCGTGTACTCCCCCTTGGAGGGAGCCGCTCACCGGAGCGGAGATTTTCACATTCATGATCTGGACTGTCTGACAGGGTATTGTGCCGGGTGGAGTTTGAGGAACTTGTTGAATGAAGGGTTCAACGGGGTGCGCAGCCGCGTCAGCAGCCGTCCTCCCCGGCATTTCCGGGAAGCTCTCGGGCAAATGGCCAATTTCCTGGGCATTCTCCAGAGCGAATGGGCGGGCGCGCAGGCATTCAGCTCGTTCGATACGTTTCTGGCGCCTTTTGTTTTCCGCGACAAGCTGACTCCGGAGCGAATCAAAAAGGATATCAGGGGGTTTGTTTACAATTTGAATGTGCCTTCCCGATGGGGACAGTCTCCGTTTACGAATGTGACTATAGACTGGACCGTTCCCCGGGATCTCCGGGATCAGATGCCCTTCTGCGGAGGGGGGCATCTGTTCTCCGGGATTGAGGATGAGGATTTGAAGAGGGAGGCCGCCTCGCGTGGGGCCGCCTCTCCGGACGCAATGACCTACAAGCATTTCCAGAAGGAGATGAATATGATCAACCGGGCGTTTTACGAGGTGCTGACAGAGGGGGACAGTACC
>CAZNVW010000099.1:0-9606 GCA_964576595.1 uncultured Verrucomicrobiales bacterium
CCATGGCTCCCAGGATGGCCGTCATGGTGGAGCCGACGTAGGTGACGGCGTACACGAGCGCCAGGTTGGAGACGACGGTCGGCAGCAGGGCCAGCAGGGTGATGTTGAGGCCCGCTTTCAGGTCGGGCAGGGGCTGGAGATCCCGGCTGACGAGGGCGAAGATCAGGAAGAACAGGGCGCTCAGGCCCATGATGTAGAAGGTGAGTTTCTGCGCGTTTATTTGTCCCACGGGCGTTTTGTTGACGCCGACGATGTAGAGGGCGTAGGTGACGGCCGAGGTGGCGACGACGGCGACGCCTTTCAGGCTGAAGGACGCGCGGCCCTCTCCCAGGGAGAGGAAGGCGACTCCGGTGATGGCCAGGCCGATGGCCAGGAAGACGGCGAGAGATTTTTTTTCCCGGAAAAAGGTGATCATCAGAATCGCGACAAAGACGGGGTACAGGAAGTGGATGGTGGTCGCGACTCCGCTGGACAGGTACTGGTAGCCCTCGAACAGGAGGAGAGCGGACAGGGCGGCGAAGAGGCCCAGCCCCATGAGCTGGAGCAGTTCCCCCAGGCTGATTTTGAGGGAGATTTTGCGGGCGGCGAGCAGGCCGCCTATCAGGAGAGCGGCGATCAGGTAGCGGTAGAACAGGATGGAGTGTACGCCCACGCCGCTCTTGAGGACGGGCAGGGTGAAAAGGGGGATGAGTCCGAAGGTGGACGAGGAGATGAGGCCGTACGCGGCTCCTTTCAGTTTGTTCATGAATGGGGCGATGATAGGGCCTCTTTATTCTGTTTGAAAGAGCTGTTTACAGCAATCGGGAATTTTGTCCGCCGGGGAGTCTCTCCGTATTTTTGGGGTATTTGCGAGTTAAGTTGACTAAGCTATTTCCCCGGGGTATTGTCCGGCTAATGAATGCCGGATTGTACGATTCTTTTTTATCGTTTTCCCTGAATGTGACGAGTGCGGAGGGTATTTTTTCCTACATCGCCGCGATCAGTACGGTGTTTGCCGTGCTGTTGACGGTGTTTTCCCTCGTGTTTGGCGGGGATCACGACATAGGCGGGTCTGATATGGATCACGCGGGCGATTCCGACATGGGCATATTTTCCCTGAGGTCCGTCACCGGGTTTTTTCTGGGATTCGGCTGGGCCGGGCTGATCTGCGCCGGCTCGGGGCTGAGTCTGGCCGTGACGCTGGTTGTCAGTGTGGCGGTGGGGCTTGCCACGTTTGGCGTGATTGCCGTGCTGATGCGTTTTATTTACGGGCTGAGGTCCGACGGTACGTTAAAGTATGATTCTCTGGTCGGGCGGGACGGCGCCGTCTATGTGACGATTCCTCCCGCCGGGCAGTCCGGGGGGCAGGTGCGCGTGCCCCATACCAGCCAGCTTTTGTTTCTCCCGGCGGTTCAGGCCGGAGACGCCCCCCTTCCTGCAAATACTCCTGTCGTAGTGGTTGAAGTAAATGCCGGAATTCTGACAGTAAAACCACGTTGATTATGATAATGACTAATATGGATTCGATGCTTGCCATGACGAATATGGAGGGAGTGACCGGGATCGCCGTTCTCGCTCTGTTCGTGCTGGGGACGATAGGCTGGCTTTTCAGCCGCTACCGCATGTGCCCCTCTGACAAGATTCTCATTGTGTACGGCAAGGTGGGAGAGGGCTATCCCTCCCGCTGTTATCACGGCGGCGCGACGTTTGTGCTGCCCGTTCTCCAGTCCTACGCTTATCTGGAGCTGAACCCGATCAATATCGACGTGCCCCTGAGCGGCGCGCTGTCTTCGCAGAATATCCGCGTGGACGTGCCCTCTTCGTTCATCGTGGGCATCTCCACCCAGCCGGAGATCATGCAGAATGCCGCCTCCCGCCTGCTGGGGCGTACACGCGACGAGATCCGTGCTCTTGGGTCGGAGATTATTATGGGCCAGATGCGCGTCGTGATCGCCTCGATGACGATTGAGGAGATCAACGCCGACCGTGAGAAGCTGATCAAGGGGATTACAGAGGGCGTGGATGTGGAGCTGCACAAGGTGGGGCTGCATTTGATCAACGCGAATATTACCGACATCCAGGACGCCTCGGGGTATATCGCCGCACTGGGGCAGGAGGCTGCCTCCCGCGCGATTAATGAAGCGATGGTCAAGGTGGCCGAAGAAACCCGCAAGGGGGAGATCGGCAAGGCCTCCGCAGAGAAGGATCAGACGGTTCAGGTGGCCATGGCCCGCGCGGCCGCCATTGAAGGGCAGAACGAGGCCCAGATACAGATTACCGAGTCCCAGGCACGCCTCAAGGTGAAGCAGGCCGAGGCCAAGAAGATTACCGAAGTCGCCGAGAAGGTGCAGGAGGCCAAGGCTCTGGAAGAGGCCTATCTCGCCGAGAAGGAGGCCGAAATCAAGCGCGCCGAGAAGGAGCGCGCCACGCAGGAAGCTAATATTATCGTCTCCGCCGAAGTGCAGAAGAAGGAGCGCGAGGTGGCCGCCTCCGCTTCTGCCGAGGTGCTCAAGCTGGAGCAGAAGGGCAAGGCTGACGCCCTGCTGATCCAGCGCGAAGCCGAGGCCGCCGCTCTGCGCAAGCTGGCCGAGGGTGAGTCCGACGCGCTTCTGCTGAAGAAGAAGGCGGAAGGGGAAGGTCTCGAGATGGTCGGGCGAGGCGAAGCCGCCGCCATTGAGGCCGTTCTTGCCGGGAAGGCCCGGGGCTTCCAGCAGATTGTCGCCGCCGCCGGGTCGTCCGGCGCCGCTTCGAGCCTGCTTGTCACGGAGCAGCTGCCCCGGATTGTGGAGCTCCAGACCAATGCCATCAGTCATTTGACCTTCGACAAGGTGGTGGTGATGGGCAACAGCAAAGAGGCCTCTGTCGGCGGGTTTGTGCAGAATCTGATCAAGGATACGCTGCCCCTGCATGAGATCGGCAAGAGCGTCGGGCTGGAGCTGCCCTCCTTCCTGGGGACTTCTACGGGGAATACGGTCCTCCCTGCGGCTCCGGTGCTTCCCTCCGGGGCCGAGGCCGCTTCGACCGAGTCCTGACAGGGATTGAATGGATTCAACACCCGTTTTCCTTGTGCCTTTGGGGCCGGGGGAAACGGGTTTTCTTATGTGCGCGGGAGGGATTTTCTTGATTTCGGGGCCGTTTTCTCTACCGTTTTACCATGTTCAGACCCGTTTTTTACGTTGCCTGCTCTTTGTCTTTGCTCTGTTCCGCTTCTTCTCAGGGAGTTGCGGAAAATGTGTTTCAGATAGAGCACCCTCCCGTAGCGCTCAAAAAGGCCCCCAAAAAGTTGAATGTGGTTTACTTTCTGGGGAACGATACGGAGCCTGTGCCGGATTTTGAACGCCGTCTCAGTGAGCTGATGCTCTATCTCCAGCAGTATTACGGGCGCGAGATGCAGAGGAATGGCTACGGCCCCCGTTCGTTCGGGCTGGACATGAAGTCGAAGGACCGGGTGAATATTATTGTTTACAAGGCCAAGGAGCCCGCCTCCGCCTATCCCTACGAGAACGGGGGAGGCTACAAGGCCCTGAAGGAGCTTCAGGAGTTTTACAAGGCGCATCCCGACAAGAAAAAGAGCGGGCATAATCTGATTATCATGCCCACCTGGAAGGACGGCAAGAATACCGATCTCAATCCCGGGGGCGTGCCTTTTTACGGGATTGGGCGGGATTGTTTCGCGCTGGACTATCCGGCATTTGATTTGAAGCATCTCGGGCAAAAGACGACGGAGGGCCGCCTGCTGACCAAATGGTATGGCGGGCTCGCGCATGAGCTGGGGCACGGCCTGAATCTGCCCCACAATCACGCCACGACGACGGATGAGAAGAAGCTGGGAACCGCTCTGATGGGGAGCGGCAATTATACCTTCGGAATGACTCCCACCTATTTGACGCCCGCGAGCGCGGCCATTCTGGATGTTTGCGAGGTGTTTGCCACGGACCCGGCGAAGAAGTATTACGAGGGGGACTCCGCCGTGCAGCTGAAAGGCGTTTCCATCACCTTCAAGGGCGACGAGATAGGCATTTCCGGGCGGTATTCCTGCTCGCAGGTAGTGCGCGCGCTCAATGTATATGTGCAGGACGCTCCCTATGCGGTCAATCAGGATTATGACGCCGTTTCCTTCTCGTTCCCGCTGAAGAAAAAGAAGGGGGAATTTGCCGTTAAAATAGACCGGAAGGAGCTGGCCGGGCTGAGCGGCAATACGTTCCAGGTCAAGCTGACCTTCCTGCTGGACAACGGCCATAAGTTTGAGAAGGCCGTCGAGTTCAAAAAGGATGATTTGAAGGATTACACGGAGACTCCGTAATTCCCGCGTCTTCGCTCCGTCCGGCCGCGGGCGGAGCGGAGGTCAGGCGCTGATGCTGACCGTGTCGAATTCGACGATTTTGATGACGATGGCTTCGGCCTCGTCGGCGTCCTGGCGGCGCAGGGCCTCCAGCAGGTCGATATGGAGCCGCAGGGCGGCGGGGTCGTACTGTTTCTGCTCCAGCAGGGGGCCGAGATGCTCTTCAATATGCCGGACGATAACCCGGTAGAGTTCCGCGATGACGGGGTTGCGGGTGGCCTCGGCGATGGAGAGGTGGAAGGTCATGTCGTCCTCGATGCCCTGGCCGTCTTTTTTCAGGCATTTTTCGAGGTCTTTGCGGATGCGCTTCAGATCTTCTTCTGTCGCGTTGCGCGCCGCGAGGCGGACGATTTCCTTTTCCAGAGCCAGGCGGGCCTCCAGAATCTTGGAGAGTTCGGCCTCTCTCAGTTTGTTGCTCATGGCGACGGCGAAGCGGTCATTGGCGATGACGTAGGTGCCGTCTCCGGGCCGCGCCTCCAGGATGCCCGCGTGTATCAGGGACTGGACGGCCTCCCGGACAGTGTTGTGGCTGACGGAGAAGGACTCCGCCAGTTCCGGCTCGGAGGGGATTTTGTCGCCGATGCTCCATTGTCCCTGGCGTATGTAGGTCTCCATTTCATTGAGCACCTGGCGGCTCAGGGAGAGTCTGACCGGTTTTTTGAGCTTCATGGGGAGGCGGTTATTCGATGACGGTCCAGAAGCGGCCCGCGTCTGTTTTGATCAGGCGTATATTGAGATCGAACGCCATTTTGAGGTTTTCTTCGGTCAGGACGCTGTCCCGGGAGCCGCTGGCGCAGATGTTGCCGGATTTGAGGATCATGCCCCGGTCAAAGACGGGCAGGATGTCCTCAATGCGCTGGGTGATGAAGACGATGGTGAGCTCCGGGCGGGTGCTGGCCAGTTCGGCGATGGTGTTGAGGAGGAATTCCCGGCCCGCTATGTCCAGATAGACGCTCGGTTCGTCGAGGATCATCAGCTCGGGGGCGGTCATCAGGGCGCGGGCGATGAGTACCTTGACCTGCTCGCCGGAGGACATGGTGACGACGGTGCGGTCGGCCAGATGCTCCGCTCTGAGGGATTTGAGCATGGCCCGGGCGCGTTCGGTCTCCTCCTCCGTCATGTCGCGGAAGACGCCTATGGTGCCGTCGAGGCCGGAGAGGGTCATTTCCAGCCCCGTCCAGTCGCGATCGGCCAGCCACTGGTGCATGAAGGGGCTGACCCAGGCGATGGACTTGCGGAGCTCGACGAGATTGACCTGGCCGAAGGTATGGCCCAGAACCTCTACTTTTGCCCCGTACACGGGCCAGGCGTAGCCCATCAGCGTTTTGACGAGGGTCGTCTTGCCGGCTCCGTTCGCGCCGAGGATGAAGCACCGTTCCCCCCGTTTTACTTGCCAGGAGATGTTGTGCAGGATTTCCTGCCCGCCAAGATAGACACGGGCGTTTTCTACATGGATGGCGTTCATGACCGGATGGGAGACGGAAAGATGAAGGGGAAGGGAAGAGCGGCGCCGGGAGAGAGCCCGGCGCCGCTGAATGGCCGCACTATCAGGCGGCACGGGGGATTAGTTGCGTTCGAAGAGGCTGCGGATCTTGGAACCCACGATTTCGACCGGGTGCTGCCCGAGGGCTTCGCGCTTGGCCTTGAGGTTCGGCGCGCCGGCGGCGGCTTCAGCGAGCCAGTCCTTGGCGAAGGTGCCGTTTTCGATGCGCTTGAGGGATTCCTTCATGCGTTCCTTGACGTCAGCCGGGAGGATGAAGGGCCCGTTGTAGTATTCGCCGAATTCGGCGGTGTTGGAGATTACGGCGTTCATTCTCTGGATGCCGCCGTTGTAGATCAGGTCAACGATCAGCTTGGCTTCATGGACGCATTCGAAGTAGGCCATTTCGGCGGGGTAGCCGGCTTCGGTCAGCGTTTCGAAGCCGTACTTCATCAGATCGACGATACCGCCGCAGAGCACGTTCTGTTCACCGAAGAGGTCTTCATAGGTTTCCTGGGCGAGGGTGCACTCGAGCACGCCGCCGCGGGTCAGGCCTTCGGCCTTGGCCATGGCGAGGGCCACGTTGCGGGCGTTGCCGGAGGGGTTCTGGTGCACGGCGATCAGGCCGGGGCAGCCAAAGCCTTCTTCAAACACGCGGCGCACTTCGGTGCCGGGGCCCTTCGGGGCGACCATGATGACGTCGACGTCGGCAGGGGGGACGATGGTCTTGAAGACGTAGGCAAAGCCGTGGGAGCAGCAGAGAGTCTTGCCGGCCTTGAGGTGGGGCTTGATTTCGGCTTCGAAGACGGGGCCGTGGTTTTCGTCGGGGAGAAGGATGTGGATGATGTCGGCTTCCTGGGCGGCGTCGGCGACGCTGAGGACTTTGAAGCCTTCCTGTGTGGCGGCGTCGAAGGACTTGCCGGGACGAACGCCGATGATGACGTTCAGGCCGGAGTCACGCATGCAGAGAGCCTGGGCGCGGCCCTGGGCTCCGTAACCGATCACGGCGATGGTCTTGCCGTTCATAACGCTGAGGTCAGCGGCGTTGTCGTGGATGATGTCCATGTTTTTTGAGCAATGGGTTTCTGAAACAACCAAACACCCAATGTTTGGTTGTTTGGAGTCTATCCGGTCTTTTTCCAAAGGCAAGGGCCGTTTTTCAAAAAACGTCTTTTTTCCTTCTTTTTGAAACATTTTCTCCGTCGGGACGTATGTCTTTCTATAGAGTCCGTTCGTCCCTCTTCTTTCCCGGAGGGAGGACGGCGAGCCCCCTTTCACACACATAAAAACTGCATGAAAAGAAATTCCCTGCTCTTTTCCGCTCTTCTTGCCGGGGTCTCCCTGGGAGGGGGCCTGTCGGCGGAGTCTCTTGATCTGATGACGAGGGACGTCCAGATATCTTTTAACGCCGAGAAGGGCAAAAAGCTGATGAGGACTTATTTCGGCAGCCGTCTGAAGGCGCCGGGCGATGCTCGCTTTGCCTCCCGTACGGCCAGCCCGGCTCTGCCTGTACTGGCGGATTCCACGGCCCGCTGGGAAAACGCCACGGGGGAGCTGGCCGCCGCCGTCACGCAGGCGGACGGGCACAAGTCTCTGGAGCTGGTGTACGACTCTCATGAAGTGCTTCGCCCCGAGCCCGGTCGGGAGCTGGTTGTCTTTCATTTGAAAGATACGCGCTATCCCGTAAAATTTCGTTTGTATGTACAGGCTGACGAGGAGTCCAATGTCTTTGAGCAGTGGGTGGAGATCCTCAATGAAGGAACCGGGGCCGTGACTGTTGATCTGGCCGAGTCGGGGCATTTGCTGGTCAAGGCCGACCGCTATTTTGTCACGACGTTCCGGGGCACCTGGGGCGGAGAGTCCCTGATGAATGAGGAAGAGGTGCGGCGGGGCAATACGCTGTCGGTCGGCTCCGACACGGGCACCCGCACGGCGCAGGAAGGCACGCCCGGATTCGTTCTTTCTCTGGGAGGCCCCGCCCGTGAGGACGAGGGGGCCGTGTATATGGGCGCGCTGGCCTGGTCCGGCAACTACAAGCTGAATTTCAAACATTCCCCGTATGGGAACCTGTTCGCGTCTTTTGGCGTGGACATGTCTTTCGCGCCGTACCGTCTGGAGGGGGGCAAGTCCCTGACGCTGCCCCGCTGTATTTTGACCTTCAGCGACAGGGGCAAGGGAGAGGCCTCGCGCCAGATGCACCGCTGGGCGAGAAGGGGCGGCGTGAGGAGCGGAGATCGGGAGAGGATGACCCTGCTGAACTCGTGGGAGGGGTCCTATTTCAAATTTGACGAGCCGCTCCTCCACTGCATGATGGAGCGTGCCTCCGGTATGGGCGTGGAGCTGTTTGTACTGGATGACGGCTGGTTTGCGAACAAATACCCCCGCAACGCCGACAACGCCGGGCTGGGGGACTGGACGGTCAATGAAAAGAAGCTCCCCAACGGGCTCTCCGGTCTGGTGAAGGCGGCGGAGGAGCGCAAGATAAAGTTCGGCCTGTGGGTGGAGCCGGAAATGGTCAACCCCAAATCGGAGTTGTATGAGAAGCACCCCGACTGGGTGATCGGCCTGCCGGGTCGGGAGCCGCGTCTGGAGCGCTCCCAGCTCGTACTGGATCTGACGAACCCGGCGGTATGCGAGTATCTGCTCGAGAGCATGGATCGGATTCTGACTGAAAATCCCGGGATTTGTTATGTAAAGTGGGACTGCAACCGCAAGATATCCGACCCCGGCTCGCCCTTTCTCCCGGCAACTGCCCGGAACAATCTTTTTGTGGATTACGTAAACGGTTATTACGGGATTCTGGAGGCGTTGACAAAAAAACACCCCGGGGTAGTCTTCCAGGCGTGCGCCTCGGGCGGCGGCCGGGCCGACTACGGCGCGATGAAGTATCATCACGAGTTCTGGGTATCCGACAATACGGACCCGTATGAGAGAGTGTACATGCAGTGGGGGATCGGGCACCTGTTCCCCGCCCTGTCGATGGCATCCCATGTCACGGCGTCTCCGAATCATCAGACGGGGCGTGAAACACCGCTCAAATTCCGTTTTGACGTCGCGATGTCCGCTCGTCTGGGCTTTGAGCTGAACCCTCAAAACATGTCTCAGAAGGACGTGGAGTTTTCCCAAAAGGCCCTGGCCGAGTACAAGCGTATCCGCCCGGTCGTGCAAATGGGCGACCTGTACCGCCTCAAATCGCCGTATGAGAACCGGGATGCCTCCCTGATGTATGTGTTGAACCGGGACGGCAAGCGGCGCGCCGTCGTCTTTGCCTATTTGATGGACAAGCGTTTGGCCGATGTCCCGGCGCCGATCAGGCTGAAGGGGCTGGACGCCTCACGCCGCTACAAGGTAACGGAGTTGAATCGGGACGACAGCGGAAACAGAACGTCTCTGGACGGGCAAATCGTCGGGGGAGATTCCCTGATGAAGAACGGCATCGAGGTCTCGTGGCGCAAGGCTCCGCAGTCTCTGGTGCTGGAATTGGAAGAGCAGCCCTGAGGGCGGAAAAGGAAACATTTAAACGGGAGTGGGGTATCGGAGTGATTTTTCGATACCCCTCTCTTCTTATGCTGGAAGAAAAGAGCGATGTCGCTCAAAGATAGACGCGCTGTACCCGGGGGCCGATGCTGGTGAAGATGCTCCCCGGGATGTCGTTCGCCTGGCGGGCGATTTCGCCTACATAGACGTGAGGGCCCATGAGTTCCACCTTTTCACCGGGTTCGATGTCGTCGAGGTGGGTCACATCCACCATGATCTGGTCCATGGTGATGCGGGTCAGGCCGAAGTTGCGGATCTCCATGTCGGT
>CAZNVW010000100.1:0-9593 GCA_964576595.1 uncultured Verrucomicrobiales bacterium
ATCCAGATCGTGCTCGTGATGGCCAGGTGCACAAGCTGCAGCCAGACCGGCGCCGGGACGCCGCCTTCTTCTTTTTTGAGAGAGCGGTTCAGGAAGCTTTCCATACCGGACAGGAGATGAGGGAACCGGTATTTTTGATCGATGACCGCCTGGCAGGCCTGGACGATGTCTTGGCGCAAGTGGTCTTCTTCAAGTAATTTCCGGCATATTTCATGCGCGTCAAAGCGGTTTTTGTATTGAGGGATGCCGATACCCGGGAAAAGGGTTTGGTAAATGTCCTGCGTCTCTGTGACCAGGCAGGCGTTGCTCGCCATGATGTCCATGACTCTCCAGGAGAAGCCCGTTTTTGCCTGGATGTGATTGATGTTGATGCCGATTTTGGATCGGTTGTACACATCCTGGTTTTGTTTCAGGGAGTGGATGGGCGTGTTTTTATAGCTCATGACCAGCTCCGGTTCATGGGGGAGGTCGGTCCAGTTGCTGGTGCCGTAGAGAGCCAGCCCCAGATCGGCCAGCGAGGAGAGCAGCTGCACGCGCCTGCTGGAGGAGGTCGCCAGGATGATGTCCGGTATGTCGGTCGCGTTTTTGACTTTGTCGGATAACGGGTTTATTTGCGAGAAGAGGTTCTCTCGCGAGATGAAGGGGTTCTGCTCCACGATACTCCATATTTTCTTATACTGGAGTATTTCCTCCGCCGTGGGAGAGTTCTTCATGAACGGGCCGAGCTGGCTGGATTGTCCGAACAGGGAGCAAATGATGGAGATGTTGTCCGTCTGGGGCAGCGGCTCCGGCACAACGGAGGTGAAGAAGGGCAGATAAATTGCCCGGGAGGGCGGGAGAGCCGGATACAGGCTGTGCAATATCTTCAGGGAAGACGGCTGGGGGACGATAAAGTGGAAGCGTCCGGCATTTTGCTCCAGGTCTTGTTTGTTATGATAGAGGAGAGGGCTATCGACTTCGTAGATGACGATAGGGCATTCCAGCACCCGCTCCCACAGATAGCCGCAGTTATTGAACAGGATGGCGACGTCCGGGGAGAAATTCCTGACTTTTTCCTCAATGTCTTTTGGGGGCTCGGGGAAGTCCCAGCAGACGTTTTGAGGGGAGAACGCCGAGATCATTACTTCATTTCCGGCTTCCGCGAGGCCTTTGATGAAGCTCTCGTAGAAACCGGGCATTGCATGCTCGTTGGACGGGTCCTTGATGGCGTTGTAAAAAGACAGGAATATTTTTGCCATGGAGTGGGGTTCCTACTGGTTGTACAATTTGTAGTTGGCGTCGTTGCTGTACTGCATGAAGAGGGAGAGCTCCAGAGGCGTCTGACGAGGGGGGGCGTCGTCAAAGGGGTGGATGGCATGCGACTCGGGGAAAGCCCGATAGAGTTTTTCCAGATGTGTTCCAAAGGCCTCGGGGTAATGGTTTTTTTCCAGTTCCCTGGTGAGGTTTTTCCTGTTTTCCCCGGGATGAGCCAGGCTGCGGATGGCTCGTTCAACCAGCTCGTCCGGCGTTTTGCAGACGATGCCGGTCCGCTCGAAGCAGTCCATTTTGTTGAGAGGCGTGTCGAGAGAGAGTACTTCCACGTTGTTTTTGGCGATGTCCATCAGGGAGACAAAGGAGGAGACGGGCATGCTGTCCAGAGCGAGGTCGGCAAGCTGGGTATAGGCGGTTAATTGTTCAAAGGGAATCATCCCCAGGACGTGGATGCGGCCCTTGTATTTTTCTATCCATCTATCCCAGTAGGTTTCCTGCTTGCAGGGGCCGATGACGATAAGTACGGCTTCCGGGACTGTATCCAGAATGCGCGATGCCGTTTGCATGAAATCGAATTCTCCAAATTTGGTGTATTTGAAGCTGGAGGCGACTGTCATGATGATCTTGCTTTGTTCCCCTATGTCCAAAGCGGTTCGCATGTTTTGCAATTTATCTGAATCGAGGGCGTAGTTTTCCGGCGCGTCGATAGGCAGGGGCAGCAGGTAGTTGCGTGCTGTTTTTCTTTCCGTTTTGGAGAAGTCGGAGGAGAAGTCGCGGAAGTTGACGACAAGGTCGGCTATGCTGACTCCGAGCCAGAATAAATGGTCCGCGTGGTTGAAGAGGGCGACCGGACGAGTAAATGTCGTCGAGCCGAATGCCAGGACCGGCACGATGTCCTCCATATGGGTATGCAGGATGATTTTTTCAAATCCGGCGGCGATGTTTTTCAGCTCGACCGCTTTTTCCAGGACGTTTTTTTCCCGGTCAATCAGGAACAATTTGCCTTTTTTGTCCCGGATGACTTTGCGAAGAGAGGCGGGGATGTGTGAGTCGTCTTCATGGCGATCGATCAGGATGACGCTGTGAGACTGGGTGTCCGGGGAGTTCTCAATCCAGCGTCTGACAACTTGCGTGTGGCCTCCTGCGTGATAGCTCGCGGTCATGACATGCAGGATGCTGTCAGGGGCGACTTCTGTTTTTTGAGGCGCGGGGAGGGTTTGCGCGATATTGAGCAGCTCTTTTTCCAGAGCCCAGGAGCTGTAGCAGTCGCAAGTATTGCGTGCGGCATACAGGGCGGCCCTGGAAAGGTATCTGAGTTTTTCTTTTGTCGCCGGAGTTGACTGGGCTTTTTTGAGTATATCAAGAAACTCCCTGCGATGTTTCAGGATGTTTTTGATGGTTTGCTTTTTGATGTAGGCGGGGCTTTCCGTATCAATAAAGCGGTGCTCGATACGCTGTTTCAGGTCGGAAAGTGTTTTCGCCAGCTTTTTCCCCAGTTTTTGTTTGGGCGGCTGCTGGGTGCGTATTTTTTTCTCGGTGATGAGCTTCAGCCTCTTGTTGCTCCTGATCTTGATACTCAAGAGGTTTTTCTGGCGTATTTGAACGGGGTTTGAGCCGTCCCCTGAGGCAGGTTGTAGGCCGGCATTCTTTTTTTGAGCAGACGCGTGAAGCCATTTCTTTGTTTGGGGACTGAGGCTGGCCGCCGCCAGGGCGTCCCGGTCCATGGACAGGACTTCCCGGCATATTTCCAGAAAGCGGTAACCGTATTTTTTGCAGGGCTCCAGATGGGTTCCCTCGGCCCATTCGTTCCAGGCGTTGATGAAGACGAAGCGTTCTTCGCTGTCCAGCTCCTGGCAGGCGTTGTAAGAGGTGTTGATTAAAAAATTGCGGAAGTGTTCCGGCGTGGCGTTGAGCAGAATATTCGCGCCGCCGTTCTTGCGTCTCGGGCTGTTGTCCCAAAGCATATAGACGCAGCGGAACAGGGTGTAGTCTTCCGTCGGGCGAAGGATGCTGGTCAGCGTGTTGCGGCCGTAATCGAAAAAGCTGGAATTCAGTCCGGGGTTATAGAGGGCCGGGGTTTGTCCCTGGGGGAGGAGTTCTTCCGGTCTCCATTTCGGGGTGAAGTCAACGGCCGCGTCGTAATGATATTCGTTGGGATCGACCAGGCTCGATTGCTGGGCGCAAACGAGATAGAGGTCGATGTTATATTTTTCCCTGGCGTGCGTTTTCCATATTTCGGCGACTCCATGGGCGTTTTTCAAGTGATCCGCCTGGTAGATGACCAGCAAGTGCCTGCCCTGTACTTTTATGTAGCGCTTGTCCTGGAAGTAGGGAGCGAGGTCGTCGATAAAGCGGGTGTAGGTGCTCTCGTCGTAGGTTTGCTCAATGAGCACTTCCTGATCCATGCCGTCCCAGCGTCTGGTCCAGTTGTGGTTGGCCCAGCAGAGGCAGAAGGGGATGTCCACCTCAGGCGTTTCGAGCATTTGCCTGAGCGGCTGCTCCATGAGGGTCTTGCCATTGAACCAGTAGTAGTAATAGCAGAATCCGTGGATGCCGTATTCGCGGGCCATTCCGGCCTGTTTTACCATGACATCCACATTTTTGAGGTCATAGTAGCCCAGATCGTCGCTGGGGATATGAGGCTGGTAGTGACCGTCAAACAGGGGCCGCGCCGGGCGCACGTTTGTCCATTCCGTGAAGCCTTCTCCCCACCAGGCATCGTTTTCGGGGAAGCAGTGGAACTGGGGCAGATAGAGGGCCAGGTATTTGAGATCGGTCATTTTTAGTGGGAATGGTTGTTTCTGGCCCGTTTTTTAAAGTCATCATAGTTCCGTATATAGTCGGATTCGTCGAAGTGCCGGCTGGCGATAACCATGACGACGCAGCCTTCGGAAAAACGGGTGAATTCGCGCCAGATATTGTTTTTCAGGTACAGGCCCTTGCTGGGGGAATTCAGATGGACGGTTTCCCGGTCAAAGCCGTCGTCCAGAATAAAGTCGCATGAGCCGGAGAGGCAGATGACGATTTGTTCGAGATTTTTATGGGCGTGACAGCCGCGGACGACATCATGGAGCGTATCGTAGATGTAGTAGATGCGCTGGATGTCGAAGGGGATTTCACCCCCTTGTTCGAGGGCCACAAGGCTGCCTCTGGCATCTCCTCGTACTGTGAAGTCTATAATAGAGTAGTCCATTGATTTAAAGGGTCAGTTATTTCGGGGAGTGGTGGTTGCGGGCTGTGTCTTGAGGATTCTGGCCGGGTTGCCGCAGACGACGGCATGGGGCGGGACGTCTTTTGTCACGACGGAGCCCGCGCCGACAAGCGCGCCTTCTCCGATGACGATGCCCGGCAGGATGGTGGCGTTGGCCCCGATGGAGGCTCCTTTTTTGACGAGCGTCTTTTTAAAGGCGTCCGGATATACTTTTGAACGCGGAAACGGGTCGTTGGAGAAGGTGGCGTTCGGGCCGACAAAGACATCGTCTTCCAGCGTGATGCCATCCCACAGCTGGACGCCGCATTTGACGGTGCAGTTGTCTCCTACGACGACGTCGTTTTCGATAAAGACCAGCGCGTTTATGTTGCAGTTCGAGCCGATTTGGGCGCCGGAGAGTATTACGGTGTTTTGCCAGATGGTCGTATGATCACCTATTTTTGTCGTTTGTACGTCTGCCGAGGGGTGAATGAACATGGCGGTGAGGGGACGGGATGGGCGGAGGGAAGGGAAGGAAGGAATCGCCCGCAAATCAGGATGGATTTGGGGAAGATAAGAAGATGCCGGATGATTGTAAAGTGGTATTTGGACGCCTTTCTTTAAGGCAGTCCGTTTTCTGTCAATGGTTTTTAACGTTCTTCACGTTTAGGGGAAGTGGTTTTTCGACGTATTTTTTCTTCCGGGAGCGCTGCATGGTTTTATCCAAAGGGACGATACGCGGGGTCATTCAGGATTGGGGAAAGTGTCTGCCGAGTACTTGTTTAACGGCCTCATGGGAGAAGTTTTTGCGGATGAGGTTTTCGCTCATGCCGGAGAGTTCCTCCAGTCTGGCATGGTCGTTGTATAGCGCGATGAGACTCTCGGCGAATTCTTCCGCGCTGTCCGCCAGGGAGAGAGCCCCGTTGTGGTCGATGCCTTCCGCGCCGATGGCGGTTGTCAGTACCGGGACTTTGTTGAAGAGGGCCTCTACGACCTTGCCCTTGACTCCGGCGCCGTAACGCAGGGGGATGACGGACAGTTTTACGGAGGCGTAAATTTCTCCGAGTTTTGTTTCCGATACCATGCCCAGTATCTCGACATGCTCGCTGGCGAGCCGGGAGAGGGCGGGCGGGGGATTGCTCCCGACGATATGGAGGCGTATGTCCGGAATCGATTCAAGAACACGGGGGAATATTTCTTCCAGGAACCAGGAGACGGCGTCAAGGTTGGGCGCATGGCTGAAGCCTCCGATAAACAGCAGATCTTTTCTCCGGGCGGCCTCGTAGCGGATGGTTTTCATTTCCTCCGGCTCCATGATGAAGAGGGGGACGACTTCCGTAGTCAGACCGGGGACCAGTTCATGGATCAGCGCCGTTTCGACCGGAGAGAACATAAAGGCCGCATCTACCCGGGACAGGACAGACTGTTCCGTTTTTTTCATTTTTTGCGCTTCTTTCAGGTGCCCCGGGTCACCCGTCTGGTGGTATTGGCGCATCATGCGCAGGTAGTGCAGGTCGTGTCCCTGGTAAATTATTTTCGCGGGGCAGTGTTTTTTGAGGGTGTTTAGCAGTTCCCGGGCTACGTGGGGGCGGTTCAGATAGATGTAATCGATCTGGCGGCCGTATTCCTTTATCCAGTTTGGGAAACAGACGTCGTGAAGTACTTCTGCGCCCATTTGCTCGTGGTCGGGCAGGTACACGGCGTCGTGCTGGGTAGGGGCCAGAGGGAGGAATTTGACGTTGTAGCCTTCTTTGACGAAATAGTTCAGGTACTGGAAGCTGGCTCTGGAACCGGCGTCCATGTCGTAGCGGAGGATGCCGTAATCGATGAACAGGACTGTTTTTTTGCCTTGAGAGCGGTCTCTGGCGTGAAAGAGGTCATCCGGGGCGGCCTGTTTTGTCTGGAGGACCGTTTGCCATTTTTCACGGAATTTCTTCTGGTTGACCAGCTGGTATGCTTTGACGCCGCCGTCGGTGTTTGTGCCGTGGCTGACGCCTTCGAAGTGCATGACGACAGACCGGGGCTGGTAGATGACTTTTTTGCCCAGTATCTCCCGTACGCTGAATGACAGGTCGGTGTCTTCGTAATAGGCGGGGACGTACCGGGGGTCAAAGCCGCCCAGTTTTTGCCAGTCTTCTCGCCGGATCATGATGGCGCATCCCGAGATGTAATCCGTCTCCTTCACGTAGTTGGCAAAGGACGAGTGGCAGTTTTGCGAGTGGCCGTAGTTGGCGGCGCTCCCGTCATGGAAGACGATTCCCCCCGCCTCCTGCAGGCGGTTGTCCGGGTAGATTATTTTGGGGCCGGCGAGTCCGATGGAGGCGTCGTACTCCATGAGATCCAGCAGGGGGGGCAGCCAGCCCGGCTGAACCTGGGTGTCGTTGTTGAGGAAGAGGAGGTATTTCCCTTTTGCCTGGGCGGCCGCCTCGTTGCAGTTGTTCAGGAATCCCTTGTTTTCCGCCTGCCGCACTATTCGGACGGGAGAGATTCTTTCTCCCAGGCTGACGGTCTCGTCCGTAGAGCGGTCGTCGGCGATGATGACCTCGTAATCAATGCCGGAGGTATTTTGCAGGATGCTCCAGAGGCAGAGCCTGGTGTACGCGTACTGATTGTATACGGGGATGATGAGGGATACCAGAGGGGTGTCGGACGGCTCGTGCAGCCGGAAGGAGTCGGGGCATGTCTCCAGGGCGGTGTATGCGGCCCGGGAGTCTTTGAGGAGCGGATAGGGGTAGCCCAGCAGTTTTCTCTTTATTCTCTTCCTTGTCGCGCGGACGGGAACCAGCATGAGCGCTATGTTGACAAGGAATTTGAATAGTCTTTTTTTCATCAAGCTGGCTGGGTATTGTTAAAACGCAAAGGACGGAAAAGAGGCTTCTCAAAGGATTTTGATTTTTCCTATAGAGGAGTTAGAGACGCCGGAAGTCCGTTTTGTTTGCGTTTTTTTCATTCTTTGCCATTACAGGATGTTATCGGCAGTCGCGAGTTCGTTCAGACATTGCTCCAGCGCTTCCCGCCAGTGTCTGATGGGAGAGGGCAGCGTCTGACGGATTTTTCCCTTGTCCAGCACGGAGTAGGGAGGCCGTTTGGCGGGAGTGGGGTAGTCTTCCGTTCTGATGGGGTTGACTTGACATTCCAGCCGGCAGCCCCGCATGATTTCCACGGCGAAGTCATACCAGGAGGTGACGCCTTCATTGGTGAAGTGGTAGATCTCGCGCCTGTTTTGAGGCGGAGCCGCCGACAGGGCGATCAGGGCGTCCGCCAGGTCGCCCGCGTGAGTGGGGGTGCCGATCTGGTCGGCGACTACATTGAGAGACGCTCTCTCCCGCCCCAGCCGCATCATGGTTTTGACGAAGTTTGCGCCGTGAGTCGAGTAGAGCCAGGCCGTGCGGACGATAGCCGCCGTCAGGCCGGGGGTGGCGAGGATGCGGCGCTCCCCCTCCAGTTTGGTGCGCCCGTAGGCCGTCCGGGGGCCGGGAGCGTCGTCGGGGAGGTAGGGGCGGCAGGCGGTGCCCTCAAAGACGTAATCCGTGCTGATATGGATCAGGGCGGCTCCGCATTTCGAGGCGGCGAGGGCCAGGTTCGCCGGCCCGTCCGCATTGACCCGGAGGGCCGTTTCCTCCTCGGCTTCGGCTTTATCTACGGCCGTATAGGCGGCGCAGTTGAAGATGACGTCCGGGGCGAGCGCGGCGACATAGGCCAGCGTAGAGGCGGTGTCGGTGATGTCCAGCTCGCCGATGTCGGCGCAGACGGCCCGGTCTCCCAGTCTGGCTTGCAGTTCTTTGCCGAGCTGGCCGTTGGCGCCCGTGATCAGATACATGACAGGTAGTCCTCCAGGGTGGGGTTTTGGCAATCCTTTTCGGAGAGCTGGATCATGCCCTCCTCTATTCTCCAGTCAATGCCGAGGGCGGGGTCGTTGTACAGGATGCCGCGCTCGCTCTCCTTGCAATAGCCGTTGTCGCATTTGTAGGAGAAGACGGCCCGGGGGGACAGGACGGAAAAGCCGTGCGCCAGCCCCCGGGGGATCAGGAGCTGAAGGTTGTTTTCATCGGAGAGCTCGACGGCGACATGTTTGCCGAAGGTGGGGGAACCGGGGCGGATGTCCACCGCCACGTCCAGGACTTTTCCCTGCAATACCCGCACCAGCTTCGCCTGGGCGTGCTCGCCGTACTGGAAATGAAGCCCCCGGATGACTCCATAGGAGGAGAGGGACTGGTTGTCCTGAATGAAGTCATAGGCCAGGTGATGACGGTCGAACTCCCTTTTGCTGTAACTTTCAAAGAAGTACCCGCGGGCGTCTTCGAAAATTCGGGGTTTGATGATTTTTACTCCTTCGATGAGTGTGTCGATGATTTCCATGGGGTGTTGGACGGAAATAGTGGTTCGGGAATGGTAACGGGGAGGGGAAGTATTCGTCAATGCCTGATTGGGCGGATATTTGGCTAACAGACGGGAAAGGAGGGAAAGTCTGTCATTTTTCCCCGCGAATATACCAGGAAAGGGAAAGTTTCCTTTTTTTCATTGATTTCATTTTTTGAAGGTGGTTTTTCTTATTCTCAAGAATATATTGTTTTTTATGCGAGTACTTGTCACAGGCGGGGCCGGCTTCATCGGGTCCAATTTGGTTCATCTGCTGGTGGAGCGGGGGCATTCCGTTCTGAACATTGACAAACTTACCTACGCCGGGAATATTCATTCGGTGGAAGATCTGGATGTGACGGGGCGGCACCGGTTCCTTCGCGCCGATATTTGCGACCAGCCTGCGATGGAAAAGGCGTTTGCCGATTTCCGCCCCGAGTGGGTGATGCACCTGGCCGCCGAGTCCCATGTGGACCGCTCCATCGACGGGCCGGGCGAGTTTGTGCGGACCAATGTGATGGGAACGTTTTCCCTGCTGCAGGCGGCGCGCGGCTACTTCAACAGTCTGACTGAGGAGGAAAAGGCGGTATTCCGCTTCCATCATATTTCTACGGACGAGGTGTACGGCACTCTCGGAGATACGGGGCTGTTTACAGAGGAGACTCCTTACTCCCCCCATTCTCCCTACTCCGCCAGCAAGGCGTCGAGCGACCACCTCGTGCGCGCCTGGCATGATACTTTTGGCCTGCCCGTGCTGGTGACCAACTGCTCGAACAACTACGGGCCGTACCAG
>CAZNVW010000101.1:0-9454 GCA_964576595.1 uncultured Verrucomicrobiales bacterium
GTGCTGGAAGGCCGCCGGGGCGGCAGCGCCCTTGCCGTGACCACCCTGCATGCCGTGATGGAAAGCGCCTGATGACGACCACCCGCGATACAGCTCCCCTGAAATGGGGATTCTCCACGGGAGCCTGTGCGGCGGCCCTTTGTGCGGCGGCCTGGCGCTGCCTCTCGGGAGAGACTGTGTCCGGGGCGGTTGTACTGCGCTTCCCGGACGGGAAGGACAGATCCATTCCCCTGCTGTCTGTGGAAAGAATCTCCGCCGCGTGCGTCCGGGCAAGCCTTCGCAAGGACGCGGGAGACGACCCCGATTGTACGCACCGGGCCATCCTGTCGCTTGCGCTGTCCATTTTGCCGGGGGAGATTGACAAGTCATTGCGCCCGGAGGACTACATTTTATCCGTCGGGGACGCCCGTGTCATCCTGCGGGCGGCGGAGGGTGTGGGACTGTGTACCCGCCCCGGCCTCGACTGCGAACCGGGAAAATGGGCGATCAACAAGGGGCCTCGCCAGATGATGGCGGAGAATCTCGCGCTCGCCGGACTGGCGCAGGGAAACTATCTTGTGGAATTGAGTGTCGAGAACGGCGCGGAACTGGCGAAAAAAACGCTCAACAGCCACCT
The DNA here is from genome assembly GCA_964576595.1 of uncultured Verrucomicrobiales bacterium. Taxonomy (GTDB): domain Bacteria; phylum Verrucomicrobiota; class Verrucomicrobiia; order Verrucomicrobiales; family Akkermansiaceae; genus CAZNVW01. The sequence goes on from CAZNVW010000101.1 coordinate 617, forward strand.
CGGCATTACCGGGGGCATCTCCATCCTCGGCACGACGGGGCTCGTGCGCCCGTTCAGCCACGAGGCTTATGTGAAAAGCATACGCCTGTGCGTGCGCTCCCACCGGATGATGGGCGGAGACACGATGGTATTTTGTACCGGAGGCCGCACCAAATCGGGAGCCGAGCGCGTTTTGCCCGAGCTGGAGGAGACGGCCTTTGTCTGCATCGGCGACTTTATCGCGGATAGTTTGCAGTCGGCGGGCGAGGAGGGCATGACCCGGGCCGCCGTGGCCTGCATGCCGGGCAAACTGTGCAAATATGCGGCGGGCTTCCGCAACACGCACGCTCACAAAGTCAGCCAGGATATGGAACTGCTCCGCTCGGAACTGCGCCGGCTGATGCCGGGCGCGGAGAGCCTGCACGACTCTCTGGCGTCGAGCGTCTCCGTGCGCGAGGCCCTGCTCGCCCTGGAGGGCTCGCGCCTGCTCCTCCTGAAACAGCTCGCCCAAATCGCGCGGGAACAGTTTGCCGGCATGGCTCCCGGTCTGCCCGTCCGGTTTCTTGTCTTTGACTTTGACGGAACCCTTCTCTTTACTACCGAATCATGAGGCCTCCCTTGTCTGTCATCTCCTGCGGAACGTCATTCCCCGATTCTCCGGCTCTGCTTGCCCTGATTGCGGAGTCGTCGCATATCTTCGGCTCTCGCAAACTGCTGGCGTTATGGGAGCAGACGTTCTCGGCCTCCCGTGCGGACAGTCATCCTCTCGGAGCGGCCTCCCGTGAAGACGTGGAGCAGGCCCTGCGCCTTCACCGCCGGGGGGAGCGCGTCGTCATCCTCGCCTCGGGAGACGCGCTGTACCACGGCATAGGCGGCACATTGCAGCGTCTGGCCGGGGAGGGGGATTGCCTGGAATTCCACCCCGGAGTAACCGCCTTCCAATCGCTGTTTCATAAAATAGGCCAGCCCTGGGAGGACGCGCGGCTCTTTAGCGCGCACTGGGGAGAGCCGCTCCCCCTGAGAGAAATGGCCGAGGCCCCGCTTGCCGTCATCTACGGCGGCTCCCGTTATCCCGCCCATACGCTGGCGGCGGAACTGCTCCGTTACGAGGCCTCTCTGGCCGGGCGCGAGGCAGTCGCCGCTCAGGAACTGGGCACCGAGTCGGAACTGATCCGCCGGGGACGGCTGGAAGAACTGGCTTCGGACTCCTTTTCCGCAACCTCTCTTCTGGTCTTGCTTCCGGCGGGAGAGAAGGGGACTTCCCTGTTGCCGCTGGGCCTCCCGGAAGAATGGTATGAACGGGAGAATAACCTCATCACGGCTTCCGACGTGCGCGCCGTCATCCTGGCCCGTTTGCGTCTGCCTGCGCGCGGCGTCCTGTGGGACATTGGCGCGGGCAGCGGCTCCGTCGGCCTCGAAGCGGCGGCCCTGAGACCGGGACTGCGTGTACAGGCCGTCGAAAAATCGGAAGACCGCGCCGCCATGATCGCCCGCAACGCCGCTCGAATGGGCGTGGCGAATCACCGGGTCTTCACCGGGAACGCGGCCCTGTCCCCCGGCGTGCTGGACGATTTGGAAACTCCCGACCGTATATTTGTCGGCGGGAGCGGGCGGGACATACTGACCGTAATGGAGTCCTGTTTCAACCGTCTCCGTCCCGGCGGCCTGCTCGCCGCGAGCGCGGTTACGCTGGAGACCGCGCACGCCCTGTATGGCTTCCGCCCCGAGTCCCGCTCGGGACTCCTCTCGCTTGACATTGCCGTCGAGAGCGGACTGGCCGGAAAATTCCATCAACTTAAAGCGCAAAACCGCATTACCCTGATCCTTTTTACCAAACCATGACAGTACCACCCGTTCAATTTGTCGGAGCCGGTCCCGGAGCCGAAGACCTGATTACCCTGCGCGGCGCGAGCGCGCTCGAAGCCGCCGACGTCGTCGTGTACGCGGGCTCTCTGGTCAACCCCGCCCACTTGGGGCGGTGCCGCTCCGGCTGCGCCCTGCATGACAGCGCGCATATGGACTTGAAAGAACAGGTGGACGTGATGACCGCCGCCGCCCTGAGCGGGAAAAAAGTCGTTCGCCTCCATACGGGAGACCCCTCCATGTACGGGGCCATCGCCGAGCAGATGGAGGCTCTGTCCGGGCAAAACGTCCCGTATGAAGTCGTCCCCGGCGTCAGCAGCGTCTTCGGGGCCGCCGCCGCGCTCGGCTGCGAGCTGACTTACCCCGGCGTCAGCCAGAGCGTCGTACTGACCCGTACCGCCGGGCGTACGCCGATGCCGGGCGGGGAGACTCCCTCAGCCTTTGCCCGTACCGGGGCGACGCTGGTCTTCTTTCTAAGTGTAGGCAATATGGAATCTCTCGTCGGCGAGCTGACCGGAGAGGGCGGCCTCGACGGCGACACCCCGGCCTCCGTCGTGTACCGGGCGACCTGGCCCGATCAAAAAATCGTGCGGGGCACGCTTGCGGACATCGCCGGGAAAGTACAGGAATCGGGCATCGGGCGGCAGGCCCTGATCTTTGTCGGGCGCGCCCTTGAGACCTCCGGCAATAAATCCCTGCTCTATGCGAAAAACTTCTCCCACGGGTACAGAAACACCCTGTCCTCCGAAGACTTCCGGGGAGCCTGCGCTCTCTATGCCTTTACGGAAAAGGGCCTGATAAAGGCCCGTGAAATCGCGGCGGGACTGGGAAAAAATACCATGATTTTCTCTCCCCGCGCCGCTGTCAACAGTCCGGGGGAAGTCCGGGTGGAGTCCTCTTCCTTTGACCGGATGCTGTCCGACCGGTGGAAAGTCTTTGCCGGGCATGTCTTTGTCGGCGCGACCGGAATCGCCGTGCGTAAAATAGCCCCCCTGCTGGGCGGCAAGACCTCCGACCCGGCCGTCGTGTGCTGCACCGAGACCGGGGCGCACATTGTGAGCCTGCTCTCCGGCCATCTGGGAGGAGCCAACCGTTTGGCTCGTCGCGTCGCGCGCATTACGGGAGGCGAGGCGGTGATCGGCACCGCGACCGACTTGAACGGGCTGACCTCCTTTGACGAAGCCGCCGCCCTGGAACACGCCGAAATTCTCAACCCCTCGTCCATCAAGGCTTTGAACGCCGCCCTGCTGGAGGGGCGGACGGTCGCCTTCCATGGCCCGGAGCGCATTTACAAAACATGGTTCCGGGAGAACCCCGCGATCAAATACGCCGGAGACGCCGCGGCGGAATCTGACGAATACGCCGTGCTCTGGGACAGGGGAGAACTCTCCGAAAATTCCGGGGAAAATACCCTGCATATCCGTTCCTCCTCCTTTGTGTTGGGCGTCGGTTGCCGGCGGGGAACGGACATTGAAGCCCTCAAAACGGGCGCGGAAGCCTTGCTGAAATCACACGGCCTCTCTCCCGCGCGCGTCGCCCGTCTCGCCAGTTGTGACCTCAAGGCCGATGAGCCCGCCCTGCTGAAACTGGCCGAATCATGGGGCGTACCCGTCGATTTTTACCCGGCGGAGACCTTGTCCGCCATCGAGACGCCGACCCCGTCCGAAACCGTCCGTGAAAAAATCGGCACGGCCTCTGTTGCCGAAGCCTCGGCCCTGTTGGCCTCGGGCGGCAGAATGACCGTCCCCAAGACAAAAGGCGAGGGGATGACCTTTGCCCTTGCCGCGATCCCTCAGGGGAAAAAGCCCGTCAGCCGCTCTGTCCGCCCCGGCCGTGTCGTCGTCGTCGGTCTGGGCTCCGGCTCTCCGGGGCAAATCACGCCCGAAGTGGAAGACTGCCTCTCCCGGTGTGACGTCGTGGCCGGATACACGAAGTACATTGACCTCGTACGCAGTCAGGTACACGGCAAGGAACTGATCCAGAGCGGAATGCTCGGCGAGGTCGAGCGCTGCCGCGCCGCGCTCGAAACAGCCGCCGGGGGGAAAGAAGTCTGCATGGTGTGCTCCGGAGACCCCGGCATACTGGCCATGGCGGGACTGTTGTTTGAACTCCGCTCCCGCGAACCGGAGTTTGCCGAAGTCGAATTGAAAGTCCTGCCGGGAATCACGGCGGCGAACATTGCCGCCGCCGCGCTGGGCGCGCCTCTCCAGAATGGCTTCTCTCTCATCAGCCTGTCCGATTTGCTCGTGCCGTCTGACGAAGTGCGCCGCAACCTCCGCGCCGCCGTCAAGGGTGCGCTGCCCGTCGTACTGTACAACCCCGCCGGGCGCAAACGCCGCCACTTGATGGAGGAGGCGGTCGATCTCTTCCGCGAGGAGCGGGGCGGCGAGACCCTGTGCGCCTATGTGCGCCATGCCGGACGGCCCGCAGAGGAAAAGTGGGTGGGAACGCTGGACGAGTTCCCCCGTGACGAAGTGGACATGTCCACCGTGATCGTAATCGGCGGCCCCCGTACAAAACGCGTCGGAGACTCCCTGTACGAAGCGCGGGGCTACGAAGAAAAATATCTGGCCAATCAGGAATGACCGCCTCCTCCCCCAGCTTCTCCGCCTTCTGTCTGGCGGCTCCCCAGTCGGGGGGCGGCAAGACGACGGTGGCGGTCGCCCTGATGCGGGCGTTTGCCCGGCGGGGGCTGTCGGTCGCTCCCTTCAAGTGCGGCCCCGACTATGTGGACCCGGGATTCCATGAACAGGCGTGCGGAACCCTTTCCCTCAACCTGGACACATGGATGATGGGGCGGGAGGGCGTGCGCCGCGTCTGGGCGGCTAAAACGGCCGCTGCCGACATCGCCATTTGCGAGGGAGTCATGGGCCTGTTTGACAGCCGGGCAGTGGGCGACCTGTCCGGCAGTACGGCGGATGTCGCGTCCTCTCTGGGCATCCCCGTCATCCTGGTCGTGAACGCCCGGGGCATGGCGGGCTCCATCGCCCCGCTGGTCGCCGGCTTTTCCGATTTTGCCGGACAATTCCCCGGCCTGCGTGTGGCCGGCGTAATCGCGAACGGCACAGGCGGCCCGGCCCATGCGGAACTCCTGCGGGTCGCGCTCAAACAATCCGGCCTGCCGCCTTTGCTCGGCGCCTTCCCCCGGAAACAGGAATGGTCCCTGCCGGAGCGTCAGCTGGGGCTGGTGCCGTGCCGGGAACTGGATGACTTCGCCCCCCGCCTGGAAGCCCTGGCCGACGCGGCGGAAGAATACATCGACCTCGACTCCCTGCTGGCCCTGACTGCCTGCGAACGTCCGGTTCGGGAACCGTTTCCCGTTGCCGTCTCCGGTAAAAGCCGCCGCATGGCTATCGCCAAAGACGAGGCCTTTTGCTTCTATTACGAGGAAAATGAAAACCTGCTGCGCTCCCGGGGCTGGGAGCTGGTACCGTTTTCCCCCCTGTCGGACCCCTCCCTGCCGGAAGGAACGGAAGCCGTGTATCTGGGCGGCGGCTACCCGGAAATCTTTGCCCGCCGTCTGGCGGAAAACGCCTCTCTGAGAGAAGAAATCCGCCGCTTTGCCGAACACGGGGAAATTTACGCCGAGTGCGGCGGCTACATGTACCTGTGCCGTGAACTGATCCTGCCGGACGGCGAACGCCACCCCATGTGCGGCGTCATTAACGGCACCTCCCGCATGGGCACGGGCAGGCGATCCCTCGGCTACCGGGAGGCGCAAATGATCGGGGGACACCCCTTTGACCTGCAAGGCTCCCCCGTCGTGAGAGGACATGAATTTCACTGGTCCGACATGGAACTGCACGAAGAATACGCCCCCCTGTATCTCGTGAAAAACAGAAAACAGGAGCAATGCCCCGGCGGCATCGTGCGGGGAAACGTGCGCGCCGGATACCTGCACCTGTACTGGGGGCGCAGCGATGACTCGGGAGCCCTCTCTCCTGCCGCCCGTACCCGCCTGTCCCGCAAGGAGCAGGGCAGGGTGCTGCTGCTGAACGGCCCCTCCAGCGCGGGCAAGACGACGCTGGCCGCCGCGCTCCAAAAAAAACTGGACCATCCGGCCTTTGTCTTCTCCGTTGACAGCCTGCTCGCCGCCTGCCCGGGAGACGCCGACTCCATCGTCGGAGCCGTCGCGAAAACCCGCCTGCCATTGATCGAGGCATTTCACGGCAGCATCGAAGCCGCCGCCAGAGCCGGAGCCTGGGTCATCGTCGATCACGTCGTGGGCGAGAGCGCGGACTGGGTGGCCGACCTCCTGCACAGACTCGCCAGCCTCCCCTTGCAGCCCGTCCAGGTCACCTGCTCTCGCAACGTACTCCGTGAGCGCGAGGCCGGGCGCACGGACAGACGCCCCGACCGGGCGCATGCCGAGCGTCAGTGCGAGTCCATCCATCTCCCCCTGCCGGGCGAGCTCGTCGTCGATACCACCAGCGTCTCCCCGGACGAGTGCGCCGCCGCCCTCCTTGCCCTGCTGGCGGATAACGGCTTTTTCCCCTCTCCCAGTAAAGACCTTTGCAACGCATGACCCCTTCCTCACACGGCGGTGACCTGAGACGCATGGCGACGCTCGCGGGCGTCGCTCCGGACGACCTGATCGATTTCAGCGTGAACGTAAGACCGGAGGGCCCGCCCGACTTCATCCTGGCGGCCTTGACTCGCGCCCTCAACAAACTGGCGGCCTATCCCTCTCCCCGCGCCGAAGAAGCCGTCGAGGCCGCGGCGAAACGCTTTGACCTGAGCCCGGAGCACATCGTACTCGGCAACGGAAGCAATGAACTGATCCATGCCCTGCCGCGCGTCCTGAAAGAACGGGGCATTGAAACCGCCCTGATCATCGAACCTGCGTTCAGCGAATACGCGCTGGCCTGCCGGGGAGCGGGCGTACCCTGTCACCCTTTCTCCGCCTGTGCCTCCGACGGCTTTTGCGTGAAGCCGGATAAACTATCGGAAGAACTGCGGAAACGAACGGAAAAAACGGCCGTCTTTCTCGCCAACCCGGGCAACCCCTCCGGCTCTCTGCTGCCCGCCGAACGCCTGGCCCTGCTAATAAAGCAACACCCCTCCATTGTGTGGATTATCGATGAAGCGTTTATCGAATACGCCGGGGAAGAGGAGTCCATTATCTCGCTGACCGCGCATCGGGAGAATGTCATCGTACTCCGTTCTCTGACCAAATTCCATGCCGTACCGGGAGTGCGGATGGGATTCGCCGCCGCCTCTCCTGTCTGGGCGGAGGCCCTGAAAAACGCCCTGCCTGCCTGGACGGTAAACGCCTTTGCCCTGGAGGCGGCCCTGGCCGTCTTTGAAGACCGCTCGGACTTCGCGGAAACCACCCGCCGCGCCAACGACGAAGCCCGCGAAAAACTGGCCGCCTCTCTGGCCCGCGTACCCGGCGTGACCGTGTACCCATCGCGGGCGAACTACCTCCTCTTCCACTGGGAAAACGCGCCGCAAAACCTTTACGAACTACTGCTCCGCCGCCGGGGCATCGCCCTGAGAGACTGCCGCAACTATGCCGGTCTGTCCTCCGGAAAATGGTTTCGCGCCGCCGTCCGGAGCGAAGAAGACAATACCCTGCTGGCCGAAGCCCTCCGGGAACTCGCCACCGAACTCGCCGAAGGAACGAAACCCTCCTGCCTCATATCCGCCCCACATCTCTCCCGCCGCCGGGGCATACGCCCGGCCCTGATGCTCCAGGGCACATCGTCGGGAGCGGGCAAGAGCATCCTGGTCTCGGCCTACGCCCGCATCCTGCGGCAGGACGGCTACGACGTCGCCCCGTTCAAGGCCCAGAACATGGCCCTGAACTCGGGCGTGACCTTTGCCGGGGAGGAAATCGGCCGCGCGCAGATCGTCCAGGCTCAGGCCTGCCGCCTCGACCCCGACGCGAGAATGAACCCCGTCCTGCTCAAACCCCACTCCGACACCGGCTCCCAGGTCATCGTACTCGGAAAAGCCGTCGGACACATGCGGGTCAAAGAATACTTCCGCGCGAAAAAAGACCTCTGGCAAACCGTCCGTGAAGCCTATGACTCACTCGCCTCGGAACATGAACTGATGGTAATCGAAGGGGCGGGCAGCCCCGGAGAAATCAATCTCAAGTCCGCCGACATCGTGAATATGGCGATGGCGCGGCATGCCCGGGCCTCTGTCCTGCTGGCGGGAGACATTGACCGGGGCGGCCTCTATGCCTCCTTCCTCGGCTCGTGGATGACCTTCTCTCCGGAAGAACGAAACCTGCTGGCCGGATTTCTGGTAAACCGCTTCCGGGGCGACTCCTCCCTCCTAGGGCCCGCCCACGACTACCTCAAACGCCATACGGGCGTCCCCGTGCTGGGAGTCGTGCCCTATATCCGCAACCTCAATATCCCCGAGGAGGACATGGCCTGCTTCTCCTTTGATACAGAGGCGGATGACTCCCTCGACTGCCTTGACGTCGCCGTCGTCATGCTCCGCCATGTCTCCAACTACACCGACCTCGCGCCCCTGGCGATGGAGCCGGACGTGCGCCTGCGCCCCGTGCGCTCCGCCGCGGAGTGGGGCGCGCCCGACCTAGTCATCCTCCCCGGCTCAAAAAGCGTCGTCGCCGACCTGGAAGAACTGGAACGGAGCGGTCTCGCCGATAAAATACGCGATCATGCCGAACGGGGAAAATGGCTATTCGGCATTTGCGGCGGCCTGCAAATACTCGGCAGACGCATCATCGACCCCCATGCCGTCGAGTCGGACGCCTCCTCCTTTGACGGGCTGGGCGTCCTTGACCTGGAAACCACCTTCGAACGGGAAAAAATCCTGTCCCGCGTCAACCGGGCGAGCACTCCGCTTGCGGTCCCGTCCGGCGGGTACGAAATCCACCATGGAGTCACCCGGGCGGGAGAATCGGCGGAACCCCTGTTCCTCCGGGAAGACGCCTCCGCGTGCGGCTATGTCACGGGCCGCGCCTGGTGCACCTACCTGCACGGCGTCTTTGACGACGACCTGTTTCGCCGCGCCTAC
>CAZNVW010000102.1:0-9423 GCA_964576595.1 uncultured Verrucomicrobiales bacterium
CATCGTCATCGCCGCGACCAACCGCCCCGACGTACTTGACCCCGCCCTGCTCCGCCCCGGACGCTTTGACCGTCAGGTCACCGTCAACCTGCCCGACGTCAAGGGCCGTGAGGAAATCCTCAAAGTACACGCCCGCAAGGTCAAAATGTCCTCCTCAGTCGATCTTTCGGTAATCGCTCGCGGCACGGCCGGATTCTCCGGAGCCAAGCTCGCCAATCTGATCAATGAGGCGGCCCTCCTCGCCGTCCGGCGCGGCAAGCACGAGATCACCCAGGCCGAGCTGGAAGAAGCCCGCGACAAAGTCGGCTGGGGCAAGGAACGCCGCAGTCTCGCTATCAGCGACAAGGAAAAGAAAAACACCGCCTATCATGAAGCGGGTCACGCTATCTGCCTGCTCGTCTGCAAACACACCGAGCCGCTGCACAAAGTCACCATCATCCCCCGCGGCCCCAGCCTCGGCTCCACCATGTGGCTGCCCGCCGAAGACAAATTCACCGGACGCTATGCCGAGTTCCTCGACCAGATCGTCGTCGCCATGGGCGGCCGCTGCGCCGAAGAAATCGTCTTTGGAGACAACGTCACATCCGGAGCCAGCGGAGACATCCGCATGGCGACGGAAATCGCGCGGAGCATGGTCTGCGAATACGGCATGAGCAAGGAACTCGGTCTGGTCGATTACGCCCAGCAGGAAGGCGAAGTCTTCCTCGCCCGCGATATAGCCCATTCCCGCAACTACTCCGAAGCCACGGCTCAAATGATCGACCGCGAAGTGCGCCGCATCATCGACGACGGGTACAACACCTCCAAAAACATCCTGATGGAAAACAGGGACAAGCTGGATCTCCTGGCCAACGCCCTGCTTGAATTCGAAACCCTCGACGGCGCCCAGGTTCGCGAACTGCTGGAACAGGGCGTCCTGACCCACAAACCGGACGGAGAACTGCCCCCGCCCCTGCCCTCGGATGAGGACGGAGGAGAAGACGTAGCTCCGCCCCTTCCCGACGAAGAACCGTAATTCCCGCATTCATTCTTCACCGGAACGGCGATGCCGTTCCGCCTCTATCACCCTATTTTTACCTCCTTATCCAATGCTTACAGCCAAAGACCTTGCCCTTATCTGCGCCCAGGGCGCGTATGAAACCAAAGCCGAAGACATCCGCGTCCTCGACGTGCGGGGACTCTCCTCGCTCACCGACTTCTGCGTGATCTGCACGGCGACCTCCGTTCCCCACCTTCGCGCCGTCCTCCGCGACGTTGAACAATACGTCCATGAACACTCCGACGCGAAACTGAAATACAAGGACGCCAACGCGCAAAGCCTGTGGGGCGTACTCGACTATATAGACGTCATGATGCATGTCATGAGCGCGGAGACCCGAGAATTCTACGGTCTCGAAAAAATCTGGGAAAACGCTCCCGAAGTCTCCTGGGAGCCCGCCCCCGTTACCTATTAACCCACCGTTTCTATGACTATTCGCGAAAAAATACAGTCCCTGGGCTATACGCTCCCGGAAGTACCCGCTCCCGTGGGTTCCTATGTACAGTGCGTCCGCAGCGGCAATCTGCTGTTCCTCTCCGGCGGCATCTCCGTAGCCGGAGACCGGAAAATCGTCGGCAAAGTCGGTCAGGACCTGACCGTCGAAGAAGGCCAGGAAGCCGCCCGCCTGTGCGTACTCAACCGCCTTGCCGTCATCGAAAGTGAAATCGGCAGTCTGGACAAAGTGACGCGCATCGTCGCGCTCAACGGCTTTGTCAACTCCGGCGCGGACTTCTACGACCATCCGGTCGTCATGAACGGAGCCTCCAATCTGCTGCTGGATATCTTCGGAGAAAAAGGCAGGCACAGCCGCACCGCTCTGGGAGCTCCCGCCCTGCCCCTGAATGTAGCGGTAGAATTGAACCTGACGGTTGAGTTCGCCGAATAAAGACAACAAACATCCATTTCAAAAGACCGTTCCTTTCCGGGAACGGTCTTTTTTATAAGGCGGTCAGAACCTGCAAACTCAGGCGTCGCTTCTGTACGCCAGAAGTCGCTCGACATATTTCGCCACGACATCGACCTCCAGATTGACTTTCTGGCCGATGCGGGCGGCGGAGAGATGAGTCTCGGCGAAAGTATGCGGAGTAATCCAGAACTCCGCCGTTTTTTCCCCCAGCCGGGCAATCGTCAGGGAAATGCCGTCTATGGTCAAAGAACCCTTGTCTATACAGTAGCGGAGCAGCCGTTCCGGTATCTCCACTTCGAGCCGGTGATCCTGCCCGACCGGCTCCAGAGCGGCAATGACGCCCCGGTCATCGACGTGCCCCTGTACAATATGGCCGCCCAGTCGGTCGCCCAGAGACATGGCGCGTTCCAGATTGACGCGGGAGCCGGGCCGCAGATCCCCCAGACTAGTGACGCGCAGCGTCTGGGCCAGAATGTCGAAAGAAAATCGATTCCCCTCCCGCTCGGAGACCGTCAGACAGCAGCCGTTCACGGCGATGGAATCCCCTAGGGAGACGCCCTCAAAAGGAGTGGAAAAAGTCAGGCGCGCGCCTCCCTCGACGGGGAGGATTTCCTCTACCTCGACAGTACATTCAACAATTCCGGTAAACATGGGATTTTACAGGGTAACAAGGAAGGTAAAGCAGAGATACACAATCGCGGTAGGCACGAGAGCCGCCAGGAAGAGCTTCAGCGGATTGATGCCGAGGAAATATTTCCCCAGAATGGCCTGTCCCGCCGGGTTGGGCGCGTTCGCGATGACGGTCAGACCGCCCCCGGTAACGGCGCCCGCGACAATGGCGTATTTCATGGCTTCGGACAAGTCGCCGACAGTAGAGGCGAGATACGTGACGGCGGCGTTGTCGTTGAACGCGGTCAGCACCGTAGCTCCCAGCATGACCAGATTGGAGTTGTCCATACTGGTCAGGACGGGCTCAAGCCACCAGGCCTGCATACCGCCCAGAATGACCAGACCGGCGAGGAAGAAGCCCACCATGATGGGGATGCGGAGCAGTACGCTGTTCTGATGGTGCGGCGTGGCAATGATGAAGCCGAGGAAGAACACGAAGCCGCCGATGAACATGACGGGAACGTGAGCAAAGATCACCGTCCACGCCAGGAACAACAGGTGAATGACGGTCACCCATACGGGCACCTTGTCCTTGCGGCCTTCCCAGCCGGGAGGCAGGGCCGCGTGGGAGACCTCCGCCTCCTGAATATTCAGCCTCTTGAATTCCTTGCGGAAAAAGACGAAGTAAAGCGCCGAGGATACCAGGATGGCCGCGGCGGCCTTCCAGCCAAAGTGCGTAATCATGTACACCAGACCCCAGTTCCATTTTTCCGCCACCATGACGACGGGAGGCGCGGCGAAATGGGTCATCGTGCCGCCGATGGAGATATTGACAAAAAGCAGACCGAGTGACGCGTACGCCAGCATGGAGCTGGGCTTGAGCGCGTAAAACCGCTTGGCTAGAATCATCGCGCCGATCGTCATGGCGGCCGGCTCCGTCACAATCGACCCCAGCAGGGGAGCTATGCACATGACGGAGAGCCACCAGGCTCCCGGAGTGGAACGGCCGACTCGCGCGGCGCTGCTCATGATCCCCTCCGCGAAGCGGAAAAGGGGGCGGGACGATGCCACGATCATGATGACGGTGACGAACATCGGCTCAACAAAGGAGCAGTCGTGATCAAGATAGAGCTGGAAATCGTGGAAGGAGTGGAACTTGATGGCGGCCAGAAGAAGCGGAATGACCCAAATACCGAAGACCGCTTCCACTTCTCCCAGAAAGTGGAAGACGGAGGACAAAAAGGAAACGGGATAATGCCCGCTGGGGTGCTCGATCAGAATCCCCTTTTTTGCCATTTTTTTCTCATGCTTCTCGGCGAAATAATGGGAGATGCGGACAAAATAACTGGTCAGGAATGTGTGAATAACGGCCAGAATGAAAATCACCGTCGCCGCGACATTGAAAGGGTCTTTTTTGGCGCGGAAAACAATCTTGTCCCATACGCCCTCTATGTTTTGCGCCGCCTCTTCCTGCTTCAGCACGGGGAGCGGCACCGGGAACGCGCTATACTGTCCGCCGGGCTTGCCCGATACCGATTCCTCATATTTCGGCTGTACGACCAGGGAAGACGCCTGGGTGGAGTGAATACTTCCGGCGGCAACGAACAGAATGAGAAGGAGTAACTGGAGTTTTTTAAACATGGATAGGAAAAAGAAGGGACAAAAAAGTGGGACGTTGATCGAAGAAAGGGTTAGTCTGTATTGATTTTGAGGAAATGGGAGAGCAGCAAGGCTCCTGATTTCTGGCTTTTTTCCGGGTGAAACTGAGTCGCCATCAGGCGTCGGCGGCGAATGGCCGCGGCGAACTCCACCCCGTAACGGCAGGTGGCGGCGACCAGAGAGGCGTCCTCCACCTCAGGGTAATAGGAATGGACGAAGTAAAAATAGGGCTCCTCCCCTATTCCCTCCCAAACGGGATCGGAAGGAGCCGTCCTGTGCAGGGAGTTCCAGCCCATGTGCGGCACTTTGAGATTCAGGGCGTTTCCATCGAATTTGACGACGCTGCCCTTGAAAATGCCCAGTCCCGGTATGCCGGGCGTCTCCTCGCTCTGCTCGAACAGAACCTGATAGCCGACGCATATCCCCAGAAAGGGCCTGTCACCGGCAATCCAGTCCCGTATGGGGGCGTCCAGTCCCTGCTGGCGCAATTTTTCAGCGCAGTCGCCGAAGGAACCGACGCCCGGGAGGACGAGATGGGTCAACCCGGACAAATCCTCGGGACAGGAGACCAGCACGGGCTCTACCCCGAGAGAGGCAAACGTATTGCAGACACTCCGGAGATTGCCTGCTCCATAGTCGATGATACCCAGGCGCAACTCGTTCATCAAAGAGAGCCTTTCGTAGAGGGGATGAGATCGGCGGCACGGGGGTCAATTTCCATGGCCGTTCTCAAAGCCCGTGCCATTCCCTTGAAGATGGACTCGGCCACATGGTGCCCGTCCCTCCCGTACAAGAGTTCGATGTGGAGATTGCAGCGCAGATTGTTCGCCAGAGCCCGGCAAAACTCTTCCACGAGAGTCAGCGGGAAGTTGGGGGCGTCTCTGGTGCCCTCGGGCATACGGAATTCCAGATAGGGGCGGTTGCTCAAATCGACGACGACCCGGCAAAGGGTCTCGTCCATCGGCAGATAGACATGAGCGTACCGGACAATGCCCTTTTTGCTCCCCAGAGCCTGCCTCAAGGCGTCGCCAAGAACAATGGCCGTATCCTCCACCGTGTGGTGGGCGTCTACATCCAGATCGCCCTTGACCGCCAGAGTCACATCCATCAGGGAGTGCCTGGCGAACAGCTCGAGCATGTGATTGAAAAAGGAGTGCCCTGTGGAAATGGCAGAGCATCCTGTTCCGTCGATCTCTACGGACAGATTGATATCCGTCTCTCCCGTAACACGCTTGATGGTTGCTGATCTGGACATAAAATAAAAAAACTCCGGTTCGACCAGAGGCTTTGGACAAGCGCCCTGCGTCAAACCGGAGACGACTTTAATGAATCTGGAAATATTCTACAATCCTAATCGCATTTTAAGACTTACTTCCAATCGCTCAAATCCTGTCCCGGAGAGGAGGCGGGAGCCGCCGGCTTTTCACCGGGAGCGGCAGAGCCGGGTTTCCCCTTCTTTCTCTGCTCCTGGGCTTCACGAGCCTTTTTCCGGTTTTCTTCTCTCAGCTTTTCCGCCTTTTCGCGAGCGGCCTTGCGCTCTGCGGCCAGCTTTTCCGCGGCTTCACGGCGGGCTTTTTCTCTCGCCTCACGCACGGCCTGCTCTTCTGCCGTCACCTTTTCCTGAAGAGCCTTCAGCGAAGCCTCCATCGGTTCGCGGTAGCTCTCCGCCACCCGGCTCTGGCGCACATTTGACATCTTTTGCTTGGCATCCTGCAGCTTGCCCGCGTCGATAGCCGCCCAGAAGTCGGCGATTTCCTGCTCTGCGCTCTTGAGTGTGGAGTCGTTCGATTTTTTGTCTTTCGCCTCTACCTTTATTTGCTGGAGAGCCGTTTCGGCATACGACATGGCCCGTTCGATGCTGGCCAGATCCGTCTCGTCATAGCTGGTCCACAGATAGCCGGCGCGTCTTTCCTCGTGGTTCTTCGAAGACAGAGCACTCATCTTCTCACGCTGCTGCTGCAAGTACTCGGTCTGTGCCTTGTTGCCGGCCTCCGGGTTCTTCTTCCGCAGAGCCGCGAGCTCCTTCTTCTTCTCGTCATCCTGATATTTGGCATTGTCGCGGAGAGGCTCCAGCTGCTTCACATACAGCTGAATGAGGCCGGGTGCCAGCTCCAGGGCCTTGACTGTGGATTCCGAAGCGGGGAATTCCTTTTTGAGCTTTTCCTGACAGTTCAGGGCATTGCGGTAGTCGCGGGCAGCGGCGCGCGACTTCATCAAAGTCAGCAGCTTCTTGGCCTGGAGCCCATAAAGAATTCTCGCTTGGACGTCCTTGTTTACCCATTTGCCGTCCACCTTGATATCTCCGGCCTTCAAGTGATCCAGAATGTCCTTGTTGCGGGCCTTTTCCGCTTCGATTTTCGCCTTGTTCTCCGAATTCGGATACTTCTTCAAAAATTTATCTACAGCCGTATTGAACTCCTCCGCGCTCTTCTCGTTAACCGCACTCTCGTCAAGGAAAACACGCTGGAGCTTCTTGAAGTCGATTTCTTCCGCCGACGGCTTGACCAGCCGTTTTACCTCGGACTTCATGATCTTCTTCTCATCCTTGATGGACTTCCCTTCTTTCTGGGGAACCGCCATAATATAATATGTATCGGTTTCCTCTATCAGGGTGCAGTTCTTGTGAATGGTACCATCGTTAAGCTCAAGCTCCTTGACCTCGTCGGCGGAAAAAGCAAGAAAAGGGACGGAACACGCTACGGCTAGAATAAATGAAGAAAATTTCATATCAAGTGAGTGTGATTCTATTACTGTACCTCAAAACAGGGTCACTTCAAGAAATAATCGACAGACAAGGCAAGTTTGAGACTTGCCGTCCCGGCGCCCTTCCTATTCCGCGGGCCTGGTTCTCGTCTCTCCGACAATAGCCCAAAACATTACCGCAACCCATCCCACAATCGTCCAGCTCAAACAGAATGACAACAGGAGGATCACCCATTTATGAGCATGGTTTCTGGTACACGCGACGATAAAAGGAGCCGACACACAAAAAAGAAGGAGCAGTAAAAGAATCCACTCATGAAAACCGGGAAAAGACATACAAAGCATGCTCCTTTAGTAAGGAAACGTTCCGCAACAGTCGAGACATGAATGGAACCTGCAAAAAAAAGGCTCCGGAAAATGGATTCCGGAGCCTTGGGAAAGAAAAATGAATGATTCTTATTCCGCCTGGGCGGCGTCGCCTTCAGATTGGGCGGCGGCCGTAGCGGAAATGATCGCCACGATCACGTCATCGGCGAGAACCGGCTTGATGGAAGCGGGAAGTCCCAGTCCGGCGATTGTCAGAGTCTGTTCCAGACCAAGACCGGAAATGTTGACTTCGATGGTTTCCGGCAGATCCTTGGACAGGCACTTCACTTCGATGTCGTGAATGTGCTGCTCCAGAATGCCGCCTTCTTTCAGCCCGGCGGCTTCGCCGACCAGGATAACGGGCACTGTGGACTGGATTTCCGTATTTTCGTCAACCTGGAGGAAGTCGGCATGCAGAATCTGTCCGCTGATCGCGTTGTGCTGGATGTCTTTCAGGAGAGCAAGCTTGGCGGATTCGCCGGCGATTTCCAGATTGATCAGGATGTGTTCGGAAACGCTGCCGGAAAGGAGCGCCGCGAATTCACGGGCGTTTACCTGCAGATTGATGCTTTCGGAACCGGCACCGTACATAACGGCGGGAACGAGACCTTCGGCGCGCAGAGGATTGAGCTTGCGGGTGCAAGTTCTTTTTTCAGCCTTGAGAGTGTGAGACGTAGCCATAGTGGGAACGAGTATAGATTAAGTTTGTAGGATTTTTCCTGACACCGGAAGCCTCATGGCAGCACGTTTGTGCTTCGCCTTTCTTGGAAAAACCATGCCGGCGCAGAGTTGCTACTCTTATTTTGATTAAATGTCAAATAGAGAAGTTACAGATTCGCCGTCGTGGATGCGTTTAATCGCCTCAGCCATCAGACCGCCTACGGAAACAGTTTCCACTTTTTCCCCGTAAGCCATCGGAACTGAGTCTGTTGTAAGAACGGTTTCGATCACGGAGTTTTTGAGACGTTCGCGAGCCATTTCTCCCAGCACACCGTGGGAAACTCCGGCGAAAATACGGCGGGCGCCGTTTTTCTTCAGTATTTCAGCGGCGGCGCAAAGCGTTCCGGCGGTTTCCGTCATATCGTCCACGAGCATCACGTCACGGCCTTTGACATCGCCGATGACATTCATCGCTTCCACATGAGTCGCGCTCACGCGGTGCTTGGCGACGATAGCCAGCTCGGCCCCCAGAGACTCCGCATAGGCGCGGGCCATCTTGACGCCGCCTACGTCGGGAGACACGACCGTAAAGTTGCCCTCGTCTCCGAGGTGATTTTCCCTGAGCTGCTTGATCAGCACGGGCGCGGCGTAAAGGTGATCGACCGGAATGTCGAAAAAGCCCTGAATCTGGGCGGCGTGCAGGTCCATCGTCAGCACGCGGCTGACCCCGGCCGCCGTCAGCAGGTTGGCGACCAGCTTGGCCGTGATGGGGACGCGGGGCTGATCCTTGCGGTCCTGGCGGGCGTAGCCGAAGAACGGCATGACCGCCGTAATGCGGCCGGCGCTGGCGCGGCGGGCGGCATCCACCATAATGCAGAGTTCCATGAAGTTATGGTTCGTCGGAGGACAGGTCGGCTGAATGATGAAGACATCCTGTCCGCGAATATTTTCGTTAATCTTGACGAAGCTTTCTCCATCAGGGAAGGCTGTTACAGTCACATCGGTCAACTCGGTGCCGAGGTGATTCACAATCTTCGAGGCAATATCTCTGTGGGCGGATCCGCTAATGATTTTCATACTTGAAGGGAAACAGTGGCGGAGAGTTTTGACACAATAAGAATAAACATCAATACTTTCCGTTAAAAAATTGATTTTTTCCGCTCCCCCCTTCCCTGCCCCTGAAGAAGCGAAGCCGCTAAAAAACTGAAAGGCAATCCCTTCCGCCCGGAAGCAAAAATCAGGACAGAGGCTCAATATTCCTGAACAGGAGAAGAGAGCGCCGCCTCCCCGCCCGCTTCGGCAAACTGTTCCCGGAGCCTGTCGGTTTCCCGGCAAACCATTTCCCACACGGCAGGTTCGAATGCCTCAGTGCGGGACGCGTGTTTCCAAAGGAAATTTTGCAGCCGTTCCCTCCTGTCTCTCAAAATATCGCCCGGCAGGGACGACAGGGCATGAGCCGCCTCTTCCAGCGCGTCCTGGC
>CAZNVW010000103.1:0-9372 GCA_964576595.1 uncultured Verrucomicrobiales bacterium
AGCCTGAACACCTCCTTTGACTACGCCCCCAAGTCGGACTTCTCGGAGCCGACCTACATCCCCCCGCCCGAAGCCGGCATCATCGCCTCGTCTATCGCCGCCCCCATCAGCTTCCTCCCGTCGGACTCCTTGGAACTCGCCGACCTGACGACGGGGCTTTCCCTCCCCGCCGGGGCAGGGAGAGGCGGCTCTCAGGGCGGCGGAGAACTCGGCGGCAGATGCACGCAGGAGAACCGCCTGAAGCGACTCAAGGAAACGGGCGGCATCCCCCAATGCGACGAGGGTGTCCTGAAAGGCCTCCGCTGGCTCGCGGCCCGGCAAAACAGCGACGGCTCATGGGGCGCCTCCCGGAAGGGAGCCATGACGGGACTGGCCCTGCTCGCCTACCTGGCCCGGTGCGAAACCCCCTACTCCGAAGAATTCGGAGAAACCTGTCAAAAAGGACTGGTCTTCCTGATCAACCTGGGAGGACGCAACAACGGCGTCCTCAGCGAGACGCCGGGCGACAAAACCCTCCCCTATGAGCACGCCATAGCCGCCTACGCCCTCGCGGAGGCGCAAACCCTGTGCACAGCCCTTCACATCACCCTCCCCGGTCTTGCCCAGGCCGCCCAGAAAGCGGGGGAATTCATCACCGCCCACCAGGGCTACGGCGGAAGCTGGTACTACTGGTACCGCGAAGCCCCGGGCCGCGAAACGTACATGGATCTCTCCCTGAGCGGATGGAACCTGCAGGCGGTCAAAGCCATGGACAGAACGGGACTCCCGGTCGCCGGAGTCCGGGAATCCCTGCTCAAGGCCCTGCCCTTTTTCAAAAACATGAGCAACCCCGCCACGGGACAATTCGCCTATACGGGGCAGGACTACCGCCCCAGCATGACGGGAGTCGGCGTACTGGGCCTCCAGCTCATCGGAGCGGGCTCAAGCGACGAGGCTCTCCTCGGCCTCAAATGGATAGAAGCAAACCGGAAAAATCTGGACTACTCCTCCGCACAGTGGGACCTGTACATGAACTACTACTGCGCCCAGGCCATGATCAACCGGGGCGGCCCCGCCTGGCGGTCGTATGGCCGGGAACTGGGTACCGCCCTCCTCCGCAACCAGCGGGAGGACGGCTCATGGCCGCCCCCGGCCAACAAAAACGTCCCGGGCAACCTGATTACCGCCGACAATGAAAACGGGCGCATCTACCGTAACTCGCTCGCAATCCTCTGCCTGGCCGTTTTTTACCGCTACCAGCTGCCGGTCGATGCAAAATAGCGGCAGGACAAAACCGCTCTTCTTTTATCGCAAATCCTCCCGGGAGAGAGTACAGTACCCCCCTGCATGAAAATCGCCGCCCTCGACTTCGAAACCGCCAACTGGAAAAGCGGCAGCATTTGCGCCGTCGGCATCGTGACATATGAAAACGGCCTTGAGTCCGGGCATTTTTCCTCCCTGATCAAGCCGCACTCCACCTTGCGCTTCATTCCGCCGGGCTTTACGGCCATCCACGGCATAGAGCTCTCCGACCTGTCCCATTCCCCCGAACTGCCCGACATCTGGGAGCGCCTGTACAGCCTCTTGTCAGACTCGGATCTCGTCGTCTGCCACAACGCCGCCTTCGACATCCCCCAGCTGCGCTCCGCCGTCAATCTCTACGGCCTCATGAGCGGAGACTTCCCCTATCTCTGCACACTACAGGCCAGCCGCAGACTCTACCCCGGCCTGCCCAACCACAAACTGAACACCATGGCGGACTTCATCAGGCACCCGCTGAACCATCACGACGCCCTTGATGACGCGCGGGTAGCCGGGGCGCTGCTCGTCCACATGATGCGGGAAACACCGCTGGAAGAATGGACGGCCCGACACCGGATTGCCGTCAGGCGCTTCCTTGCCTGAACCTCCCCGGACACAGCCCTCCCTCCCCGGCCTTCAACTCATTTCTTTTTTACTCAAGTCTTGAGTAAAGGGAAGAATTTGAGTTATTGTCTCCTCAACAATGTCTTCATTCCCTCCCCTGATCTTCCTGACAGGTACCACGGCTTCCGGCAAAACGGCCGTTGCCGTCGAAGTCGCGCGGCAGTGCGGAGCGGAAATCGTCAACGCGGACGCCTACCAGGTCTATAAACAAATCCCCCTGCTGACGGCCGCGCCGACGCAGGAAGAGCGGGATGCCGTCCCCCATCACCTCGTCGGCTTTCTCGACGTGACGGAACCCTGGGACGCCACCCTGCACTACGAAAAGGCCTCCGCCGCCATCGCCGACATCCAAAGCCGGGGTAAAACGGCTCTGGTCGTGGGCGGCTCGGGACTCTATTTGAAATTCCTCAGCCACGGCCTTTCGGAAGCGCCGCCCTCCACCCCCGAGCTTCGCGCGCAACTTGACCGCCTCTCCCTGGAAGAACTCGTAGAGCGGCTCCGCTCCCTTGACCCCGAAGGAGCCGCCGCCACCAACCTCACCAACCGCCGCTACGTCACCCGCAACCTGGAAATCGTCCAGCTCGGGGGCAAACCGCTCTCCCATTGGCAAAACAACTGGAACAAGCCCCCCCGGGGCCCAGGCTTTGCCCTGCACTGGGATACTCCCGTACTCGACCGCCGCATACGGGAACGCTCCCGCTTCCTGCTGATGCACGGCGTACTGGAGGAAATCGAAGCCCTCGGCGACCTCTCGAGCCTCTCCCCGACCTCCCGGAAAACGCTTGGCCTGTCCCTGATCAGAGACCATCTCGACGGCAAATTTACCCTCCAGGAGTGCGAAGACCTGCTCACTCTGCGCACCCGCCAGTACGCCAAAAGACAGCGCACCTGGCTCCGCCGGGAATCCTGGCTGGAGCCGCTCCCCTGTTCGGAGGATTTGACACTTTTTTCCTTTGCAGTATCGCTTCTCTCTCGGTTAGTATAAAGCAACGGTCTTTTGAACCGCTTTCTTTCACCCAATCCCTGTCATATCCATGAAAATCTCCCCCATCCTTCTCCTTCCTCTCTGTTGCAGCCTTATGGTCGGCTTGAACGCGGCCCCCAGGGACAAAGACTCCGGCAAATCCAAAACCGCCCAGAAAAAAGATACGGGCGACAAAAAAAAGGAAGAAGCCGCCCCAAAACCCCAACCCCAGACCGTTGACGCCGACTCCAACCTCGGCCGCATGGCAATGGCCGTCAAAAACTATTACTCGGCAAAATCTCCGAAGGAAAAACTCGCGTTTGTACTCGACCCGGAAAAAACGGAACCGTTAATGCGCGACTACTATTTCCGCGAAGGCCTCATCCCGGGCAGCCTGACCCAGATGACGACGCCCGAAGCCGTCGCCTTGAACGGCAACACCTACTGGAAGACAAATGTCGTCCTGACGGACGGACGCCAAAGCACGGTCTTCATGAAACTCGTCGATGAAAAAACGCCCAAAATCGACTGGCCTTCCGAAGTGAAATACTCGGTGACCGGATGGGACGAGTGGATGACCAAAAACGACTCCGCCCCGGTTGACTTCCGCGTACTGGCGCAAGTGGACAACTTCTACCCCGAAACCGTGAATGACCGGAGCAAATACTTGTGCATCAAGCTGAAACACGCCAACTCCGCCAATACCATCTTTGCCTATCTGAATCTGAAAGACGCCGACCAGCTCGATTTTGCCCAGAAAATAGCCAACGGCCAGGCGACCGACTGCGTCCTGACCCTCAAACTGCTGAAGCCCCAGGGAGACATCCAGATGGCTCTGGTGGACAAAGTCGTCAGCCCGTCCTGGGTAATCACTGAAACCCGCAACTAAAAACGTGTCCCGCATTCTCGTAGGCCTCTCGGGAGGAGTGGACAGCAGCGTCGCGGCCGCCCGGCTCCTCGAACAGGGCCACGAAGTCGTCGGCGCGTACATGAAAAACTGGGTAAACGCCGACGGCGTCCCGGGCCAGTGCCCCTGGGAGCAGGATATCGACGACGCCCTCGCCGTCTCCCAAAAACTGGGAATCGAGTTTCGCGTCGTCGATCTCGTCGAGGCCTACAGGACGCGTATCGTCAACTATCTCCTTGAAGGCTACCGCTCCGGCTGCACCCCCAACCCGGATGTCCTGTGCAACCGGGAAATGAAATTCGGCGTCTTCCTGGACTACGCCCTTGAGCAAGGCTTCGAGGCCGTCGCGACCGGACACTACGTCCGCAAACGAGTACGGGCCGATGGCACGGCCGACATCCTGCGCGGGGCCGACCCGAACAAGGATCAGACCTACTTCCTCGCTCTCATCAACCAGTTCCAGGCAAAACATGGCCTCTTCCCCGTCGGAGAAATCATGAAGCCGGAAGTCCGCGCCCAGGCCCGGCGATTCGGCCTCCCCACGGCGGAGAAAAAAGACAGCCAGGGCATCTGCTTCATCGGACAAGTAAAAATGAGCGAGTTTCTCCGCCATTACGTCCCGGACCATCCCGGAGAAATCGTCGATACAAACGGCAAAATCATGGGAGAGCACAAGGGGCTGCATCTCTTCACCATCGGGCAGCGCAAGGGACACGGCGTCGCCTCCCCCCGGGAAGGCGTGGCCTATGTCGTCGTCGGCAAGGATCTCAAAAAGAACCGACTCATCGTCGGCTATGAAAGCGAAAACACCCCCGGCCTCTACACCACTGAGGCCGTCGTCGGCTCGCTGAGCCGGATAGACCCCGCCTTCCTCTGTGAAGGCAGAGTAGAAGCCCAGCCACGCTATCGCGCCCTCTCCGAGCCGGCCATTGCCACCCCTCTCGAAAACGGCCGGGTACACCTTCGCTTCACCCATCCCCAGCGCGCTCTGGCCGTCGGCCAGGTCTGCGCCTTCTACGAGGGCGGGCGGCTGCTGGGCGGAGGATTCTTTGAAACCCTCCACAGGGAGGACTGACCTGCAAACCATGGACGCGCTCTCCACCATCGCCGCCGTCTCGACACCCCAGGGCCAGGGAGCCATCTCCCTGCTGAGGCTGAGCGGGCCGGACTCCCGCGACATCCTCTCCCGCTGCTGGAGAGGCCGCCCCGTGACCGGCATGCCGCCCCGCCGGGTCTGCTTTGGCCACATCCTGAGAGAAAACGGGGAAGAACTGGACGACGTCCTCGCTACCTTCTTCCCCGGCCCCGCCAGTTACACCGGAGAAGACTCTCTGGAAATCACCTGCCACGGCAGCCCCCTGATCACGGGAAAAATACTCGAACGCCTGATCTCCAGCGGAGCCGTCCCGGCGGCTCCCGGTGAATTCACCCAAAGAGCCTTCCTCAACGGACGCCTCGACCTCACCCAGGCCGAGGCGGTCATGGATGTACTCGCCGCCCGCACCGACCTGGCCCTGAAAGCCGCCCGGGAACAACTCGACGGCGCGCTCGGCCACCGCATCAAGGAACAAACCGACCTCCTCCTGGCCGTCCTGGCGCACATTGAAGCCTACATCGACTTCCCGGACGAAGACATCGCCCCGGACACCATGCGGGCGCTTCTCGACCGCCTGTCCTCCCTGTCGGGCGCCCTCCGGGCCCTGCTCGACACGGCAGACCAGGGCCGTCTCCTGAGAGAAGGCATACGCACCGTACTCGCCGGACCGCCAAACGTCGGCAAATCAAGCCTGCTCAACCTCCTGCTGGGGTACGAACGCGCCATCGTATCGGACACCCCCGGCACCACGCGCGACACACTCGAAGAATCCGTCGTCATCGGGGGCTTCACCCTGCGTCTGATCGATACCGCCGGACTGCGCCACTCGGACGACCATATCGAACGGGAAGGCATACGCCGCACAACCCGGGCCATGGAAGGAGCCGACCTCCTGCTGGAAGTGGCGGACGCCTCCCTCCCTCGCCCGTCCCGGCTCCCCGCCCCCGCCGACGCGCCGCACAAGCTCCTGCTCCTGAACAAATGCGACCGGGGAATACACCCCGACTGGGAAACCGCCGAAGGAGTACGCCTCTCCTGCCTGACCGGAGACGGCCTCAAAGAACTCACGGCAGCCATCGCCCACTGCCTGGGAGCCGACAACTGGCTCGACAGCCGGGCCTCTCTCGTCTCGGTCAACGCCCGCCACCAGCACCTGCTCAAACAGGCCCTCAACGCCGTGGAACAGGCCGCCGCCTCTCTCTCGGCGGGAGAAAGCCCCGAATTCATCGCGCTCGACCTCCGGGAAGCCCTGACCCATCTCGGAGAAATCACCGGCAAAGTCGATACCGAAGACGTCCTGGGAAAAATATTCTCCACCTTCTGTATCGGAAAATAAGAACGGATTATCAGCAATTGACTCCTGTATATGAAAAAAGAAATTCTGTTTGTACTGCTCGATGACTTTGCCGACTGGGAGGGCGCCTATATCGCCCCGGGTTTAAATTACGGAGTCGAGCCCGGAAGCGAACGCAACTATGTAGTAAAAACCGTTTCCGTCACCAAGGATCCGGTCATGTCATGCGGCGGGTTCAAAGTACTGCCCGACTATGGGCTTGATGAAATACCCGACGATTATGCCGGCATTGTACTGATCGGCGGCATGAGCTGGCTGACGCCTCAGGCGGAGGCCATTGTCCCTTTGGTTAAAAATGCCATGGCGGACAAAAAACTGGTGGCGGGCATCTGCAATGCCTCGGTCTTCCTCGGAATGCACGGCTTTCTGAACGACGTGAACCACACCAGCAACGGACTGGAGTACATTAAAAGATACGCGGGAGCCCCCTATAAGGGGGAAGACCGCTATATAAACGAGCCGGCCGTCAGAGAGGGCAACATTGTCACGGCCAACGGGCTTTCCGCACTGGAATTCTGCCGCCAAATACTCTACGCATTGGAAGCGGACACCCCGGAAAAGATAGAGAGAAGCTACCGAATGCATAAAACAGGCATCTGGGAAGCGCCCGGGATCGACTGAATATTAAAAGAGAAACAGACCTCCAGGTCAGCAAAAACACCGATAATATGATGAATATTGAAGAAAAGGTCGCCCAGATGGTCGCGACGGCTCAAGTGATCACAGTCGCCTCCATCGACGAGAACGGCTATCCCCGCCCGGTGGCAATGGTGAAACTCAAGAACGAAGAGGGGGCGATCTATGTTTCCACCGGAACAAGTTCGGCGAAAACCTCCCATTTCAAAGCCAATCCCAAAGCGGGCGTCTCCATTGTAAAAGGCGGCGACAGCATCGTTTACACAGGCGAAATGGAACTGGTCGCGGACGAAACCGTAAAGCGAGCCCTCTGGAGCGACTGGATGCTCGAGCACTTCCCCGGCGGCGTGGAAGATCCCGAGTATTGCGTGCTGAAATTCACGCCAAAATCGGCCACTTATTGGATAGATAACACCTTTGTCAAAGAGGGGAAATATCTCAATCTCTACTGCCAGAGCTGCGGCATGCCTGTACAAACGTCCGATCTATTCGGCACAAACGCAGACGGTTCCGCAAATCAGGAATATTGCTGCTATTGCTACAAGGGAGGCGCGTTTGTTCAGGACTGCACCATGGAGGGCATGATTGAGCATTGCA
This sequence comes from uncultured Verrucomicrobiales bacterium, assembly GCA_964576595.1. Taxonomy (GTDB): domain Bacteria; phylum Verrucomicrobiota; class Verrucomicrobiia; order Verrucomicrobiales; family Akkermansiaceae; genus CAZNVW01. Next base: position 7,460 of record CAZNVW010000103.1, read on the forward strand.
TTCAGTATCTTGACGAGTTCAACAGCACATGCCGCACCCCATACTCCAAAGAAGAGGCGACGGCAAAAATGAAGGAATTCTTCCCAAACCTGAAACGCTGGAAAACGACGAACTAATCTTTGTGAGAGGGAGACGAGTCTCAACAAGAACCGGAAACCCATGTATGACGCCGGGCAGGCAACTCTTGACGATACGGCCACTCACGACAAAAGAAGGATAACAAAAAAATGATGCAGGACATTATCAACGGACGATGCGGATGGTGCGGAACGGATGAACTCTATGTGAAATACCACGATCAGGAATGGGGGAGACTGGTGACGGACGACCAGAAACTTTTCGAGTTTCTTGTGCTGGAGAGCGCCCAGGCCGGATTGAGCTGGATCACCATCCTCAAAAAACGGGAAGGCTATCGAAAGGCCTTTCACAACTTCGACGCTCAAAAAGTAGCGCAAATGAACGACGAAGATGTCGAACGCCTGATGCAGTTTGACGGTATTGTACGCAATCGGCTGAAAATCCGCGCTACCATCTCCAACGCAAAACTTTTCATCGCCCTGCAAAACGAGTTCGGAAGCTTTTACAACTACACCCTCTCGTTCTTTCCGGAGCAAAAGCCCCTCATCAATCACGCCCGGTCGCTGAAGGAACTCCCGGCCTCCTCCCCGGAATCCGACGCAATGAGCAAGGATATGAAAAAAAGAGGCTTCAAATTCTTCGGCACAACCATTTGCTACGCGCACCTGCAAGCGGCGGGATTCATTAACGACCACCTGACGGATTGTCACTGCCGGAAACAACCAGTCAAACAACCATGATTCAGCAAACGGAATTCTCCCTGACTCCCCAGCCCCGGGGCTTTCATCTGATTACCGCCGAAATCATCTCGAAACTGCCTCCTCTCCCCAAAACCGGCCTGCTGCACCTGTTTCTGAAACACACCTCCGCTGCCCTGACCCTCAATGAAAACGCCGACCCCGACGTGCGCGCGGACATGGAGTCGATCTTCAACAAACTGGTTAAAGAAAACGAGTCCTGGTACACCCACACGCTGGAGGGAGGAGACGACATGCCCGCTCACGCAAAATCCTCTCTGACCGGAGCCGGCCTCACCATCCCGATCACGGCTGGAGGCCTCAACCTCGGGACCTGGCAGGGCATCTATCTGTGCGAGTTTCGCAATTACGGCGGATTCCGCCAAATTGTCGCGACCATACTGTCTTGAAAAAAAACGATCCTGGCGGCTTCCGTACGCCGGGATCATCAAAAAAGACCTGCAAAATTATTTGAGGCAGATGGGATCTCCCTCCACTTCATATTTGATTTGCCCGTAAATGAGGGGAATGTACCACCATTTGCTCGTAAGCTTGGCATTGGACAACCCTATGCATTTGTCACCGTTTTTTCAATCGCCTTGTCCATGGCCTCCTTGATATCGGGAGTGCCGCAAGGTATCCACAAAATGACATGGCTCATATCGGAGCCGGAGGAGCGGACATTGTTGGTAGTCACATACCCTCTGGTATTGTTGATATCCATATTTTTTGTAGAGGCGACAGTCAAATCCACCAGCCTCTGGGAACACGACGCCGCGGCCATAAGCACTGAAATCATTTTCATATCGTGTCGTATTTTTAAATGCCGCCCATGACCGTCAAGACGTACGGAAACACCTTCGTACCCTGAAAAAACCGTGGAAAGCAAAATATCTAACGAAAATAAATAATGGAAGCGGACAGCCCCAGTCAATGCTCTTCCTATTATCTGCGGAGCGCATGCGGGACAAAACTCCGGTCAAAATGAATAACTGAGCAGGACCGTTCCCAGATTCTGCGGCGCTCTTTGCCCGTGATATTCCCTGGTGCGGCACAGCCAGCCGAACACCAGCTCCCAGCGTCCCCGGCCCAGGCAAG
>CAZNVW010000104.1:0-9292 GCA_964576595.1 uncultured Verrucomicrobiales bacterium
CTCCCGAGATCATGACGAAGAGCGGGACGCTGCACCGGACGAAGCTGCCCCAGAAGGTGCCGGACAGGAATTCGACGGGGTTGTCGTCGAATTTTCCGACAAACGGGTCGCAGCAGTGCGCCAGAACGACGAGGAAGCAGGCGACGATGCGGAGCAGGTCCACCCAGGCTATGTGTTGTGGTTGTTCTTTATTCATGAGGAGCGTTGGTAGGTCTCTTATTTACCGTAGATTTCCATGGCGTTGGCGGCGGCCTTGCCGAGCATCGATTTGGGGTCGAGATCCTTCATTTTTTTGAAGTTGGCCCTGATGTCCTCCTTGCTGCCCTTGTTATTGCGCAGGACGGTGCCTCTGACGGCGAGAATCATTTGCTTTTGCTCGGTCGTGTAGGCCGGGTCGGAGAGCATCTTGTCCATGACCTTGAGTCCTTCCTCCGCATTTTCCTTGATATACTGGTGCAGCGGCCAGGGCTGGAAGGTGAATCGCTTCTGGTAGCCGCTCTCGTCCTCCGGGTCGCAGTCCTTGATCGCTTTCAGCAGGGAGTCGGGGCGATTGAGTCCTTCGATTTCTCCGGCCTTGCCGAGGAGGGTCGCCTTCGCCACGCCGTTGAGCGTTTCCGCCTTCGCGATCATCTGGTCCCTTTTTTCCCGGAGCTTTTGCGCGGCCTGCATTTGCCGGGAGAGCGCCGGCGGGCTTTTGGCGAGCGTGTCCCCGCCAAAAACGGCGTAGCAGAATCCCGTCTGGTCAAAAATCATGACGCTCGGCAGACATTGAGGGTGGCTGTTGAGAGCTTTGTTTTGCGTCTGCATGGCTTCCGCCTCTTCCTTTGAGGGGTTTTGAGGGAGGACGATCTCAGTGACCAGGGTATCGGGAGCCAATCCGGCAATGGACTCCGGCTGGCTCCAGACGCTTTTTTTGAAGCGGGTGCTGAATTTGTCCCATTCTCCGCCGACGGCGAGAACGACATAATCGGCTTTGGATGACTTGGCCTGTTCTTTGGCTTTGACTACCGTTTCCGCCGGTACGGCGGCATGGCAGGGAGACAGGGAGAGCGTCGCCGCAAGGAGGCCGAAGGATAAAAGGGGGAGCATGTTCATGATGCTTTCTTTCCGTAAATGAGGATGGCGTTGAGATGGTAGAATTGCTTGCCGGGGCGGCGGAGCCTGATTTTGGCGGCGCGGGGGGCTTTTTCTCCGAGATCTATTCGGTTGACCTCCTGCATTTTATCTATTTTGGCGACTTCCGTCCAGTTGATGCCGTCGAGAGAGGTCTCGATGATCGTATTGTCGCAGCGGTGGCGGTTGCCCCAGTCCTTCATCACGATGACGATGCCGGAGAGGTCTCCGATACGGGGCAGGGTGACGGTCGCGGTAGCGGGGTCGTCGTCTTCGGTGTGGAAGTGCCCGCCGCAGGGCTCCAGAAGCCCCCAGTGCATCCACGGAGTGCCGTATCGCTTGCTGACGGAGCTGAACTTGACAATCCCGCCGGAGGAAAGGAGCTCGCCGGGGAACGGTTCGAATGAGGGGAGGGTTGGCTTGAACTCGTCCTTTACCAGAGTGGCGGCGGACTGGAATGTCTCGATGTCTCCGGCGCTTTCCGCGGCGACCATGATATCGGAGGCCAGGGACTTGAGCGCATTTTCATCCGCGCCGCCCGCTCCGTTGATTTCCGCGAAGAAGGCCTGCTGCATCTTCTTGTTCAGGCCGATATGCTCCTGGCACCAGCTCAGGCTGGGGCCGCCGTAATCCTTTGACTTCAAGTGACAGGCGATGAGCATCTTGGCCATTCTGGCCGTGGCGGACTCGTCCTTGCCGAGCCATTCCCACTGGGTGTCGAGCATTTTGGGATAAGCCCATTGAATGGGAGTCATTTTGTCCAGAGAGCGATGGATCTTTTCTATCTCGGCCATCAGATCCTTCTTTTCCACAAGCTGGGGAATGAGGACGGGATAGACCTTGTCCTTCAGCAGCATCCAGGCGATTTCGGGAAACTCATTGCCGAGCGCCTCGCAGATGTGGGAGGAGACCTCGCCCCATTGCTCCCTGTTCAGCGATTTTTCGGCGTTTTCCCAGTCGAGATAGTCCACCCAGACGGCGTAGTCGAAGGGATTGGTCTCCAGCGCTTTCTTGTAAAATTGGCGAGCCGCGCCCGCGTCTTCCTTCGCCGCGGCCTGTGCCAGCCAGGCGTAACGGCCGGCGAGCTTATGCTCTTCGGTCTTTTCAAAGGCGCGTTGAGTCATAATGAGCATGGACCATTGATGCTGCCCATAGAAGGCCCAGTGGCAGCCTCTTTCCCAGGAGAGGGAATAGGCCGGAGTCCAGTCCGTCTCGTTGATGCGGACCGTGTAGGCGCAGTGCCCCGGCTCGCCCATCGTGAGCGCGGGGATGCCGTTGGCCAGGGCGGAGAAGGCCCCAAAGTGGGAGAGGCCGCCGCAGACGCCGCCTATCACCTTTGTTTTTTCCGCCTGCCCGGAGAAGATGCCGTCGAACGGTTTGTAGTATTCCGGGCCGTGGATGCTTTCCCCCCACTCGTTATGCAGACGATAGGGTGCCTGCCAGCAGGCGCCCGTGTAGTCCTGCGCGGGCAGACGCACATTGTCCCGCTGCCAGGTCAGAGACTCGACGTCGCCCCAGGCCTCGACCTTCTGCCCGGCGATAATGCGCATGTCCCAGTAATCCAGCTTGTCAAACAGGGGGTTGAGCAGGCCCATCTTGTGGCTCTCCTTGTAGTACTTGTACCGGGCCAGCATTTTTTCGGTCGTCCAGGGGCGGTTTTTGGCTTCGGCCTTGGGGTTGTCGTTCCGGGCAAACTCCAGGGCGAGAGCCGTCGCCAGCTTTTTATAAACGGGAGAGGAGGTCAGTGAAGAATCGTTTTTGATCAGAAGGGCCAGATTTTCCAGAGCGGCGGCCGGATTGGGGATAGGCCCTGAATTCAGAAAGTTTTCCAGCCAGTCCAGATCGGAAGTCAGGGAGCGCAAAAACAGCCCTTTTCGGGAGATCTCGTTGAGCTCGTTCTTGCTGCAGATCGAGTTGAGCTTCCACTGGGCAAGCTGCCGGGCAAACTGGGGAGACTTGATCAGAGTGGTCAGCTCTTCAGGCGTTTTTTTACTGGCCGCTTTGACCAGAGTCAGACCGGCTCTTTGATTGACCGGGTCGGCAGGCGTATTGAGCTGGGCCTCGGCCGGAAGCAGGGCCAGGGCGGCGGCAAGGAAGAGAAGCCGCCCGGCGGTCGGGGGAGAGGAGAAAAAGTTCATTTGTTGATATTACAGACGCAAAGACGACTTTCTTGCAAGTGGGGAGAAAAAAAGCTCCCGTCCGGTTGAACGGGACGGGAGCATGGGAAGAGCCCGGCGGGAATTAAAACTGATGGTCTTCGCCGTAGCCGTAATGTTCGCAGACATAATCGACGTCCTTGTCTCCGCGGCCGGAGCAGTTGACCAGAATGGCTCCCGTTTTCATCGTTTTGGCGAGCTTCATCGCAAAGGCGATGGCGTGGGAGCTCTCCAGGGCGGGGACGATGCCCTCGTAGCGGGAGAGCTTGAAGAAGGCGTCCACCGCTTCTTCATCTGTCGCGGTCGCGCATTTGATGCGTCCCTGTTCCATGAGGAAGGCGTGTTCCGGGCCTACGGAGGGGTAGTCCAGACCGCTGGCGATGGAGTGAACGGGGGCGGGATCTCCCTTTTCATCCTTGAGCATGATACTCTCGAACCCGTGCATCATCCCCTTGGTGCCGTAGGTGAGAGAGGCGGCGTGATCTCCGATCGCCGGACCCTTGCCGAGCGGCTCCACGCCGTAAATATCGACAGGGTCGGCCAGGAAGGGCGTGAACATCCCCGCCGCGTTGGAGCCGCCGCCGACAGCGGCGCATACGACATCGGGAAGCATGCCTGTCATTTCCAGAAACTGCTCGCGGGCTTCAATGCCGATGCACATCTGGAAGTCGCGCACCATCAGGGGGAAGGGGTGCGGGCCGAGCGCCGATCCGATGCAGTAGATCGAATCCTTGTAGTTCTTCAAATAGGACTCGAAGGCGGAGTCCACGGCCTCTTTCAGCGTTTTCAGCCCGTGAGTCACGGGCACTACCTTGGCCCCGAGAATCTTCATGCGGGTTACATTGGGCGCCTGCTTGGCGATATCGACCTCTCCCATGTGAATCTCGCACTCAAGACCGAAGAAGGCGGCCGCCGTCGCCAGAGCCACGCCGTGCTGGCCCGCGCCCGTTTCGGCGATCAGGCGTTTCTTGCCGAGGTATTTGGCGAGCAGGCCCTCTCCCATACAGTGATTGAGCTTGTGCGCTCCGGTATGGTTGAGATCCTCGCGTTTCAGATAAATCTGGCTGGTGCCTATCTTGCGCGACAGACGCTCGCAGTGATAAACGGGAGTGGGGCGGCCCTGGAACTGCTTGCGTATGCGGCGCAGCTCGCCGATGAACTGGGCCGAGTGGCAGATCGTCTGATAGGCCTCGGCGATTTCCTCAAAGGCGGGGATGAGTTCGGGCGGGAGGTGCATGCCGCCGTACTGGCCGAAGTAGCCATTGTGGTCGGGGTACTTGTGAAGATAGGTCTGGAAGTCCATGGGAAATGCGATTAACGGGACGATTATCTATATATGCTCCGGGCGGGCAAGTTCCGAATGACGGAGAGGCAAGAAAAATAGGCGGAAGTTTTTATTATCCGAAGGCCTCAATCGGAGTATAAGGGGGGGCGGAGACCACTGGTCGCGTCTCCTGACAGGCTATGAAAGAATACGTGGAACACACTCCCGCTCCCCGAAGAAGGCGCCCCAGCTCGTGGTGGGCGGCCACCTCGGCCCTGCTGATCGCGCTGGCGTTGTTTTTGCTCTCCCTCTGGCAACTCAAATCGTCCGGAGGCGGCTGGCTGACCTTCTGGGGCGGCGTGAAGGCGTTTGCCGAAGCCGCCATGGTAGGCGCGCTGGCGGACTGGTTTGCCGTGGTGGCCCTGTTCCGTCATCCCCTGGGCCTGCCCATCCCCCACACGGCGGTTCTGGTGCGGGGGCGGGAACGCGTGGCGGGGGCGATAGGGAGCTTTATCTCCGGCAACTTTTTAACGGCGGAGGTACTGGCTCCGCGTCTGACGTCCCGCCGCCCCGCGTGGCATCTGGGCAAGTGGTGCGCCAGGAAGGGGAACCCCGAAAAAATCCTGTCGGCCCTGTCCGGGATGGCTCCGGTCATGGGGCGCTTCCTGTCGAGCGACTCCTTCCGGCAATTTTTACGGAACAATATGATCCCCGTCCTGCGCGACTTCCCCCTGTCGCAGACGGTCTCTATCGCGCTGGAGCGTCTGGGGCGGACGCCCGCCGCGGACAATATTATCGGACGGCTCTCGGAGGAAGCCGTCTCCTTTGTCGAAGAAAACCGGAACGCCCTGGAAGCACAGGTCGAGGAGAACCTGCCCCTGCCCGACCTGGCCCGCATCCCCATCCTGTCCAGAATGCAAAAACTGATTGCCGGCATGATAGCGCCTCTGGTCGTCGATAAAATACACCGCTATCTGGAGGAGGTGGCGCGTACTCCCTCCCATCCCCTGCGCCTCAGAGTCAGGGAAAAGATTTCTTCCATTGCCGTCTCCCTGAGAGAAGACCCCGGCTATGCCGAAGCCTTTGAGCGAGCCAAGAGCTCCCTGATGGAGAGCGAGACGATCGACATGATCGCCCGGCATCTGGCCGGAGGGCTGAAGGAAGGGCTGGGGCAGTCTCTGCTGACTCCCGGCTCGGTCGCCTACGGGCAGGCGGTCGGGGGGATCCGGCGGGCCGGGCTTGCCCTGCGCCGCTCGCGGGAGTTTCAGGACACGCTTGACCGTACCTTTGTCGAATTTGTCACGGGAGCCGTCGAGCGGTATCACGCCCAGCTGGAAATGGAAATCAAGCGGGTCGTCCTGTCGTGGGATACGGACAGCATGGTAGAGAAAATAGAAGAGCAGGTCGGCTCCGATCTGCAGTTCATTCGCCTGAATGGAACGATTGTCGGCGGAATGGTAGGCCTGCTGCTCTTCCTGATCACCCTTTTGTGGAATTAACTCTCCGGGGAGCCGCCGCCGTCCTCCTCAAACGGGATGGTGCCCTTGTGGGGTGAATCCTTTCTCTGATACACCCGCACATAATCCACTTCGAAAAGACGGGGAGACTGCATGTCTTCCAGACTGCCTCCCGTACCCCCGAGGGCGAGATTGAGAATAATCTGATGAGGCTGGCGGAAGGGATTTTTGACTGTCTCATAAGTCGCATTTATGGTTTTGTCCAGCGGCGTCCTGTTCAGCAGAATGTCGTCGGCATAAAGGGAAATGAAATTTTCATCCCAGTCCATGCGGAACACATGAAATTTTTTGCCCCAGTCGGGATCTGACTCCTGAAGCCGGGCCAGGGGCGTGCGCGTCGTACTCCACTGGCCCGCCCCCTTTGTCTTTGACCCCCAGCAGAGATTGGCGAGATAGTGGGACTTGTAGTACTCCATGATATCGATCTCGCCCCTTTGCGGCCAGGGCTCCTTGAGACCGACAGTCCAGAAGGCCGGCCACGAGCCCTCTACCGGATTGAATTTGACCCGGGCTTCGAAACGCCCATACAGCCAGGAAAATTTTTGCTTGGTCGTCAGCGAGGCGGAGCTGTACTCCGCCTGCTTGCGGTTCAGCCTCCAGTCCTTGCTTTCCGCCTGGTAGCGGGGATTGGGCACCACCTCCCTCTTGCCTTCGATAATGAGCAGGCCGTCCTTGCAATGGGCGTTTTGGGATTGGTACCATTGAGGTTCCCTGTTTCTGACAAAACCGGTCTCGTAATTCCATTTCCCGGCGTCGGGTCTGCCGTCCTTGTCAAACTCGTCATTCCAGACAAGCTCCCAGCCGGAGTAGTCGGCTTTTTCTATAATAAGAGGGGCCGGTTTTCTGCCCTTGGTCTGTCCGGGAAAATCCTCCGCACAGAGGGAGGGCAGGGATAGTATAAGAGCGCCTGTAAAAAGGGAACTTGCAACAAAAGAGTTCATATCTTTATGAATACGCCGAACTTGAGTATTTTATTGCAGAAAAGGAAAAATGGTCTTTTTTGAGGAAAATACGTTGCCTTTTCCTTCTTTTAAGATAGAAGGAGGGCGTTTCATGAAAAGAATTATTTATTTTGCTTTGGGTGTCTGCGTTCTCGGCCTCAGTGTGACGGAAGCGCGGGAGTGGACCAGCCGCGACGGGAAAACCATAGAGGCGGAACTGGTTCGCCTGAAGGGCGAGGCGGTCGTCCTCAAAGTGAAGGGTCGTGAAGTGGTCGTCCCCTTTGACAAGCTGTCTGAAGAAGATGTCGAGTATGCCAAGGCGGAAAGCGCGGAAGGTGGGACGGAGGAGAAGCCCGCCCCCGGTGTCATCAAGATAGCGGGACACGAGTTGACCCCAGGTGTCAAATCCACCTTTGTCGTTGATTTTAATGAAGAGGAAAAGAAAATGGTCAAGGAGCCCGGCGAATTCCCTTTGCAGGCCCGGCTCACATTTCTTCTGCATCCGGATTTTGACCCGGCAAAAGAGAACAAAATCTTTTTTGCCCGGACGACGCATGACGGCAAGAATGAGAGCGGCGACATGCGGGCCATGGGACTGTTTGAAGAGGCCGCCCGAAAAAACGGATGGCATTTGGCGGTATTCGACTCTCCCAAGGGATGCATTGTCGGCAGCGCGCTCGATACGGCGACATTTGCCGCCGGGCTGCGCGTGATGGAAGAGACATGGCCCGGGTGCTCACAGAAATGGAAGTTTGGAGCGGGCGGCGTTTCCGGCGGAGCCAAGAGTTCCCAGAATCTGATTGCGGTCATGGCCCGCAACAAGGTCAAGCCCTACGCCCTCTTCCTGAGCGGGTGCAATCACTTCATGGGAGAGAACTTCCGCAAATATTACAAGGTAGGCCCCAACGTGTTTGCCAATGTACGCGTCTTTATCTCCAATGGGCTGAAAGATGATATTTCGACCATCGAACATGCGGAAAAGGTGTATGACCGGATGAAGAAGGAAGGCCGTGTGAAAAATCTGCGCTTTGACAAATACGAGGGCGGTCACGCTCCCTCACCGGAGCAGGTGGAGACGGCCTTCAAATGGTTTGACGACCCTGCCGGAAAGAAATAACAAAACCCTTGTTCATGAAAAAGGCCGCTCCCGAGTTATCCGGGAGCGGCCTTTGTAATTTGAACCTGTCGTCAGGAACCCTGTCTCACTCAGGCGTTGAAGTCAACGCCGCGCATGTCGCCCGTTTCGATGAACTTGGCGTGCATGGCGAGAGCCTTGGAGGGGATCATGGGGATGTGGCCCTTGCCGGCATTCAGATAGGAGCGGAGAGCTTCCTTGTAGTCCGGATGAACGCACTTTTCGATGATCTCGTTGGCGCGCTGTACCGGGTCGAGGCCGCGGAGGTCGGCGACGCCGAGTTCCGTGATGATGATGTCCACGTCATGCTCGGTGTGGTCGATGTGGGAGCACATCGGCACGATGGAGGAGATGGCGCCGCCCTTGGCGACGGACGGGCAGGTGAAGATGGTCAGGTAGCCGTTGCGGGCAAAGTCGCCGGAGCCGCCGATGCCGTTCATCATCTTGTTGCCCATGATGTGGGTGCTGTTGACGTGGCCGTAAATATCCACTTCAATCGCGGTGTTGATGCAGATCAGGCCGAGACGGCGGATGCATTCGCAGTTGTTGGAGATTTCCTGCGGGCGGAGAGTCAGCTTGCCCTTGAAGAAGCCGAAGTCGGCGTACATTTCCTTGAGCATGTCCTTGGAGACGGTCAGGGAGGAGCCGGAGGCGTGGGTGATCTTACCGGTCTTCATCAGCTCGATGACGGAGTCCTGGATGACCTCCGTGTACATCTTGAAGGGAGGAATGGCTTCATTGCGGCCCATGGCCCCCATGACGGCGTTGGCGATGTTGCCGACGCCGGACTGGATGGGCAGAAACTCGGCGGGGATGCGACCGGCCTTGAGCTCTTCCACAAAGAAGTTCGCGACATTTTCGCCGATCTGGTCGGTAACGGGGTCGCTGTCCTTGAAGGCGCCGATTTCATCCGGCTCGTTGTTGTGCACCAGGGCGACAATCTTGGCGGGATCTACCTTGACAGTAGTCGTGCCGATGCGGCTCTCGGGGGAGTAAACGGGGATTTCCTTGCGGTAGGGAGGATCAAGCGGCTCGTAGATGTCGTGCACGCCGTGCAGATCCTTGAGGTGGTAGGCATTCAACTCGACGATGATCTTGTCGGCGAGCTGGGCGTAGGTGGCGACGGCTCCGACGGCGGTCGTAACCGTGATTTCCCCTTCGGGAGT
>CAZNVW010000105.1:0-9245 GCA_964576595.1 uncultured Verrucomicrobiales bacterium
CCATCCGCACCAAGGCCGACGGCTCCTGGGAAGTGGTACAGGGTCTCCCGATCGACGCCTTCTCCCAGGCCAAGATCGACCTCACGATCGACGAGCTCAAGAGCGAACGCGACGCCGTCAGAGAACTTGGCCTGATCAAGTAACCTGCGGTTTATCAAAACACACCTTCAAGACTGCTCCGCCCGCGCGGGGCAGTCTTTTTTTGCGGACAAACAAGACTGCTGCAACATTCGCAGTAAAGAGCCCTCTTTAAAAATGATCCCGTTTATCGGGATTTAAGCTCGATATCCGCGATCAGTTCTTCCAGTTTCCGATTCACAAGAAGCTTTGCTTCACTTTCCGTCAGCAGGGAATCATAGGGCAAGGGAGTACCGTCTCTAATAACCATAAAGGGATCAAAAAGAAATTTTGTACTGATAATCGTATCAAAACCCTTTTTATCTCCTCTCAGGAATCCTTTACCCGAATCAATAATGACCATTTCCTCCAGAGACCTTGAACGCCATTCCTCCTGATTGATGCAAGACCGCAAATCAGAGGGATGGTTGCATACAAGACTATTCTGCTGTTGCTCAAGATACAAATACCTCTCATTCCGGGCAAACATCTCATCCTTTTGCGCAAATTTCAGAGTAAACTGGGTGAAGTAGGGCAGAATATAATTCCGGCAAAATTCCCACTGCTGCTCCACAGAAGCGATTGCCGGCATTTCTCTCACCCGCAGACGCTTCTTCAACAAGGACAGCTTCATATCAGTATCATCCAGCTCATACAGGCTCTCTCCCCGGATTGATTTAACACCCAGATCCAGCGCGTATTCCATACAACGCAGCAGGAATTCGACCAGAGCCTCACACTCTCCCGCATCCGCCAGCCTCAACGCCTGCAAGTATTGCACTTTCTCCTCCGATTTGATGATAATGGCGGGCAGCCCATCCCTCAGCAGAACATAGTTCAACAGCAGACGAACCGTTCTTCCGTTCCCGTCGTCGAAGGGGTGGATCAGAATAAACTCGTGATGCAAACGGGCCAACCTTACCGCAATATCAAACGCATTGTCAGGAAGGGACTCCCGAAGGTTTTCGGTAAACATCTCCATCCTGGCCGGGACATCGACAGGTTCCGCAAAATGAAACAGATCTCCCGACTTTGTTTTGACGTGATTGGGCTCCCTTTTATAAACGCCGGGCGTGATCAGGCGGCTGGCCGGCAGACCTTCCTCTGTAACAGTTGCTTTGGTAAACGGCTCTTTGAGGAGAATTTTGTTGATATTGCGAATATCGGCTTCCGTGATGTCCCGGTCTTCCTGCGCCCACTGGCGCACCAGGTTGACAGCGACATGATGCGCCCTCATTTCATCGACATCGCGGATGGAATGATTGCCGCTTACTTCTCCATGAAGGAGCAACAACTCCGTCTCGCCATAGGAAAGGGTATTACCCTCAAGATGATTGGAATTGAACGACCAGAGCATATCCTGCTTGGAATGAAGCAGGCTGCGCGCCGACTTGGAAAGCGGCTGACCGGCTTTCCATTCGAGCAATTGATTGTCAATTTTCCGAATCGTTTCAGGAGTCATGTGTTGAGTTTCTTGAAAAAACGGTATCAGGTTGATGAGTACATTCAAGATTATTGAATCGATCTGATGCGGAGAGCTTTGATGCCTCGGAGGAGATGAAAGAGCCTGCCTGTCGGATATTAGACAATTTTGTCACAAAAGAAAAAACGCTTTTTGCCCGGATAAATTTATAAGAAGGGCCATCCGGCAGTGTACTCCGCCGGCTGCCCCCTTCTTCTTATGGACTCGGTTTATCTCATCATTCTGGCAATCCTGTGCGTCCTGGCCATCTTCGACCTCATCGTCGGCGTCTCCAATGACGCGGCCAACTTCCTGAACTCAGCCGTCGGCTCCCGGGCCGGTTCCCGGCGCACCATCGTTCTGGTCGCCGCCGTGGGCGTGCTGATCGGCTCCATATTCTCCAGCGGCATGATGGAGATCGCCCGGAGCGGAGTCTTCATGCCCGGAGAGTTCCACTTCCATGACGTCATGATGATTTTCCTGGCCGTCATGCTGGCCGACATCATCCTGCTCGATCTGTTCAATACCTACGGTCTGCCGACCTCGACAACCGTTTCGATCGTCTTCGAGCTTCTCGGCGCGGCCGTGATCGTCGCCCTGTTCAAAATAGCCTCGGGCGCGCCGGACATCGCCACTCACCTCTCCGCCTATATCAACTCCTCCAAGGCGCTCGCCATCATTTCCGGCATCCTTTCCTCCGTCGTCGTCGCTTTTACCTGCGGCATCGTCGTCATGTGGGTCTCCCGCCTGATTTTCTCCTTCCACTACAAAAAATCCTTCCGCTGGCTGGGCGCGCTCTGGTGCGGCCTGGCGCTGACGGGCATCACCTATTTCGCCGTCTTCAAGGGCTTGAAAGGCAGCACTCTGGTGACAAAGGAAATGACCGCAGCACTGAATGAGCATATCTGGCTGTACGTCCTGTACAGCTTCGCCGGATGGACTCTTTTGATGGCGCTGCTTCAGCATCTTTTCCGGGTCAACATTCTGAAAATTTCGGTTCTCGCCGGAACGATGGCGCTCGCCATGGCCTTCGCCGGCAACGACCTGGTCAATTTCATCGGGGTATTCATGGCAGGCCAGGCCTCTTATGAAATCGCCCAGGGCGTCGTGGCATCCGGCGGAGATCTCGCCGCGCTCACCATGGGAGATCTCGCCAAGCCCGTCGTCGCCGACTGGCGCTATCTGCTCGGCGCGGGCATCATCATGGTCGGCGCCCTGATGTTCTCCAGAAAGGCCCGCACCGTCACCGAAACAGAAGTCAACCTCGCCCGACAGGGCGGCGGCGCGGAGAGATTCGGCTCCACTCCCCCGGCCCGTTTCCTCGTCAGACTCGGCCTCTCATGCAGCAGATTCATACAGACGGTAACCCCGGCTCCGGTCGCCGCCTTCATCGACCGGAGATTCATTCCCCTGAGCAAAGAAGAGTCCTCGGGCGCGCCGTTCGACCTCATCAGAGCCTCGGTCAATCTCACCGTAGCGGCCCTGCTCATCTCTCTGGCGACCTCTCTCAAGCTCCCTCTCTCGACGACCTATGTCACCTTTATGGTAGGCATGGGCTCCTCCCTGGCGGACAAGGCCTGGGGACGGGACAGCGCGGTTTACCGCATTACGGGAGTCATGACCGTCATTTTCGGCTGGTTCTTTACGGCCTTCGCCGCCTTCTCCATGGCGGCGATCATCGCCACCGCGCTCATGTACGGCGGCACCGTCACCCTGTTTGTCCTGATTCCCCTGACGGCCTTCATCCTGCTCAAAAGCAGCCTTCTTCACCGCAAAAGAACCAGGGCGGCCCAGTCATCCGGCATCCTGAACATCAACGATGAAAAATGCATCCTGACCCGTTCCTCGGAAATCTGCGACTGGATGCAGACCATGAATACCGTCTATTCCCAAACTCTGGAAGCCCTGCATCTCGAAGACCGCAAAAAACTCAAGCAGCTCCGCAAGCAGTCCAACGCCATGCGTACCATGCTGAGCGAAAAACTCCCCGGCGAAGTCATCCCCTATGTGGAAAATCTGCCGAAGGAACAGGCGGACCGGGGCAAATTCTACATTCAGGTCATCGAATACGCCGGGTCTGTCTTTGATTCCCTCTCCGTCATCACCCGCTCCAGCTTCAACTACATTGACAACAATCACAACGGGCTGGACAAGGAGATGATCCATACCCTCACCCGCCTCGGGCGTCATGTCTCCCACCTTTACCCGGCCATCCGCTCCGTACTGAAAAACAACAACTTCGCCCCGCTCGCGGAGACATTCAAGGATTCGGAACAACTCGGAGACGAGTTCGCGGACGCGATCAAGGCTCATGTCGTCCTGCATGAGGAAAAGACCAAGGACATGCGCGCCATCCTCCTCTACCTGAGTCTGCTGAATGAGACCCGCTCCATGATGAGAAAGACCTATCAGCTCGCCCGGGCGCACCGGGACTTTGTCCAGTCTCCCTCCTGATCCTTCCTTCTGCTAAAAAACAAGGGGCCGCGACTTCTCACGAAGCGCGGCCCTCTCTTTTTTCCGGTACTGTTATCCTATGATTCCTTCAGATCCTCACGCACGCGTACAGCCCAGTCGCCGAAACGCTCATCCAATAATCTCGTTTCAGCGAACAGACGCAGCAAATTCTTTATCAGATCCGGGAGTTCCGTATCCCTGACGCCCTCTCTGAGAGAATAGGCCAGCCTGTCCCCGCGAGCCGAGCCGCCCACCAGTACGTTATACTTGCCGGGAGCCTTGCCCACAAAGGCCAGCTCGGCGACATAGGGGCGGGCGCACCCGTTCGGGCACCCCGTCATGCGGGTGACGATAGGCTCGTCCCGCAGATCGTACTGCTCCAGCGCATCTTCTACAGAGGAAAGCAAACCGGGCAGGTACCGCTCCGATTCCGCCAGGGCCAGAGGACAGGTAGGCAGAGACGTGCAGGCGATGGACGACAGCCTCATGCCGCTGTGCCTCGTATTGAGACGGTGACGTGCGATGATGGCGTCGATCGCCTCAAGCGTCGCCGGGGCGATGTTGGCGATAATGAGATTCTGGTTGGGAGTCAGGTAGAATTCTCCCTGATGGATTTCCGCGATTTCCCTCAAGGCCGTTCTGAGCAGGTAGCCCGGACGATCGGAGACACGGCCGCCCTCGACAAAGACGGCTCGTTCACCGTCGTTCTCGGCGTATGTGTCGCCGGTCGTTTCAAAGGAGCACTCGCGAGCGGGCTCCAGGGCAAATCCCTGGTACTCAGTCAGTGTCCGCACAAACCAGTCCAGTCCATGATCGTCGATCGTATATTTCAGACGGGCGTGTTTCCTGTCCGTACGGTCTCCGTGATCACGCTGTACGAGCAGCACGTTCCGGGCGACGGCCGTCACCTGGTCGGGCGTACAGAAGCCTATCGTATCGCCCAGGCGGGGATATGTGGCGGGGTTGTTGTGAGAGCAGCCCATGCCGCCGCCCACCGTGACATTATACCCTTCCACCCGCCCGTCCCTGACAACGGCGATAAAGGACAAATCGTTCGTGTACGCATCCACATCGTTGCGGGGAGGCACGGCGACCGCGATCTTGAACTTGCGGGGCAAATAGGTCTTGCCGTACAACGGCTCTTCCTCAACAGGCCCGCCCATGATCCGCTCTTCATCAAGCCAGATCTCATGATAGGCCCTCATGCGTGGCAAAAGCTCCGACGACAGCCGGGAGGCCAGCGCGTACGCCTCGGCGTGAGCCGAAGAGACATGAGGATTCGGCGTACTCATCACATTGCGGTTCACGTCTCCGCAGGTCGCGATCGTATCGAGCGTAACGCGGTTGATCTCCTGGAGCGTCTCCTTGAACTCGCTTTTGAGGATGCCGTGCAGCTGCAAAGCCTGGCGCGTCGTGATCTTGAGCGTTTCATTCCCGTATCGGGAAGAGAGCCTGTCAAAGACCAGCCATTGCTCCGGCAGGACGCGGCCGCCGGGCAGACGGACGCGGAGCATGAAGGACCACGCTTTTTCCATCCCCGCCTTTTTGCGGGCAAGGCGCTCGTCGCGGTCGTCCTGAAGGTAGGCTCCGTGAAATTTGATCAGTTGGGTCTCGTCCTCCGGGATCCCGCCCGTGCTGGAGTCTGCAAAAGATTCGGCGAGATGCCCGCGGAGATAGTCGCTCTCCGTCTTGATGCGCTCATTGTCGGCAAGAGGTTTCTTGTCCATGTATCTAAAAAATAATAGAGGTTAATCTGTTAGTCCAAAAAAATTAGAAAGGTATGTTTCATGCGGTCGGGAGGGAATTCCCCGGCGGGAACAGGAGCCAGATTCCCCGCACATCTTCCCGCCCATACAAAACAAGCTCCGTCCGGCAATAATTTGTCTCGCGGGTTCCCGCTTTTCCCGCCCGCTGACGGAACTCCTGTCGGGACTTCTCCCTGTATCGTCAAAAAAAGTCATCGTTCTGTGTTCTTTTTGTCGTTCATACACGCCCGGTTCCCCACCGATTGTGCAAATATCTCTCCATGGGGGAAAACAGTATCTTGTCGGCCAGCAGGCCCGTCAGAATAATCGCCAGAATGATGCCGAGCACCTGATCCATCGACGTCAGCTCACGCCCGTAATGCAGGAGCTGGCCGAGGCCGAACCCGCTCAGGATGGAGACATAAATCTCGGCAGCCATCAGAGAACGCCAGGCAAAGGCCCAGCCCTGCTTCATCCCGCTGACCACAAAGGGAGCGGAAGCCGGCAGCGTCACGTGAAACAGCGTATAGAACGGCCCCGCGCCCATCGTCCGGGCCGCTCTTGAGTAAATCGGGGGGACATTCTTCATACCGTTCTCCGTAGAAAGAATGACCGACCACAAAGTCCCCATGACCACTACAAACAACATGGCTCCCTCGCTCTGCCCGAACCAGATCACGGCTAGAGGAACCCAGCACACGCTGGGCAGAGCCTGCATCCCGAGAGCCGCCACGCCCAGCGTATCATTGACGAGGCGGAACCGGGCCGCCAGCATCCCCAGCGGGATGCCCGCCGCCAGACCGACCGCGTACCCCGCCAGCAAACGACGGAGAGTCACCAGCATCGCCCCGGGCAGACTGCCGTCGGACACAGAGGAGGCCAGATACTCCCCGACCTGGACGGGAGAAGGAAACAGGACGGGGGACCAGAGACCCAGCCCGCTCGCGCCCTGCCAGAGTAAAACAAGCAGGATAAAAAAAAGCAGTGTCGTCAAATGTCTCTTCATCGCCTACTCCGCCTCCTGCAATATCTCCCGCCCCTTGAGCGCGCTCGTGACGCTCAAGGAGTAGCGGGCCAGCTCCAGACTGTCCACATCTCTCGGACGGGCCAGATCTATGTGAAACTCCTCCCTGATCCTCCCCGGATGAGGAGAAAACAACACCACCCGGTTGCCCAGGCAAACGGCCTCCCGAATGTTATGCGTGACAAACACGACCGTCACCCGGTTGCGGCGGCATATCTCCTGAATGTCCAGATACAGACGCTCGCGAGTCATCGCGTCCAGCGCGCCGAAAGGCTCGTCCATCAGCAGGAGCCTCGGCTGGGGAGCCAGGGCGCGGGCCAGCGCGACGCGCTGCCTCATCCCCCCGGAAAGCTCATGCACATTCGACCGGGCAAACTTCTCCAGACCGACCAGCCGCAGACTCTCCAGGGCACGCTCGCGCCGCTCCTCCGCAGTCAGAGAGGAGTCCAGCTTGACGCCGAACAGGACATTCCCCAGAACATCCAGCCACGGGAACAATGCCGCCTCCTGAAACATCACCATGCGATCGCGCCCCGGACCGTTCACGGGAGAACCGTCCATCAAAATATGACCCTCGTCAGGCGTCTCCAGCCCGGCGATCATATTCAGCAAGGTCGTTTTACCGCAGCCGCTCGGGCCGACGAGGCAGATAAAATCGCCCTCGTAAATATCCAGCGATACCTGGTCAAGGGCGTGAACCACCCCCTGACGGCCGTCAAACGACTTGGATACATTTGCGATACTCAGCTTCGGGGCGATACCGCCCCAGTCTTCTCCGGGAAATGACATGATGATTTTTCTTTCTGCGAATGGATATTAAAGGAACTTTCTTAACACGTCGGCCTCCAGCAGGAGATCGACAAGCGCGGCGACGCGCGACTCCGTCCCGCCCTCGGGGGAGAGAGAAACATGAGTCCCGGCCGGAGCCGTGCCCTTGCGTCCCACCCAGACTTGCAGGGGCGACGTCTCATGCGTCGCCGGGGGCCAGTAAACCGCCAGCCTGTCCGGCGAGCCGGGCAGGGCCGCCACGCTCAGCATCCCCGCCCCGGCGAGCGCATAGGCCAGCGACGCCAGAGAGGCCGTTTGCTCTCCCGGCTCCGAAGAAATATCTTCGGGAGCATAGCCGAGATAATAGGAGCGGCAGTTCAGGGCAAACAGGGCGTGCTCCAGATTCCGGGCGAGCGTCCTGACATGGGCGTACTCCTCACCCGAAATCAGAATCGCCTTGCCGAAATGCCCCTGCCTCTGGAGACGTTCGCCATGACTGACGATCCCCGCCTCCAGGCGCACGCCTTCACTCGCTCCGTCCTCCGGCTGCTCCTCGGCGGCAGTGCGGACAATCATCCCCGCCCCGGCGGTAGCGTTGGTCAGAGGATCAATCAGGATAAAAACCCCGGTCGCCCGGTTCGTCTGATAATCATCCACATACAAGGGACTATTCGTCTCCAGCGAAACCCGCCCTACGCCATTCAACTCCAGAGAAGAGGCGGCAGTCCTCTCCAGCGTATTCACGTCGATCCCGTGCTCGATCCCCGTCACCCTCGCCTTCACATTCCGCCCGGCGTGGCGCACCACATAGTGGCTTCCCGGCTTAAGCGGCGTTTCGGTCATCCAGATCACGAGAGCGGACAACCTGTCCGTCACGCGGGGCAAATGCCCGCTTTTGACAATCATGTCGCCGCTGCTGACATCTATCTCGTCCTCCAGCTCCAGCACCGGAGACAAAGGGGGAAAAGCCTCGTCCAGATCGCCGTCGGCCGTAACAATACGCTTGACCCGCGACGTCTTGAGCGACGGCAGCACCGTCACCTCATCCCCTGGACGTATCGTCCCGGAAACCACCTGCCCGGCAAAGCCCCGGAAGTTGAGATCAGGCCTGATCACGTACTGGACAGGATAGCGGAAGTCCGTCCAGTTCCTGTCCTGGGACAAATCCACCGTCTCCAGTATCTCCAGCAGGGAGGGCCCGGAATACCAGGGAATCACGGCGGACCGCTCCACCACATTCTCCCCCTTCAAGGCGGAAACGGGCACATAACGCACATCTGGAATCCGCAGCCCCTTCGAAAACTCGCGGAACTCGCTGCGAATAGACTGGAACACACTCTCGTCGTAGTCGAACAAATCCATCTTGTTCACCGCCACGACCAAATGCCGTATGCCCAGCAGGGAGACAATATAGGCGTGCCGCTTTGTCTGCGTCAAAATGCCGTGCCGGGCATCTACCAGAATAATGGCCAGATCCGCCGTTGAGGCTCCGGTCGCCATGTTGCGCGTGTACTGCTCGTGACCGGGGCAGTCGGCGATAATGAACTTCCTCCCCGGCGTCGTAAAATACCGGTAGGCGACATCAATCGTAATACCCTGCTCCCGCTCCGCCTTGAGACCGTCGAGCAACAGGGAGTAGTCCATCTCTCCCGCGCCGGTCGTGCCGCTCTTTTCT
>CAZNVW010000106.1:0-9197 GCA_964576595.1 uncultured Verrucomicrobiales bacterium
TGTAAATGCGAAAAGAAAAAAACTCCTATTTTAATTTTTTTATATACTCCTGAATCTTATAAGGGGGATCCTTGGACTACACCTCAAGACTGGACTCCTCCAGCAGATTTTCATGCAATGAGAAATCCTTCCAATAAAGGATGGATGGAGGTATCTAATGTGGAAAGAGGTAATGTTCCTCCTGTCCTGAAAAATCCTGAACATTTTTTAAATAGGGCAGAGGATAGATTGAGAAAATTAAAAGAAAAAAAGAAAATTAAAATTATTTGTTGTTGTGAAGACTGTGATTAATCTTATGGATAAGTTTATAATAATATTTATATTTTTTTCTTGCTCTTCTTTTTTTGGGCAAGCAAAATCTATAGACGAATTTTTTAAAAAAGGCCTGGAGGCAAAATCTGATATTTTTCAGAAAAAATTGGATAATGAAATGTTTATTCGTTTGATAATAAGCAATAAATCGAAAGAATTTATTTCTTTAAATCCAACTTTATATAAATCGTCTCTGGCCATGCAATCAGGGGCTGATGAAAATTATATTTTTAGTATTGCTAAAATAAATATTTATTATTTAAGGAATAATATTATTTTTTTAAAGGATTCTATATGCTTTCCTTATTCTGGGGAGATTCCTCCCGAGGGGAAAGTAGTTTTATATTTAAAAATTTCAAAATTTCCCCCCAAGGGAGTGTATGATATAAAATTGGAATATAAAAGTTATCCAGTTTCTTCTTCAGGAACTATTGGTGGATTTGAGGAGATAATAAAAAAAGAAGGAATGTTATTGATTGATGAAATTAAGTCTTTCAAGGTAGAGTAAAGGTAAAAATAAAACTACAGAATGGCATGAAAGAGCGCCTGCAAGATTATATATAGAGGCTGGAATGAAAGCATAGATGAAGTTAACTCTTATGAGGAAAGTATTTGTAGCGATCACTACTCTATTCAACATGATTTTATGAAAAAAATAATCTTTTTATGTTTCTTCGTTGCTTCCTTTTTATTCTTTATTGTCTATAATAATATTCAAAAAGAGGATAAAAAGCTGATAAGTTCAGGGCTGGCTGAAATCTCTTTTTCTTTTCCTTCTTCTTTGGAAGAGAAAATTGTAGAATCATCTATTGATGTGATCAAGAAACGCTTGGCTTTTATTTCTCATAATGATCAAGTGAAGATCCAACGTAACGGAAGAGATGTTGTTTTTTCTTTTGTGAAAAGTGAAGATATTACTGATGATGATGTTTTATTTCTTAATACAGAATTATTGAGTAATTTTAATTTAAAATTTTATGATACTTTTAATGGAGCGGGCAAGGCACTTATTGTGCCTGATAGTACAGGAAATTTAGGTGATGGCAAAGCGTTGAAATTGACTGCTATTTCCCCAGTTCCTTTTTTGACTTTTCAGTCGAAAGATATTTCCCGGTTTTATATGGATACCATGAAGATTAATGGTGAAGATGTTTTTGTGTTAAGAGTTTATTTAAATATGAAAAGCAGAATTCTTGAAAATAAATCGGATATTTTCTCTCAAAAAGGAGGCGGAGTTATCTATTATCGTTTTAACGGAAATTCTTCCGGCGTTTTATATGTTAATCAGAAAATATCTGATCATTTTACTATTCCGCTGGCAGATGACGGATATTGGGAGCGGTTTCTGGAAATGCAATACAAGTATCCCCTGCCTCAAAAAATAAATTTTAATTAATGGAATGTAATTTTATGAAAAAAAGTATAATATCTGTTTTTGTTGTTTTATCAGGATTAATGTTTTTCGTTTGTTCTGGAGAACCGAGGAAAGAGGAGATGCTTGTAATTCCTGAAAAGGAAAAAGCTGAAGTTTCTTTTTCTTTTCCTTCTTCTCTTAAGAAAGATTGGATAGAGAGATATGTTGAAGTCATCAGAAAACGGTTGATTTTTATTTCCCGTAATGATCAGGTCAAGGTTCAACGGAATAAAGAACATGTTGTATTTTCTTTTGTAAAAAATGATTTTAATGATGAGGCCGAGCTTTTGGTGCTGAGTTTGGAGCTTCTAAAAAATGTTGATTTGAAATTTTATGAGGTTTTGGGAGAGGACAACGATAAGGACATTTCTGAAATAGAGCTTAGACCTGATAATATGGATAACGTTGAAAATGGAAGAACGTTAAAATTGTTGGCGGTATCTTCAACTCCTTTTTTGACGTTATCTTCAAATGATATTTCCCGGCTGTATCTGGATAAAATAAAGGTGAATGGTGATCCTGCTTTCATGTTAAGGGTTGCGTTGAAAGAAAAGAGTCATGTGCTTGAAAACAAAACAAATGCTTTGGCCAGGAAAGGAGGAATGATATATTTCCAGTTTAATAATGGAGATGCAGGAGGAATGTATGTGCAGCAAAAAATATCCGATGAGTTCTCTATTCCTGTGAACTATGAGGATATGGCTGAATTTTTGGAGATGCAGTATAAATATCCGTTGCCGGAAGTGGTTGATTGAAAGAATGGTTCGAGATACCATTTTTGCGGCCTTTTTAGGGAAAAAAGGAGACTATTTGGAAACTAATTTATATTTTCGCTCTATTTTATTTTTTCAGTTCATACCGCCCGAAACGGATGGAAAAATAAAACAGATCCCCGGATTATTCCAAGTTATACTTACGCAGTCAATCATTTTGGTCAGCACATAGAGGATGAGGGAAAGGTTGTTTTACTGGTAAATTTGTTGAGGTCTCCTTTGCTCAAGGAGGTTAAGACAAACTAAAAACCGTTTCCCGGAGTGTTTTCCGGGAAACGGAGTGAGAGGAACAATGGTTCCTTTATTTCAACTGGGCTTCTGTGTGTTTCAACTGCGTGTCCGTGACATGTTTCTCTCTGTAGGGAAACTGTCTGTCGAACTCGTCTGCCTCTTTCTGTGTGATGTCGAAACAGCGAGAGGCGTGGAATTCTCCCCGGACTTCCTTGAGTGCGTCCGGGTAAAGCTCCAGAAGCATCATTTCATCCAGTGTGTCGCCGCCGGGCAGGGTGATTCCCCATTCCCGGGTCGGGCGGAAGCCGAATCGGTTGTAGTAGGCGGGGAAGCCGAACAGGACAAAGGCTTTGAAGCTCATTTCACGGGCCTTTGATTTGGCGGCTTCGATCAGTTGCCCGCCCACCCCCTGTTTTTGATAGTCGGGATGGACGCACAGGGGCGCGATGCAGAGGAGTTCCCGTACTCCTCCGTCCGAGTCGACGACTTGGGCGAGCGAGGCGGCGATATGACCGATGATCCGCTCGCCGTCGAGGGCGACGAGGTTGAGGCCGGGGATGAATTCGGGAGACTCCCTGAGTTGGTGGATCACCAGGTGTTCCATGCAGCCGGGATGATAGACATCCCAAAAGGCGTCACGGGTGAGGGTTTCGACGATACGGCGTTCTGTTTCGCGTTCAGGGCGAATAATGAGGTTCATGATGATTGCGTGATTATGAGGGCATATCCCCGCCAGAGAGCGAGGAGGCCGTTTTGATAGTGAAGCAGGATTCCTTCTGTTCCGGGAGGAATGAAGGGGGGAACCCGGTTCTCGGTTCCATTCAGTCGGGATCACCGGGAGAGATCCCTCTATCACGCAATAGTCGTCATGGATGTATGAGTATCTTTTTCAGGGCCTCCCGTCAACAGGTATGACTTGTTTATGGTGGGACGCCTGTATTTTGGAGTACTTTTACAGAGAGACTGCAGAGGCGGTTATAGCGGTTTTATGGGGGCGTAAGGTCCCTTTTTGCGTGCCGCGTCCAAATCGGCGGTCAGTTTTTGGGCAAAGGTGGCGGCGTCGCAGGTTCCCTTTGCTTCAAGGGCCTCGTAACTGTCCAGAGTATTGCCGGAGCCTTTAAATTGCCCAAATACGTATGCTACATACGTATTTTTCATCTGGTCGATCCACGGGGCTTTGTATCCCAGCTTGTAGTTATACAAAAGAATGTTATAGTCGTACTGGGTGAAAAGGCGTTCTTCGTCCTTTTTAATGACTACTTTTTTCCATCCGTTTTGCTGAAGAACCGTTTTGAGTTGGACGGCACATTCCCGCGCCAGTGCGTCTCCTTTCTGATTTTCGTCGTTATCGTGTTCGACGGCAATGAGGGCGACACCTCCCTTTTTTCCCGGGGGCACCGGGTTAAGCTGCTCCGATTCATAATACGGAGGAACGGTGCAGGACATCATCAGGGCGGCGCACCCCGGAACGATGAGACGGAGCAAGGAAGACATAGAGAAAAATGATAATGAGTCCGTCTCCCTGCGACAATATTTCTTTTTTATTCCGGCAGACGCTTTTTCTTCGGGAGTTCTTCGGTGTTCCGGCCCATGGGGCGGTTATGGTTTGATGGGGCGCGCTGTTTTCTTGCACAATACCGGGCTCTGGCGCATAATCCCGTCTACACGACGTTATTGCCAAGTACCATGAATAATTTGAAGGGCGCATGTATTATCGGACAATCGGGCGGGCCTACCGCCGTTATCAACGCCAGCGCGCTGGGGGTCATCCAGACGGCTCTGGAGAATGAGAATATAACGAGAGTTCTGGCGGCCGCTCACGGTATTGAGGGGATTTTGAAGGAACGTCTTTACGATATGTCCCGGGAGGATCCGGAGGAGCTGGAGCGCATGAGGCAGACGCCGGGAGCCGCTCTGGGATCGTGCCGCTACAAGATGTCCGACTTTTTGAAGGACGATACGGACTACCGCCGTTTGCTTGAGGTATTCCGCAAGTATGATGTGCGGTATTTCTTTTATAATGGCGGCAATGATTCGATGGATACCTGCAACAAGATTTCCAAGTTCATGCAGCAGTCCGGCTATGAATGCCGCGTTATCGGCATTCCCAAGACGATTGACAATGATTTGTTCGGGACGGACCACTGTCCCGGCTTCGGTTCCGCCGCCAAGTTCATCGCCACTTCGTGCATGGAGATTCATCAGGATTTGCAAGCCTATGAGAAAGGGCGCGTGACGATTGTCGAGATCATGGGCCGCCATGCCGGCTGGCTGGCCGCCTCCGCCGCGCTGGCGACCGTTCAGGGCGCGGGGCCGGATTTGATTTATTTGCCGGAGGTGGCGTTCGACATGCCCCGCTTCCTCGAGGATGTGAAGCGTATTTATGCGGAGAAGGGGAGCTGCATGGTCGCCGTGTCCGAGGGGATTCATGATGAGTCGGGCCGTTTTATTGCCGATGCGGGCGTGGCGGGCACCGATATGTTCGGTCATACCCAGCTGGGCGGCCTGAGCGCGACTCTGGCGGGTATCGTAAATCGTGAAACGGGATTGAAGGTCAGGGGTATAGAGCTCTCCCTGCTTCAACGCTGCGCTTCTCACGCGGCTTCTCTCGCAGACAGGGATGAGGCCTGGCTCGCCGGGAAGACCGCCGTCGAGTCCGCCGTCGCCGGAGAGACTGACCGCATGGTCGCCTTTGAGCGCGCCGGGAAGGGGCTTGATTACGTTTGCCATGCCAGGCTGATCGATCTGGCCGATGTCGCCAATGTGGAAAAGCTCGTGCCGCGCGAGTGGATCAATGAAGCGGGCAATGGCGTGACGCAGGAGATGATCGACTATTTGATGCCTCTCATTCAGGGAGATGTGATGATGGAAAAGGAGCATTCCCTGCCGCGTTTCGCCCGTCTCAGAAAGGTGCCGGCAATGGTTTGATTCGGGGTAAAAAGAAGCGGGATGTACGAGGCAATGCTTGCCTCGGGCCGGGGCTTGTGCTTTGCTCTGTCGGCTGAGTTTCCCCTTTTTCCCATGAGTTCTTTTTCCGAATTTTCCGAATTGACCCGGGCCGCCCTCAATGGCGGCGTGACCGAAGAACAGGCCCGTTTACTGCTCGATATGCCCGAGGCGGAGTTGTTCGCCTCCGCTACGGCGATACGGGAGCATTTTTTTGGCAATCGCGTGGAGGTGTGTTGTATTATCAATTCCCGGAGCGGCAACTGCGGGATGGACTGCAAGTTTTGCTCCCAGAGCGGGCATAATTCTACCGAGATAGAGAGCTTTCCCCTGTTGAGTCAGGAAACGCTGGAGGATATAGTGGAAAAGTGGGCCGATTATCCCGTCGAGCGGTGCGGGCTGGTGACCAGCGGCGGCGCGCTGGGCGATGCGGAGGTGGAGAGGCTGGCGGAGTTTGTGGCATCCCGTGAAGGGAAGAAGGGCCCGACTTTCTGCGGCTCTCTGGGGCGGTTGAAGTCCGAGTCTCTCCGCAAGCTCAAAGAGGCGGGTATGCGCCGCCTGCATCACAATCTGGAGAGTGCGGAGTCTTTTTATCCCAATGTCTGCACTACGCAGACCTGGCGCGACCGTCTGGATACGGTGCATCAGGCGCAGGAGCTGGGGCTGGAGGTCTGCTGCGGCGGTCTTTTCGGTCTCGGCGAGAGCTGGGAGGACAGGATTGATTTCGCCTTTTCCCTGAAGCGTGAGGGGATCAAGCATGTGCCGATCAACTTCCTGTACCCCCATCCCGGTACGCCGATGGCGAATCGCCCCGTCATGGAGCCGGGCGAGGCCCTGCGCATTATCGCCTTGTACCGTCATATTTTGCCCGGGGCCTCTCTCCGCATCTGCGGCGGGCGTGTCTCGGTACTGAAGGCGCGCCAGTCTGAAATGTTCGCGGCGGGGGCTTCGGCCTTCATGACCGGGAACTATTTGACGATAGCGGGGCAGGGCGTGGAGAGCGACCTCGACATGCTGGAGCGTCTGGGGCTGGTGATCTGAGGAGCGCCCTCTTTGGGGGGCGGCTCTTTTGTGTCGTTTTCTTCGGGGAAATGATTTGTATAACGGCTTCTCTTTAATTTATTATCCTTCCCATG
The DNA here is from genome assembly GCA_964576595.1 of uncultured Verrucomicrobiales bacterium. Lineage (GTDB taxonomy): Bacteria > Verrucomicrobiota > Verrucomicrobiia > Verrucomicrobiales > Akkermansiaceae > CAZNVW01. The sequence goes on from CAZNVW010000106.1 coordinate 6,813, forward strand.
TTGGAAAATCTGGATCGAGAGCCGGGACGCCGGGAATGGTGGGCTTTTTGGAAGCTGGTTCTGATACAGACCCAGAATTCCTTCAATGAAAAGGGCGCCCAGTTCCTGCTGATTCCGCTGGCGGTCTGGCTTTACGGGCAGGAGGGCGATCTGGAGTACCCTCTCGGTGCGATTATCGTGCTGCCGTTTATTGTTTTTTCTCCTTTGGTGGGGTGGTTGTCGGATCGTTTTTGCAAGGCCCGGGTGATACAGTCCATGGCCGTGCTCCAGGTGCTTGTGTTGCTGGGTATGTTCTGGAGCCTGCACAATCATGATCTGGACGGCGCGTTGATCTGGTTTTGCGTATTTGCGGTGCAGGCGACTGTTTTCAGTCCTTCCAAGAAGGGGATCGTCAAGGATATTGTCGGTACCCGCCGCATCGGGTTTGCGAGCGGCATTGTCGAGATGGCATCCGTACTGGCTCTGTTGATCGGGCAGATCGGCGCGTTCAGCTGGTTTTCCTATTTGCTCAAGCCGGGGACAGATACGATCTGGCACCGGATGCTGGGGCCGGGGTTCTTCCATTGGTTCGACTCCATTGTGAAGCCGACCGGGATCAATGACGGCTGGTACGCGGCCTCGTTTCCCTGTCTCATTTTCCTGCTGATGGCTATTCCCGTGGCCTGTCTGACTTTCACTCTCCCCCGGTACAGGCCCTACGATGTGCCTCCGTTCCGGTGGGGGCTTTTGTATGAGCATTTTACGCAGATCAAGGATCTGTGGAAGGACAAAGCCCTACGCTACAGTGAGGCCGGGATCGGCTACTTCTGGTTTTTTGGCGGTACGGTGATGCTGATGACCATACAGATTTCAAAGGAGGCGACAGCGGGCGGCAACGACTTTGGCGCGCATGGCGCGATGCTGATGGCCTGGATGAGCGGCGGGACGGTTCTGGGAGGCATCATCGCCTCCTGTATCTGCCGCAACGGTATCAAGATGAATCTGGCTCTTGCGGGCGGCTTCGGCATGGCCGTCGCCTGTTTCGCTCTGGCTGCCGCCCCGGAGAATACGGGACTGTTTTATGCCTGTCTCGCTTTTGCGGGGGTGTCGGCGGCCTGCTATCTGGTGCCGCAGAATGCTTTTTTCCAGGACAGCGCGGATAATGACAAGCGGGGCAATGTGATCGCGGCGGGGAATTTGGTCGATTGTTTTCTCGGCCTGCTGGCGGTCGCGTTCCAGTATGTGATGAAGCTCCTGATTGCTCCGTCATGGCAGTTTGTGGTCATGGGCGCTCTCAGCGTATTGATGACTTTGGTGATCTTCCGCCTGAAAGGAAAATCTCTCCGGTAAGAGTTAAGGGATTTGCTTGATGAAACGCTGGAAGGTCGTGTTTTTTTGCGTGCTGGGCGCGCTGGTTTTGCTGGGAGCGGGCGCGTACTGGAGGTACGACCGTTCGGTGATTACATTTTCCATTGTTTACAATGACTGGAAGAGGAAAGAGACCGTTTTTGAGCTTGAGGTAAAGGGGGCGGAAGCGAAAAAGCTGAGGAACATTCTGGCGCTGGATGCCTTTTATAGCCGGTGTGATTCTCTGGCGATGGATTTTCATCTTAAACCCATTATTGATATTGATTACGCCCCCGATTTCTTTTCCTCCTATTGTGTTGTGGGGAAAAACGCCCGAGGTGAGCAGGTTTTCCTCAGATATTTAATGACCCCTCATCCTTTTCAGGTGAGGCTTGCTTCTCTGGATGAAGGGGAATTTTATTCCATTCAGGAATTTTTTACGAAAGAGGAGCAGAAGAAAATGAAACAACTGATTCCTGGATGGGCGGTTGATCATAAGTCATCGGGGCAGGAGCAGTAGTCTCCTTTTCTCTTACCGGGAGCGGTTTGCACTCTCTTTCGACAAACGGGGCGGAGGAAAGGCCGTATCGGGTTCTGACAGATCTTCTTTTGTCCATTACAGGGAAAATCTATTCCGGGGGAAGATTTTGTACCCGTTGAGAGAACAATGCATGGCTTTGCCGATATTCTAGTTTGTCATAGCCTCCGCCTCTTCCGCCAAAGGCGCCTGTTTTTTACAGGTGCCCACAAGGCGGCCGCGAATCATGATACTGGCAATGGCAGCGAGCAGGAAGATGACGGCCCCGATGACAGATGAGGGCGTTCCCCAGGACGCGATAAATAGGCCGCAAACCGACGTTCCCAGAGTCGTTCCCAGGTTGGCTGCCGTCAAAAACAAGCCATTGGCAAAGTCGGGAGCTTCCGCCGCCGCTGCGGCCACCATGAATTGATTGCCGTTGTTGGCGATGCCTGCGAAGACTCCGAGGAGCAGGATGATTAATGCGGCGGGCAGGAGCGACTGGCCGAGGAAGAAGAGCAGCAGATACAGGAGGACCATGG
>CAZNVW010000107.1:0-9183 GCA_964576595.1 uncultured Verrucomicrobiales bacterium
TTCCATCTGCTGGGGCGTCCCGTCCGGGTGGCCATGCTCAGCTCCTCCACCAGAAGAAGCAACCCTCACCCCGCCTCCGAGAGAGTCGCGGCCGCCGCTGTGCTGGCCCAGTCGATTGTTTCGGAAAAAATGCTGACCGACAAAATCACCATTGAGGGAGAAATCCAGCTCGACGCCGCTCTTGACCCCGAGGCGTGCGGCATGAGATGCGGCGTCTCCTCCTGCTCGGCGGATGTACTCATTTTCCCCGATTTGGATTCCGCCGATATTGTCGTCAAACTCTTTGAATTGATGTCTGACGTGCATTTGTACGGCCTCTTCCTGGCCGGGCTGGCCCTGCCGGTCGTCCAGATCCCCCGTCAGGCATGCCTGGACCAGATCTTTGGCAGTACGCTCGTAGCCGGCATCGAAGCCATCAAGTTCCACCAGGTACACCCGGAGGGCTCGGCGGACGTCTATTGATTGTCATTTACCCCGATAGAACTTGACCGGAGCTTTCGTATCATGCGATGGTTCCCGGAGAGAAGCTTCCTATTCAGGGAGGCTTCTCCTGTTCCTATGGAATCCAGAAAAAAAGACAGGGGTGAAAAGAAAGCGTACGAATCTTTCGTCGGTTCCGCATTGCAGGAACCTGCGACTGAATCTTGCGCGAGGCGGCAACTGGCCTCTCCCTGGCGCGTCGTTGTATGGAATGATCCGGTCAACCTGGCCGATTATGTCGTACTCGTTTTCCGCCGTATATTCGGCTATTCGGAAACGAAGGCGCGCGGCTTGATGGAAAAAATCCATACCGCGGGAAGCGCCGCCGTATGGGTAGGCGACCGGGAACTGGCGGAAATGTATGTTCATCGCATTCACAGCTGCCAGTTGCGGGCCACGCTGGAACGCGACCAATAAAGACGTTTTTTCATGAAAATCCGTTTTACAGAAAAAGGGGATATGGAAATCCGGCTTGAGGGCGAACTGGAACGGGAAGTATTCCCCTGTATCGTCCGCGACGCCCGGTCTCTGGGCGAAGAATGGCTGAGCGACTCCCTGGGACCTGATTTTGACGATGCGTGGTTTGGAGAATGGCAGGAGTGGGTGCAGCCCGAAGTACAGGAAGCATTCAATGCGGAACTGGACTCCTTGAAACGCTTTGGCCAGCCCAAAAACGACCTTATCTTTGTCCCGGCCAACCAGGTGGAAAAATGGTATGGAGCGGTGAATCAGGCCCGCATGGCCCTGGAAGCCATCTTCCACTTCAGCGAAGAAGAACTGGAGGGCGATGACGAAGAACTGGCCGTCCGAATGGAACAGTGGCCTCTGGAGAAACAGGGTAGCTTCCAGCGCGCCCATTTTTATGCGTGGTTCCAGCAAATCCTGTTGGAAGGACTCTCTCATTTTGCTCCCGGCGCCTTGCCCGAAAGAGGGGCGGAGCCTTCCGGCCCCGACAAACAATGACAGGAAACGCCGCCGGGACTCTGCCCTTGTCCGAAGACGCCCTGTCTGCCGTACCCGAGGCGGGGGCGCTGCTCGTGGGAGTCAGCGGCGGAGTGGACTCCATGGCCCTGCTGGCGTGCCTCCATGCTCGCTACGGGGGGCGGCTGATTGTCTGCCACGTCAACCACGGACTGCGGGGTGAGGAAGCGGACGGGGACGAATCCTTTGTCCGTCTCCGGGCGGAGACGCTCGGGGTGAAATTTCTGTCAAAAAAAGGAAACGTGGCGGCTCTTGCCGCGGAGGCGGGTCTGTCCATGGAAAGCGCGGCGCGAGCCTTTCGCTATGAATGCTTCCGGGAATGGTCGAGAGAATGCGGGACTCCTGTACTGCTGTTGGCACACCATGCGAACGATCAGGCGGAGACCGTCCTGTTCAACCTGTGCCGGGGCGGAGCCGGCGCGCGGGGAATGCGCCCTGTCAGCGAGCGGGACGGTCTGACCCTGATACGCCCTTTGCTGGCCCTGTCGCGTCCGCAGATCGAGACCTTTGCCCGCGCCTCCGGTCTGGTCTGGCGGGAGGACCGGACAAACGCCCAGCCTGTGGCGGTGCGTAATGAACTCAGGAATGAAGTGATCCCCGCTCTGGAGCGAATCATGAGGCGTCCCGTCTGCGAAGCCATCTCCCGGGCGGCGGAACTGGAATGGGAGCGGGCCCTGGCCCTGGACGAGCTCTTGGAACGGGAAAACCTTCTGGACCCCCAGGGGCGGCTGTTCCTCCCCAAAATAGAGACCTTTTCTCCCGAACTCCGGCGGGCCGCTCTCTACTGGTACCTGAAAAGAAACCGGATTGCCGGACTCTCCCGTGAGCTTGTACTCAGAGTGGAGACCCTGCTGACGGGCGCATGCTCCTGCGTCAATCTCCCCGGCGGCGGTTGTGCCCGGCGGCGGGAAAAGCGGCTGTTTATAGAGCTATGATCTTTCGAGTATAACGAGCCCTCTAATTATTGAATATTGTATCTCCCGGTTTAATTGACCATGAGTCATAAAAAAAATTCTCGATGCCGAATATTTCTGCAAGTTTTTGGGCGAAAGGAGTAACAACTGCTTTGTCTTTTCCATTATGAGAAATAAATATCATAGATTGAGAGAATCGTTAGGTTGATAACATATCAATAGAAAATTGTTGCAATATTTTCCCCATATCCCTGTTATTCATGACAAATATATTGTGGATGAAAATTGATGGAGGGCAGGGGGATTAAATCCCATAATGAGTTTTCAGAGAAATAATTTCCAGCATATCGCCGGAAACTCTGTAAACCATCCTGTGTTCCTGTGTAATGCGCTTGGAATACCATCCGGACAGATTGTGTTTCAAAGCTTCTGTATTGCCGATGCCTCCCGTTGGATTTTCCTCGGCGTCGGCAATGAGAAGGTTGATTCGTTTGAGTACCTTCTTATCTTCTTTTTGCCAATACAGATAGTCTTCCCAAGCTCGGGAACTGAATCCAATGATCATTGTTCCAGAGATTTGAAGTCTTCCTGAGATTTCCAAATGATAGCACGGTTGTTATGGAATTCCTCGATACCCTGTTGCAATTTCTCGGCCATATGAGGATTAGAGAGAAGAGTGAACGTTTCTTGCCAGGCATTCCAATCGTCCAGAGACATCATGATGACCTTCCCTTCTTTCTTTGAAATGATTACGGGTTCTCGGCTGTCCAAGACATTTTTAATGGTTGCCGCCAGTTCTCTGCGAGCGGCTGAATAAGTAATCGTCATCATAGATTAATTGTACAAAAAAGTTGTACAATGTAAATGGGAATTTGACAGCTATATGACGTAACAATACCTCTCTCATCAGAGAGCCCGCGTTTTTCACCATTTCTTCCTCATATGCTTGCAGACAAAAACATAAATCATACTCATTACGAATACATTGCAGGGGGAAATTAGTGGCGGACAGGGGGGGGTGCCCTCTACGTATGGAAAAGGCGGGGAGTACGCAATTCGGGGTTGCTTTCAATCCTCCCGGGGGGGATTCTGTCCGCGTCGCGGAAGATTTGCCCATGGAGAACGCCCCTGTATTGTCGAAAGAGTCACAACGCTTCCTTCCCTATCTGGTGGCGGCGGCCTTTTTCATGCAGTTGCTGGACGCGACTATTTTGAATACGGCCTTGCCCGCGATCGCGAGAAGCTTCCACTGCGACCCCCTTCAACTGCACTCCGTCGTCATCGCCTATTTGTTGACAGTCGCGGTACTGATCCCCTCCTCCGGCTGGGTGTCGGACAAACTGGGGTCGCGTCGCACCTTCCTGCTGGCTATTTCTCTTTTTTCCCTCGGCTCCCTGTTGTGCGCGTTTTCCCTGTCGGTGAACATGCTGGTCTTTTGCCGCGTCATTCAGGGGATAGGCGGGGCGTTTTTAATGCCAGTCGGCAGACTGGTCATTTTGCGCGCATATCCCCGCACTAAATTCGTCCAGGTGATGAATCTCGTCACTATTCCGGGATTGATAGGGCCTCTGGCCGGGCCCCTTCTGGGAGGCGTCCTCGTGGAATACGCCTCGTGGGAGTGGATTTTCCTGATAAACGTTCCGGTTGGACTGCTGGGAATATGGGGAGCGGTCAAATGGATGCCCAACCTGTTTGCCGTTCAGAAAAGCCGCTTCGATATTCCGGGATTCCTGCTATTTGCGACGGCGGCGCTTTGTTTTTCGCTCTCTCTGGAAGGAATGCAGGGGAAGGCGGATTCCTCTCTCCTGTCTGCCGTCTTGGGGACGGCGGGGGGGATATGTCTTATTGCCTACTGGTTTCATGCGAAACGCGTGCCGGACTCCCTGTTCAGCCTGCGCCTGTTCGATACAAAATGCTTTACCACGGGAATATGGGGGAATCTCGTCAGCCGTCTGGGGGGGAGCTCCATGCCGTACCTGATGCCGCTTTTTTTTCAGGTCGTTCTGGGATTTTCCGCATTCAAATCGGGTCTCTCCCTGCTGCCGCTGGCGGCTTGCGGCATTCTTGCGAAATTCGCGGTCAATCCTCTGCTGTACCGGTTCGGCTACCGCCGGGTCATGGTAGTCAATACCGTCACCATCGGCTTGCTGATGTGCGGCTTTTTCCTCATTGCTCCGGGAGTGCCGGAGTGGATTCTGGCTCTTTTGCTGGGAGTGTTGGGCGGGGTCAACTCCCTGCAGTTTACCTGCATGAATACGCTGACCCTGATTGACCTGCCCCAGAAGGAGGCGAGCGGCGGCAACTCGCTCCTCTCGGTTATTATGCAGCTATCCATCAGCTTGAGCATCGCCCTGGCTTCTCTGGTGCTGGGCTGGTTGGGCGGAGACTCGGTGCGCTCCTCTCCCGGGGAAATCGAGGCCGCCTTTCATGGAACTTTTATTGTCGTGGGGCTGGTCTCCATGATGAGCTCCCTGGTCTTTGCCCGGGTGCCCGCCGACAAGGGCAAAAGGATCAACGGCAAGGTCGTTTTGTGAGGAAGTCAATCCACATAAACCGTGGATTCCAGCCCTTTTGAGAAACGCTCCAGCCGCTCCAGATCACCGGGCAGGACGCGCTCGAGCGATAACTCGGGCAGGGCGTCGAGAGAGAAAAATCCCGTCTCTGAAATCTCGATATCCGGGCAGGACTCTCCCCCCGTCAGCTCGCAGAGAAAAAACAGCTTGTACACATGGAAGGGGAACTGCTTTTCATACGCGTGGAGACTCCTGTCCACAACGGCGACAAGCCGGGGACGGGCCGCCTCATAACCCGACTCCTCCCGTATCTCCCGCATGATACCCTCGGTGGGACTCTCGTTGACATCCGCCCAGCCGCCGGGCAGTGACCATTTGCCATCGCTCCTTTCTCGAACCAGCAGGATTTTTCCGTCGCGGAATACACCTCCCCTGAGGTCTGTTTTGGGAGTAGGATAGCCCCGGTCGGGCAGGAAAAAACGGGTGGTTTCTTCAATCGTCGCTTCCGAGAGATGGGCGATCATCTCATGGGCGATATGCTCCAGCTCCTTGTATCGTCCCTGATCAAAAGGATCTCGGGCATAGGTGAGGCCCGTTTGGGAAAGAGCTTTTATCCGTTTGGCCCAGGCAGGCCAGGGCGTTGAGGGAGAGGTCATGGGAGGGAGCGGGGCATTTGAGTGGCGCCCGGAGGTCACTTGATGGTGACGGGAGTCCCCACAGACGTCTTTTCGAAAATCTGCTGGCAGATTTCACGGGGTACGCGGATGCAGCCGTGCGAGCAGGGAGAGCGGCGAACCTTGCCGACATGGAGCCCCAGCCCGGCATTGGTCAGGCGCATGAAGTACGGCATGGCGGAGCCTTCAAAGCGGCCTCCTTCGGGCACGGTGTGCTCCGTCGTATCGGCATTGTATTCCGTCACTTTGCCCTCCGCGTCATACATGACTCCATAGAGATTGGACTTGTGGTCGGCGGACCGGGCGATGATGGTATAATTGCCCGGCTTGGTGGGGTAGGCCTTGATCCCGGTGGAAATGGGGAAGTTGAGGGCCATGTGATTGTTTACCAGCCATTTGCCGCGCTGGGTAGCCAGCTCGATGACAAGCTTGCTGTTTTTGCCGGTTGCCTTTGAGACGAGCTGGTCGTCCTTCCAGCTGTCATAGGTCTTGGGATAATCCTGCCGGGCCAGAAAATGCAAATAGGAGCCGGGCTTGAAGGGATTGACGTAATTGGGAGCCGATTTATCCATTTTCTCGGCCTGCTCCGGGGTATACAACTGCTCTGCCTCTTGCTGCGGAGCTAGCGAGGAACAGGAAATAAGGCCTCCGAATACGAGAAGAAGAGAGAAAAGGGGAAAAAGAACGGTTTTGGGAGTCATGACTTGCGGGGAGAGGGAGATTTTTTCGCGGGACTGGAAAACGGTCTGAGAAACTCGGGATCAAGCAGATGCAGCTGCTCCCAGAACTCGGGATCTTGCGGGGCGCCGCAGAACAGAATCTGGCCTTTGGTAGTCACGAGAGCGACAGAGGGCAGATTGAGGATGCGCAACTGGCCGGACAGGGAATTGTCCAGATTGTCATAGTAGAGATCTTCCGGGGAGAGATTCATGCGGCGCAGGAAGGCGGGCAGCTCCGCCCTGAGCTTTTGCGTCGGCTGGACAACGACGGAAACGATTTTGAATCCTCTGTCTTTCAACGCTTTTTTTGTGGTCTTGTAGTCCGGCAGGGAATGGGCGCACTCCATGCTCCACGGAGACCAGAAATGAAAGATGACCGCTTTGGCTCCCTTTCTCCACTGTTTGAAGGAAACATGTTTGCCACTTGGGGCGGCAAGCCGAAAATCGGGGGAAACAGTCAGCTGCTGGAGGGCTAGCCGGGTTTGATGCTTTTCGATACAGGGGGCGAACTCCGCCGCCTGCTTGGGGCTGAGCCAGAAGGCCGTTTTGACGCCGTCCTCAAATCCTTTCAAATCTCCGGCCCGCCGCTTTTTAATAGCCTGGAGGAAGGCGACGGCGCCCAGCCAGTCGTCCTTGTGCGAGAAGAGCTCCGAGTCGCTCTCTTTATAATAATCCCGGGCGGCCAGAAAGGACTCGGCCAGAGAGGCCAGCCCGCTCTCGTCCCGTGATTCCAGAAAATAGGCATACAGGGCCTCCCGGATAGTTTGCTCGGGCACTCCGGCCTTGCGCCCGGCCTCGATGAGCGGCGGCAGGCCTTCCGGCTCGCCGCTATAGGTCATCAGGGCGTCTGTGAACTGATCCTTCAAGTCGGTCGAGCAAACATCATGCGTCAGCACGTCATCGTTCGAGCAATAAAGTGCAGAGTCAGCCGTCAATTTTGCTCCCAATGTCAGAGACAGGGGGAGAAGAAGGATGAGGAGCGAGCGAAACATGAATCGTTCCGACCCGGAAAGGGTGGAGGGCCGCACAGGAAATGAGCCTCCTGTGCGGCGGAAAGGAAGAATTAGGGAATGCGAAGCTTTTGACCGGGCTTGATGAAGTCGCTCTTCATGTTGTTGGCTTTCATCAGGGCCTTGGTCGTTACGCCGTTTTTGCGGGCGATGCGCTCTACAGCGTCTCCCGACTTGACCGTGTAGGTCTTGGCAGAGACTTTTTTGGTGCTCTTGCGGGCAGACGATTTGCTGCTCGACTTCGTGCTCTTGGCGAGGCTCTTCTTGCTCGTTTTGGATGAAGCGGAGGATTTTGTCTTGGAGGCAGTCCGCTTGGGAGTGTAGGAGGAAGAGGCTGATGAAGAGGAGCTTGTAGCCTGGTAGCCGCCTTCGCTTTCCGCTAGCCAGGGGGGCAGGGTGCCGTCGGCAACCTGCGTGGCCAGTTCCGCGTCATCTCCGTCGCTGCCCCCGGAGGAACAGGAAGCCAGCAACGCTAAGCCGCAGGCCGTTCCGCAAAAAAGTAATTGGCGTAAAGTCATGTGGATTTGAGATAGCACAGCCGCCGCGAAGTTCAATAGCCGAATGGGTAATGAGGAGATTTTTTTTCGTTTTATACGCTTTTTCCTTTCGGAAAGGGAAACGGGGGGGAACTTCCTTCCCCGGAAGGGGGTGGGGGCATCCGTTTCCCTGCCGGGCGAAATGTCATTTTTTCACGGGAGCAAGCTCTGGAAGCGACTGAAATATTTTGTCGAGCAACGCCTTGTCTGTAGTCTTGAGGTAGTCGCAGGCGGTTTTGCCTTCCTGGTCATGCTGCGCCGGATTGGCTCCGTATTTGAGGAGGAGCCGGGCTATGTCCAGAGCTTGCTCATCCAGGGTATTTTCCGGAACGAGATGATTGCACATATACATGAGAGCCGTTATCCCCTTGCCGGTGCCTTTATTGACATCGGCGCCCCGTTGAAGAAGAAGCTCCATCAACTCTTTGTAACGGGCAAATTCCTTTTCTGAATCATATGAATCGAATTCGCGTTCGCACAGGCTTGTAAGAGGTGTTTTGCCGGCGTCGCCGGGATAATCCGCAAGGGTCTGCTCGCTGCAGGTGATGTTGGGGTCGGCGCCATAATCAAGCAGAATGCGGGCCATGTCCACCGCCTTGGCGGTATTCGGGGAGACAAGCAGCAGGGGTGCGCTGCCTTCTCCGGCAAAGTTGACATCGTAACCTGCCTCGCAGATTTTACGGACGACTTCGGTACAACCTCTTGAGACGGGTAGGCTCAGCAGGGAATATTTTCCGTTTCCGGCCCTTCCTTCACTTGAGATGTCGGCTCCCCGTTCAATGATGCGGAGGGCCATTTTTTCGTAATCTGGATCAATGGAAGCTTCCATGCAGGCCTCTTCCAGAGGGGAGGACCCGTATTCGCCGCTGGGTGCATTCATGTCGGCTCCGTGGGCGGCCAGCATGTCGACAAGCTCCAGTCTCCTCTCTATGTCGAGGGTGTACATGTAGGAGCTGCACGCCCAGCTCAGGGGAGTGCCGCCACTTGTTGGCGGGGAGTGCGGGGTGGCATAAAACCAGCTGGGGGCATTGACATCGGCGCCCTCTTCAAGCAGATGGCGCGCCAGCTCATTTTTCCCATACTCGCAGGCAAGATGGAGAAGTGTCTTGTATTGTGACCCTATCCCTATATACCCGGTATATTGGGCGTTGCCGAACCGGGCCGTTTCGAGAATGGCATCCATCGTTTGCTCGTTGGACTGGTAGTTGGTAATGAGACGAATCAGTTTATCCCGGACTTCTTGGGGAAGGCCGTCGCTGATAAAATTTTGGGCGGGGGAGGGAAGAGAGTCTTCAAATTGTCTAGAGCGTGTCGTCACAATATTTTCAACCAGAGGAATAAACATCTAATTTTAAC
>CAZNVW010000108.1:0-9121 GCA_964576595.1 uncultured Verrucomicrobiales bacterium
ACCAGCAGGTCTATCCCGTTTTCTTCTACATAATGCCTCAGTTCATCCAGAGGGCTGCCGTCCAGGATGACTTCATGCACGGTTACGCCCTGCGCCCTCAACTCGTCAGCGGTTGCCTTGAGTTTGGTCTGAACGGCATCGCGGAGCTCGGCCGCGCTGGGGCCTACCATGGGTATTTCCTCCGGAGAGAATCCATACATCCCGTAAGCGGGAGAGGTTTCAATTACATGCACCAGATAAATGGTGCCATGAGAGGGGTGTGCCACTTTGACCGCCTGCTCGAGCACATACGGCATCACATCGGAGAAATCGACCGCTACGCTAATCTTTTTCATATCCCGTCAAATAGCATGTTTCCCTGTATTTGTCAGCATTAAACGGGATGGAGGAGAAAAAATTAGACATCCGCCAAGGCGATGGTTGCAGAGTCCCTCCCCTTTTTCTAGAGTAGCCGCATGATTCGTGTCACGGTACTGGGGAGCGGCAGCTCGGGAAACGCCACTGTTCTCGAGTGCGGCTCCACCCGTCTGCTGATTGACGCCGGGTTTTCGGCCAAAAAGCTGACGGAGAGGCTCGAAGCCGTCAACATTCCGCCAGATACTCTGTCTGGCATTCTGATCACGCACGAGCATACCGATCACATTCAGGCCATCCCCGTTTTTACCAAAAAGTGGGATATTCCCGTTTATGTCACTCGCCTGACGATGGAAAGTATGCCCAAAAAACCGGATCATATTCGATGGCAGTTTTTTGAGAGCGGGCATTCCTTTCCTATCGGGAATGTCATCGTGACCAGTTTTCCCATTCCCCATGACGCGGCCGACCCCGTAGGCTTTCGCTTCGACTATCAGGGGGCCTGCTACGGGCATCTCAGCGACAGCGGCAATATTACCGAGGCCATACGTTCCACGCTTGAGCGGGTGCATATCCTTTTCATCGAGTCCAATTATGATCCCGAGCTGCTGGAGAACGATACCAAACGCCCCTGGGCGACCAAACAGCGCATCGCCTCCCGGCACGGCCACTTGTCCAACAAGCAGGCGGGAGAGTTTGTGTGCTCCTGCGGCCACCCCGATCTCAGACATGTCATACTAGGGCATTTGAGCAAGGACTGCAATACGCCGGAGATCGCCCGCTCCTCCATGCTTCGCACTCTGAGCGATCATTTCTCCGAGCCGCCGGAGGTACATCACGCTCCGGCGGACGGCATCCTGGGATGGATTTGTCTGTCCGGGGAAAGCGAGGGCGTCCTCCCCGATATCGCCCCCCATCAGCAGAAATTTCTCTGGTCTTAAATAGACGTTTGCCAAGTATCGCTCCACCAGCTAACTTAGTTTCCCCTCAAGGGACTTATCTCCATTACACAATCGTGAATTCGCCCGCCGTCAAACCATCGCTCGAAGAGTTTCTTTCTCTGGCCGCAACAGGTACCGTCATTCCTGTTTACGCCCAGCTTGCCGCAGACTACGATACGCCGTTGTCCGCCTACGAGAAGCTCCGGGAAGGCTCGCACGCCTTTCTGCTGGAATCCGCTGAAATTTCCTCAGCTTCCGGTCGATGGTCCCTGCTCGCCAGCGACCCCAAGTTCATCTTCACTGCCAAGGACGATACCATCACCCTCCGGGACCGGAGCGGCAAGACGGAGACCCGCCTCATGGAAGGCGACATTCTGACGGAGATACAGCGTCTGATGGCGCCCTATACTCCCGCCCTCCATGGGGAAGATCCCCCTCCCTTTTACGGCGGCGCCGTCGGCTTTCTCGGTTACGAGGCCGTCGCCCGCTTCGAGCCTACCGTGACGCTGAATGCGAATGACGCGCTCGGCATCCCCGACGCGGTCTTCACGGTCGTTGACTCCCTGATTGTTTTCGACCACAAGCTGCGCCGCATGCTTCTTGTCGCGAACGCCTTCCCTGCGGAAGAAAGTTCTCCCCAGGCCGCCTATGAAAAGGCCGTCGCCACGATCGCCGCCATGATGGAGAAGCTGGAGCAGCCCCTGAGCATGCCTCAATTGAATGGCCTGACTCCGATCGAGACTCCCGCATTCACCAGCAATACTTCTCTGGAGGAATACGAGGTCATGGTTGACAAAGCCAAGGAATATATCCGGGCAGGGGATATTTTTCAGGTCGTGCCCTCCCAGCGTTTTTCCGCTGATTTTTCCCAAAGGCCCTCCCAGCTTTACCGCGCCCTGCGCCATATCAACCCGTCGCCCTACATGTTCATTATGGAGATGGGCGACTTTTCGCTGGTCGGCAGCTCGCCGGAGGTCCATGTCCGCTCCATCGGCGGGCGTATAGATATACGCCCCATCGCAGGCACCCGCTGGCGCGGAGCCACTCCCGAAGAGGACAGGGAGCTCGAAAGGGATCTTCTCGGAGACGCCAAGGAGTGCGCCGAGCATCTGATGCTGGTCGATCTCGCCCGCAACGATGTCGGCCGAATCGCGGAAATCGGCTCCGTAACGGTGGATGATTTCATGATCGTCGAGCGCTACAGCCACGTCATGCATATCGTCTCCAATGTACACGGCCAGCTGGCTCCGAGTAAAACGGCCTATGACGTCCTCCGGGCCACCTTCCCGGCGGGCACTGTCAGCGGCGCGCCCAAGATACGCGCCATGCAAATTATCGGAGAGCTGGAGAAGAGCCGCCGGGGCGCCTATTCCGGCGCAGTCTGCTACTTTGGCTGGGACGGCTCCCTCGACTCCTGCATCACGCTGCGTACCGGCCTGCTCAAAGACGGCAAACTTCACGTCCAGGCAGGGGGAGGAGTCGTTGCCGATTCCGTCCCGGCCAATGAATATCAGGAGTGCTGCAACAAGGCCAAAGCCGTCATGAGAGCCTCGGCCCTGGCCGGGACACTCCCCGTGGAATCCTGATCTCCCCTTTCCTCCCCCCCCTATATGCTGAACCTGTATGTGGAGCTCTTCGGCGTCTTTGTCGCAGCGGTCGCTGCGGCCATCGCCTCTTCGAAGGTCCGCATGGATCTCTTCGGCGTCATTGTCTGCGGCATCATCGCAGCCATCGGGGGAGGGAGCGTACGCGACTTGCTCTTGAGCCAGCCTGTCTTCTGGACCGTGCCGGGGCAGGAGATTTTCCTGTTGGCGGCTGTTTTTTCCTCCCTGTTCGCCTTTATCTGGGTACGGCAGAGTCTCCCTATACCTATAGGAACCATACGCATACTCGACGCCATCGTTCTGGCAATGTTCGCCTTTGTCGGCGTGGCCAAGGCCATGCGGCTCGGGTTCTCCGTCCCCGTCGCCATTACCATGGGCGTCATCACGGGCGTCGCAGGCGGCATGGGCCGGGATCTGGTGACAGGCAATGTCCCCTATGTGCTGCGCCCGGGAGAGCTCTACGCGACCGCCGCGCTGGCGGGGTGTATTGTTTACGCGCTGATGGTCAAAAACTGGGGATTTACGCCGAAGCAAGCGACCTTCCCGTGTATCTTCATTACGACGATCGTCCGGTGCGCCGCCATTCGATGGAACTGGAATCTCCCCGGCCACCGGGATCTCTTTAACCAGCCGACTCAAATAGAAGAGGAGGAGTAGCCTGTGGATCTCCCCGTATTTGAACTCAGGGAGGAGCTACTCCGCAGCCTGGAAGGCCCCTGCCCCCGCGTCCTGCTCCGCGCTCCCACGGGATCGGGCAAATCCACGGGCGTCCCCCCCATGCTGGCGGACGCCGGGTGGACGGAGAAAGGCACTATTCTCATTGTCCAGCCCCGGCGTATGGCCGCCCGTCTGCTGGCCCGCCGGGTCGCCCAGCTCCGCGGCACGCCGCCGGGAGAGGAAACGGGGTATGTCGTCCGCTTCGAAAAGAAGGCCGGCCGCCATACCCGTATTCTATATATCACCGATGGTATTCTGGAGCGCCGTCTGCTTGACGATCCCACTCTGTCCGGCGTCTCCGCCATCCTGTTTGACGAGTTCCACGAGCGCAGGCTTGCCGGAGATCTTTGTCTGGCCCGCATTTTGAATTTACAGGAAAAAGAGCGGCCCGACCTGGCCGTTCTGGTTATGTCGGCCACGCTCGAGGTCGGCGGGCTGGAGGCCTATCTCTCCCCCTGCCATGTACTCGAAGCCCGGGGCAAAATGTACCCCGTCGAGTGTTTGTACGCCCCGCCCGTCCCAGTCTCCGACGGGAGAGGGCGGATGCTTCAGCCCGCCCTCTGGGAATCCGCCGCCGCCGCCGTGCGCAAGGCCGCCCAATATCAGGATCACGGCGACATGCTCGTCTTCCTCCCCGGCAGTTATGAAATCCGGCGCACTCTCGAGCTGCTGGAGCATGACCGGGCTCTGCGCGATTTTGACCTCTTCGCCCTGTACGGCACCCTCTCTCCCGACAAGCAAAACGAGGCCGTCCAGCCCGGTCCCCGGCCCAAAATCATCGTCTCCACCAATGTCGCGGAAACGTCCCTGACGATTGAAGGCCTGCGCACCGTCATTGATACGGGAGTCGCTCGGATCTCCGCGCGAGACGCCCGGCGGGAACTGGACACCCTGACTTTGCGAAAAATTTCCCGGGCTTCCGCCGACCAGCGTGCCGGACGTGCCGGACGCATGGCTCCGGGGCGGTGTTTCCGTCTCTGGAGCGAGGCCGACCATGCGCGGCGACCCGAGTTTGAAGAGCCGGAAATCCTGCGCGTAGATCTCAGCGCGGCCGTGCTGGCCCTGAGCTGCTGGGGCGTCACAGATCCCGCCTCTTTCCGCTGGCTGACTCCGCCCGATCCCCAGGCATTGTCGGGAGCCATCGACCTGCTGCACTCTCTGGGAGCCATCGACAAAAACGGCGCGCTTACTCCCGTCGGACGGGAAATGAGTGTTTTCCCCCTCGCACCCCGGCTCGCGCGTTTGCTGGTATCGGGTAAAAGGCACGGCTGCCTGCCGGAGACGGCCTTCATTGCCGCGCTCGTGCAGGGAGAGGGAGTCTTCGCAAAAGCGGGAGAGGTCCCCGAATCCCTCCGTGAACCGGATGATTATTCTGACTTTGAGGCAGAGGCCCGGGCCGCCCTGCTCGCGGCAAAGCTCCAGTTTGATCCCGTCGCCTGCGGCAAAAAGGGCATTCACGCCCGAGGCGCGCGCGAGGCTCTGAAAGCCTACGAGCAGCTCTTGCGCCTCTCTTCTCCGGGAGGCGCCCTGCCCTTCCTCCCCGATCCCGAGTTTCCTCTCCAGCAGGAGGCCGTCACGCTTTCCCTGATCGAAGCCTATGCCGACCACGTCGGCGCGCGCAACGGCATTGCCGTCAATACCTGCCGTCTTGTCGGGGGCAAGAGGGGCAAGCTCCCCTCCAAATCCGCCGCCTATAAAGGCATTGTCTTCGTCTCCGCCGAGGCCTCGGAGATCGAGGGCAAAACTCTGGAGACGCGTATCTCCCGTTGTACGACTCTGGAGCCGGCCCTGCTCCGGGAGGCCTGCCCCGACGACTGGACCGAGGAGAACAGGGCCGCCTATGACGATACCAAACGCCGAGTGACGCGGCGCGCACTCCAGAAATTCCGCGACCTCATTCTGACAGAGCAGGAAAAAGGCGAAGCCGATCCCGAAGAGGCCGCCCCCCTGCTTGCGGAAAAAGTCGCCGACGGCACGCTGAAGCTGGTAAAATGGGACGACTCTGTGGATCAGTGGATCATCCGCCTCAACGCTCTCCGCGAATGGATGCCCGAGCTGAATCTGCCCACGTTTACCGAAGAGGATCGCGTCGTCGCATTCAGCCTCCTCTGTGAAGGCGCGCTGGGCTACAAGGATATCAAGGACAGAGAAGTTCTACCCGTCCTCAGAGAATGGCTCTCCGGCTGGCAGAGGGATGCCCTCGCGCGCTATGCGCCCACGCAGATCACTCTCTCGAACGGCCAGACCGCCAAAGTCCGCTATGATGAGCGAGGCGTCCCCCGCATCGGGTTGACGGTCTCGCGGCTCTACGATGTCGCGGAATCACCCCGCATCGCAAACGGGAGCGTCGTCGTTACAGTCGAGGTTCTCGCCCCCAATCAGAGGCCATGGCAAGTCACGGGAGACTTGAAAAGTTTCTGGACGAACGGTTACCCGCAAATGAAAAAGGATCTCGCGGCCCGCTATCCCCGGCACAGGTGGCGATAAGCGGCAGACCGCGCCTTTTCTCTCTCCCGGAGGCCGGGGCTCCTCCCGTCCCTAAAAATGAAACCGGGCGGTCTTCCGAAGAAAACCGCCCGGGTAAAAAGAGCAGGCAGGCCCGTCCTACTTCGTCACGCGCATCGGCATGATGACATAGAGAAACTCATCATCCAGACGAATCACTCCGGGGCTCATTTCATCAATCAGATCAAGGGCGATCGTATCATTGTCAATGGCGCGCAGGGGAGCCATCAGATACTCCGGATTGAAGGAAATAGCCATTTCGCGGCCCTGGTAATCAATCGGAAAGGGTTCGTGAGCTTCACCCAGCTCGGAGGAGTTGGCATCTACTTTGAGCTCGTTGTTGCAGAAGGTCAGCTTGACCGAGTTCGCCTTCTCCGCAGACAGGAGGGAGACGCGGCGGATGATTTCCAGGAACTCCTCCCGGGGCAGGATCACGCGCTCCTTGCGATCAGCGGGGATCACCTGGCGGTAGTTCGGATAGGTGCCGTCGATCAGCTTGCTGATCAGCTGGGTTTCTCCCAGTTCAAAAGAAGACTGATTGTTCGAGAAGCGGATCGTAATGTCCCCGTTGTCGCCCAGCAGGCGGCGCAGCTCATTCACCGTCTTGCGCGGCAGGATGACATCCGTCGCCTGGGATTCCGGGAACTCCAGATCGTGCTGCACCATCCCCAGACGGCGGCCATCCGTAGCGACCATCATCATGCGGCTGTCCTTGAAGGAGACAAACATACCGCCCAGGACGTAGTGGGAATCATCGGGAGCAATCGCGTACTCGGTGCGCTTGATGCTTTCCTTCAGCATGGCCTGGGGAAGCTTGAAGCGGCGGGATTCTTCAAAAGTCGGCAGTGCCGGGAACTCATTGGCGGGGAGGCCAAGCAGACGGAACAGGGAGCGGGAGCAGCGCACCGTAGCGGTACTCTTCTCGTCCACCGTGACCGCCACCTCGGCGCTCGGGAGTTCGCGCACAATGCTCAAAAGCTTTTTCGCAGGCAATGTCACGGCGCCGGGAATCTCTACCTCGGCGGGCACCGTCGTCGTAATGCCTATGTCCAGATCGGTCGCCGTAAAACGCAACAGACCGTCTTCCGCGCTCAGCAATACATTGGAGAGGACGGGGAGCGTGGCGCGGGACGAGACAACACTCGTCACCTGGAGCAACCCCTCAAGAAGGACGTCTTTGGCTAACCTGAATTTCATGACAATTAAAAATGCGATTACTGGTCATTATCTTGCTTGATTTCATTCTCATGGCAAGAAAAAAGTCCCGGCTCCGAACACAAAAAAACTGGCCCGGCACAAGCGGCGGAAAGCCCTGTAAAACAAAGTTCCGCCCCCTTTTCAAAGCCCTGCCGTTTTTCCCCAAAAAACCTCATGCTTCCGCCGGAGCGGGAGCAGGCGTTGCAGTCCTGGCCGGCAGGGTTTCCGCCCGGCCTTCCACAGGGACGGCGGCCTTCCCCTCTGGGGCGGCAATCCGGGCAGGCGCGAGAGCGTCCGCCCCGGCCGGCTCTTTTACCGGGGGGGTGGCCGGTTTCGCTTTCGGCGCGCTTCTGACCGGAGCTCCCGATCCTTTGGAATATTTTACAATCGCCCCGGTCTCATCCACGACAACCATACGGCTGCCGTCCGGCCGATAGGGCCGCGCCACGACAGAGACATAGTACAGCCCGTCCCGGTCTATGACCCCGTTCGAGCGGAAATTGACCTCCTGCCCTTCCCTGAGACCCACTTCGCACAGGGCGATATACTCCACATCGTCCGCCCGTATCTCTCCGGGGGCGTACACTTTCCGCGCAGGCGCCGCCGGCTCCTGCGCCATCGAGGAACACGAGTTCAGCAACGCGGGAGACAGGGACAATACGCCCAAAAGAAACAGGCAGGCCCCTCTGGAAAAATACCCGGCAGACTCAAGGAAACATTTCATCATGAATAAAAGACAACGTGCGGCGGGATACTCTCACAGAAGGCCCAGCCCCTCAAGTTCAAATCCGGAAAACGAGTCTACGCGCCCGGGCGGCCCCCCCTTCGTGCATTTGGAAAAGAGCCGCTCCGGCATCCCTTTACTCCCCTTCTCTTTTACTTTTCCCTATCTCCTTGACTCACAAAAACTAACAGAGCATAGAATAAATGATGAAAAAAATCCTTTGTCCCCTGCTGCTGGCAATGTCTCTCCTGTCCCCGCTCGGAGCGGAGGACATCCCCCTCCCCAAGGCAGTCACCACCGGGGGCATGTCTCTCAATGACGCCCTGTCCCGGCGTAAAAGCACCCGGGATTTTTCTCCCCGAGAGCTGACCCTCCAGCAGATTTCCAATCTCTGCTGGGCCGCAAACGGCATCAACCGTCCCGATGGAGGCCATACCGCGCCCACCGCTCTGAACGCCCGGGAGATCTCCCTCTACATCCTGCTAAAATCGGGAGCCTATCTCTACGATGCGGAGGCCCAGACTCTGCGGCAAATTTCCACAGAGGATCTGCGCCCCCTGACCCGGAGCAAAAACGCTCCGGTGGAAATCCTGCTCGTTTCCGATCTGACAAAGCAGGGCCGCACTTACTCGGAAACAGACGCGGGATTTGTCAGCCAGAATATTTATCTGCACTGCGCCGCTTCCGGCCTGGGTACGGTCGTCCGCTCCGCACTGGATAACGCCCTGCTCCAGAAAAAACTCAACCTCCCCGATTCCCGGAGCATCCTCTACGCGCAAAGCGCAGGGTATCCTCAGCAAAAAGAGTGAAGATCCCCCTCCCCCTGAAAATGCAGTGCTCAACATTCACCCGGGATTACCAGTCCGGGACGGGGAAGGGGGAAATGGTTTCTGTTGCCTTCCGGCTTTAGGTAAATTGGGTAACGCTTCCCTTGTTCCTGGCAAGGCGGAAATTCCGGGTAAAAAAAACAGCCCGGATTTTTCCAAACTTCCCATGAAAAAAGAGTTTCCCTGCACAGGGATAACGGATTGAATATCCGTGGTAAAATAATCATAATTATCTTATTACAAATGATTTTT
>CAZNVW010000109.1:0-9117 GCA_964576595.1 uncultured Verrucomicrobiales bacterium
CGCGCTCCTTCCGGGAACTCTTCGCGCATGTAAATGAAGCTGAGGTGTGAGCCGACGGCGAAGCTGGCGATGGCAAGGCCTTCAATGAGCTGGTGCGGATCCTGGTGGACGATGTAGCGGTCCTTGAAGGTGCCGGGTTCGGATTCGTCGCAGTTGCAGACGAGATAGACGAACTTGTCCTTGGCAGGGGCGGGAATGGAGTCGTCCGCCTTGTCTTTTGCCACGGAGGCCGCCTTTTCCTCGGCGGAGGCGATCCACTTGATGTTTTTGGGGATGAAGGTCCACTTGACCCCGGTGGGGAAGCCCGCGCCGCCGCGGCCTCTCAGGCCGGACTGCTGGACATGTTTGATGATGTCCGCGGTAGGCATGTGCAGCGCCTTTTTGAGATCTTCATAGCCGCCGTCCTGCATATAGCAGTCGAGGGAGGTATCCCAGCCGACGCGGTCTATGTTGCGGAAAATCAGGCGATGTTCCAGAGGATGGGGTTCTTTGCCGGGAGTGTAAGCGATTTCCATGGTATCCTCGGAGTTAGGCGTTCAGATTGTACTGGGAGAGGAGGGAGTCCACCTTGTCTGCGGTGACCTGCTCGTGCAGGGTGTCGTTGGCGAGCAGGACGGGGCCGAAGCCGCAGGCGGCGAGGCACTCGACGAATTCGACGCTGACCATGCCGTCCGCACTGACGCCGATCGGGTTTTTGTGCGAGATGCTGCTGCGGTCGATACCGACGGCGGCGCAAAGTTTATTGACCATCTCTCCGGCTCCGGCCATGGCGCAGGAGAGTGTGCCGCAGACGCGGAAGTGCAGTTTGCCGGGGCACTCCTGTCTCAGGCCGGGGTAGAAGGTAACGACGGCCATGACATCGGCGGGCTGGATGCCGAGTTTTCCCGCGACCCAGATCATGGCGTCGGCGCAGATGTAGCCGAAGGTGCCCTGGACGATATGCAGCAGGGGCAGGACGGCGGAGCGCTTCTGGTCATCGGGGTACTGGGCGATCCGGGCGTCCGCCTGCGCCTCGATTTCGGGGCTGACGGCGAACTTGGGATAGTGCTTTTCTCCCGGAGAGGGAGCGGAGGCTACTTGATCGTCAATGTAGGAACTCATGGTCGGTGAAAGGAAGGGGGGGAGGGAATCAAAATCGCCCGGATTTCCTGCCGGGCGATGGGGAGAAAGGGGTTAACGGTCGCAGTCTCCCATCACGAAGTCGAAGGAGCCGAGGATGGCCGGAATGTCGGAGATCAGGTGCCCCGGGAAGAGTTTGGGGACAATGGAGAGGGCATTCAGGCACGAGGAGCGGATGCGCATGCGGTAGGGGACGCCGCCTCCCTTGGAGACGATATGGAAGCCCAGCTCGCCCTTGGGGTTTTCCGCGGCGAAGTAAACTTCTCCGGCGGGAGCATTGACGCCCTGTGTCGCGATAATGAACTGGTGGATCAGCTGCTCCATGTTCATCAGCACCTCTTCCTTTTCCGGCAGGCGGCCCTTGGCGTTGTGCACGTTGATGGGGCCGTCAGGCATTTTGGCGAGCACCTGGCGGATGATGCGGATGGACTGGCGCATTTCCTCCATGCGGACGGTGTACCGGTCGTAGCAGTCGCCGACTTCGCCGACGGGGACGTCGAACTCATACTGCTCGTAGCCCAGATAGGGGGCGACTTTGCGGAGGTCGCGCTCTACGCCCGAGGCGCGCAGGTTGGCTCCGGTGAGGCCGTAGGCAATGGCGTCTTCCTTTGAGATAACGCCGATGTCCTTCAGACGGTCCACGAAGATTTTGTTGGTCTGGAGCAGATTGTCCACTTCGTCGAGCGTTTTTTCGCACTCGGGGAGGAACTTTTCGATGGCCTTCACCAGTTCGGGAGTGACGTCGCGGGTCTGACCGCCGACGCGGGTCCAGGAGGTGGTGAACCGGGCTCCCGTCAGAGTTTCGGTAAAGTTGTGGATTTTTTCGCGTTCCTCATAGCAGTAGAGGAAGACGGTCATCGCGCCTACGTCCATGCCGAAGACGCCGACGCCCAGGAGGTGGGACGAGAGGCGGGAGAGCTCGGCGACCAGCACGCGGAGCGCCTGGCCCCGGGGCGGCAACTCCCAGCCCATGAGTTTTTCCACCGCGCAGGCGTAGGCGATGTTATTGGAGAGCGGGGCCAGATAGTCCAGTCGGTCGGTGTACGGCACAAACTGGTTGTAGTGCATGTTTTCCGCTATCTTTTCATCTCCGCGGTGGAGGTAGCCGATGACGGGGTCCGCACTGACCACGACTTCCCCGTCCAGTTCCAGTTTGAGTCTGAGCACCCCGTGGGTGGCAGGGTGGGAGGGGCCCATGTTGAGCTGCAACTTGTCTCCCAGAAGATCAGTCGTTTCTGCGAGATAATCGTCCGCTGTTTTGGCGACGTCCGAGACGGAAATTTCCTTGTTGGCCATTGTCATGGGAATTTGTGGTGCTGTGTGGGGCGCAATGCTCCGCAGGGATGAAGCGACAATTTCAGGTATTCCGCAAGCTTAAAAATGGGAGAGCGGGGATTTTCTATGGAGGGAAAGCGGCGGCAGCGCCAGGGCGCGGATGAGTACTGTCTTGATGAAGGAGGGCATTACGGTATCCCGGAGAGATAGTTTTTTTCATTTGACAAAATCAAACGAAAGATTCCGTGCGTTTTTCTGATAAAAATATTGATATATTTTTGTTTTTGTATTTTTATCTCCCTGTAAACAAAATTTATTCAAATAATGAAACTATTTTTCGTTGCTTTTTCTGTGTTATTGGCGATTTCCTGCCCGTTGAGTGCCGGTCCTTTGGGAGATGCGCTGAGAGATCAAGCGAGAAGATCGCGAGGTAATTGCGATCAGTCCAGACCCGATTATGGATGCGGTGGGGGATTGCGGGATATTTACGGGGAATCCAGAAATCCCCGGGGCAGCTCCCAGTGGGTGCCCAACGACCGCCCCAACCGGCAGCGGCTGAGAGAGCATAAATGCGGCGTGTGCGGTCAGACCATGGATATCAACTCGGGCTATTGCGCCGGCTGCCGCAACAGGCACAAGCCCCACGGCGTGCCCGCCTATTGAGAGCGGAGGCGAGTTTTGTGGGGCAGGTGTTCGACCCGTCCGGTTAGCGAGCGGGCGGGCGGGTTCCTGCTTCCACATTCGCCTGCCACAAATCCAGCCAGGGAGAGTACTCCGACGGGATGGGGGACTCGAACTCCAGCCGCTCCCCTGAGGCGGGATGGGAGAAGCCCAGCCGCCACGCGTGGAGCATCAGGCGGCCTGTTTTGGCCTTTTGCCGGGAGGGGGTGGAGTAGATGGGGTCTCCGATGAGCGGGTGGCCCAGATGGTGCATGTGCACCCGTATCTGATGGGTGCGCCCGGTGTGCAGGGTGCAGAGGACGAGGGTGCTGTCAGAGCCGGGGTCGTAGGCGAGCGCCTCCCAGTCGGTGATGGCCGCCTTGCCGCCGGGCGGGTTGACGACCGCCATCTTCATGCGGTTGACGGGGTGGCGGCCGATGTGGGTAAACAGGGTGCCGTGGCTTTCCCGGGGGCGTCCCTGTACGACCGCCAGATAGAGCTTGCTCGTACTGCGCTCGGAGAACTGCTCCGTCAGGGACTGGTGCGCCCCGTCGTTCTTGGCGACTACGAGGCAGCCGGAGGTATCCTTGTCCAGCCGGTGGACGATGCCGGGCCTCTCGACGCCGCCGATGCCGGAGAGATCGCCGCAGTGGTGGAGCAGGGCGTTGACCAGCGTGCCGTCTTCATTGCCGGCGGCGGGGTGGACGACCATGCCGGAGTCCTTGTTGAGCACGACGATGTGAGCGTCCTCGTAAAGAATGTTCAGGGGGATGTCCTGAGGCTGGGCGGCCGCGGGCTTCGGCTCGGGGATGTTGACCTCAATCAGGTCGCCCCGGCTGACGGGTTGTCTGGGCTTGGTCGGCTTGCCGTTGAGGCGTATTTCTCCCGATTTGATCAATGCCTGGATGCGTGAGCGCGACAGCTCCGGCACGTGCATGGAGAGATACTGGTCGAGCCGGATGCCGTCGGCGTCGTCGGTGGTCAGAATCATGGGGGAGCGGAGAGAGATTAATCAAGCGCGCCGTGAAGCTTAAGGAGCGCGTGGGCTATGGTGAGGCGGTTTTGGGCGATGTCGTCCATATCCGTGCCGTCCATGTTGAAGGCGAAGTAATAAGTGGTCGTTTCTCCCTTTTTGGCCGCTTCGGCCTCTTTTTTGACAATATAGCCGACATACCAGCCGATATAACGGCCCGAGGGCAGCTTCCCCGTGCCTGTCTTGGCGTACAGGGTGTAACGGGGAGTGTCTTCCGTCTGGAATACCTGCTCCGCCTGATCGTAGGTTTCCGGCTTCAGGTCGAATTTCCGCCTGTCCAGTTTTTGCAGAAAGTCAACCTGTTCTTTGGCGGAAATCTTGAGCGTATTCCCGTCTCCGAGCCAGTAGCGGTCCCGCTTGCCGGAGTTGTCCCTGTTGCCGTATTCGAACCTGTCCAGATACCCCTTGACCTTTTTGGGCGGGAGCTGCCGGGCGATATCCTGATAGAACCAGACGCAGGACGTCTTGAACGCCTGTTTCAGATTCATGTCCTGCGCCCATTTCTTCCGCAACTCCTCTCCTATATCGGCGTCGATGGAGAAGCGGCCGGCGTCCCATTTGACGATCTGATCGGGCGAGGAAAGAATATTCTCTTCCAGCGCAATCAGCGTATGGGGAATTTTATAGGTCGAGCAGGCGGGGAAACGCTCGTTGATTCGTTGCTGATTGTAGCAGAAATCCGTGGAAATGGAGGTGGAGGTCGTGATGGAAAATTTCAGAATACCGCCTTTTTCTGTCTCCCTGTCCGTCGTTGTGACGGACTTTCTCAGTATAAAGGCGGCCTGCCTGTCCCCCAGCAACGCGTGCGTCTCGTCATAGACGTCTTTTTTCTCCTGTGCGGAAAGGGAGAAAAGGCTCCCGAGGGAGCAGCCGAGAAGCAGAAGAAATCGCATGGACATGGGCGGACTATGGAGGACGCCGAAAGGAAAATCACGAAAAAAGGAAGTCTGGCGGAAAAACAGGTATATTTTACTTGATTTTTATAGCCGTTTGGTCATCTTTCCCTCCTCTGGTTTTCCCCGATGGCGGCAGGTGCCCCGTGAGCTATCGGTGTAGGGGCTGAATAGAAAAACCGGAGTCTCACAAATCTAACCAATCAACAATGATTAATACAGAACTGGAGAACTTGATTGACAGCAAGTTCCCTGAATTTCGCGAGGGTTCCATCGTTCCCGGAACCATTATTGAAATCCGCCCTCAGGTGGTGCTCGTGAATATCGGCTATAAGTCCGAAGGCGCTATCCCCGTTTCGGAATTCGAAGATGAAGAAATCGAAGTGGGCGACGAAATCGAAGTCCTCCTCGAGCGCCTCGAAAACGACGAAGGCAACATCGTCCTTTCCAAGGAAAAAGCAGCCCACAAGCAGAACTGGGAAAAAATCGTCGCCGTGTACCGCGAAGGCGGTCTGGTCAAGGGCAAGGTCAAGAGCGTCGTCAAGGGCGGCCTCATGGTCAATGTCGGCGTGGAAGCCTTCCTCCCCGGTTCCCAGGTGGACATCATCCCCCCCAAGGACCTCAACGAATACGTTGGCAAGGTTTACGAATTCAAGATCGTCAAGGTCAACGACGAGCGCAAGAACATCGTTCTCTCCCGCCGCGAAGTGATCGAAGCCGAACGCTCCGAACAGCGTCAGCGCTTCCTTCAGACCGTTAACGTCGGCGACAAGGTCGAAGGCCAGGTCAAGAACATCACCGACTTCGGCGCCTTCGTCGATCTGCGCGGCATGGACGGCCTGCTCCACATCACCGACATGAGCTGGGGCCGCATCAACCACCCGAGCGAAATGCTGCACATCGGCCAGACGGTCGAAGTCATCATCCTCGAAGTGGATCGCGACAAGGAGCGCGTCTCCCTCGGTCTCAAGCAGATGACCGACAACCCCTGGGCCGACATCGAACGCAAGTACCCGATCGGCCAGCACGTCAGCGGCAAGGTTACCAAGCTCCTTCCCTACGGCGCGTTCGTCGAACTGGAAAAAGGCGTCGAAGGCCTTGTCCACGTTTCCGAACTCTCCTGGGTCAAGCGCATCACCCGCCCCTCCGACGTTCTCAAGCTCGACCAGGAAATCGAAGCCGTCGTTCTCGGCATCTCCAAGGAAGAACAGAAGATCTCCCTCGGCGTCCGCCAGCTCGACTCCAATCCCTGGGAAGAAATCGAAGCCCGTTTCCCGATCGGCACCAAGATCAAGGGCCAGGTGCGCAACCTTACCCCTTACGGCGCGTTCGTCGGTCTGGAAGAAGGCATCGACGGCATGATTCACGTGTCCGACATGTCCTGGACCCGCAAGATCAACCACCCCTCCGAAGTTCTCAAGAAGAACGACGAAGTGGAAGCGGTCGTGCTCAACATCGACAAGGAAAACCAGCGTGTTTCCCTCGGCGTCAAGCAGCTTGACAGCGATCCCTGGGAATCCATCGACGACCGCTTCAAGGTCGGCGACCTGGTCAAGGGCACTGTCGCCAAGATCGCCAGCTTCGGCGCATTCGTCAACCTCGAAGGCGACATCGACGGCCTCATCCACATCTCCCAGCTTAGCGAAGAGCACGTGGAACGCGTCAAGGACATCATCAAGGTCGGCGACGAAATCGAAGCCCGCGTCATCAAGGTCGACAAGATCGAGCGCCGCATCGGCCTGTCCATCAAGGCGGTCTCCTACGACTCCGAACAGCTCCGCCGCGAAACCGTTTCCTTCGAAGCCCTCCGTCCCAGCAACGACCTCGTCGGTCTGGAACAGGCCTTCAATCTGGCTGCCCTTCAGTCCGAAGAGTGGAGCCCGAGCGAAGAGAAGTAAACGTCTTTCAGACAGAGTTTAAACCTCTTTTCAGGCGCCGCGGTCACTCCGCGGCGCCTTTTTTGTTCCTCCTTTCTCTGTTCCCTTCCCGGGGGGGAGCATGTCCCGTTTTGAGTCTATTTTTATCGCGTTCCCGGAGCGCCGCCTGTAGGCTCGGGATATGGAGGAAGACAACACGACTTCTCTCGTCCCCCAGGGGGCGTACGACCGCGAGCGCGACCTGGGGCTGGTCATGGGCCGGCTCCTGGATCTCGTCTCGTCCATTCCCGTCTCCGGGGAGATCCCCCGTGACTCGCCGCTCTTCCGCGCGGAGCAGATCATCCGCGAGTCCTGCCGGCGCGCGGCCCTCTGCTCCGCCGGGTGCGCCGTCCTGCCCGGCCCTCTGGGCTATGTGAGCATCATCCCCGACCTGCTCAAGGTGTGGAAGATACAGCGGCAGATGGTCTCAGACATCGCCTCTCTGTATGGCAAAAGCGCGGTACTGACCCGCGAGATGATGCTGTACTGCCTCTTCCGCCACGGGGCGGGCATCGCGGGGCGCGACCTGGTTGTGCGGGCGGGCAGCCGTCTCCTCGTCAGGCGGCTCTCCTCGAGAGCCCTGCAAAACACCTTGCAAAAAGTGGGCCTGACCGTTACCCGGAGAGCCGTGGGAGCCGCCTGCTCGCGGTGGGCTCCCCTGGCGGGATCGGCCCTGATGGGCGGCTACTCCTACTGGGATACGAAAAGAGTCGGTAAAACCGTACTGGAGACCTTTGCCCGGGAGATCGCCCTCGGAGCGGCTCCCGGAGAGTCCCCTGCCGCCCGTACCGGCGAATAAGGAGGCTCGCGGCCCCCAAAAAAGGGCGGGAAGCTGACTTCCCGCCCTGAATGAAACTCTGTTTTTTCGCGTTGGTCGCGTTAGAAATCGAACTTGACGCCCGCCTGGAAGTAGAAGCCCTCCTTCATTTTGGCTTCCTCGATTTTCTTCCGTCCGGTGGCGTTCCGGTATTCCACGCTGTTGGCGAAGGTGAAACCGGTCTCCGTCGTCAGCGTCGGCTTGTACGACCCCCAGGTGCCCAGTTTGAGATTGGCCTGCAGGCCGCAGATCCCTGACAAATAGGAGAAGCGCATGTCCTGCCGCTGGTTGCGGACATTCCAGGAGCCGGCGGAGAGGCCGATGAAGGGGCCCCAGGAGAGGGAATCCGTCAGCTTGTTGATGACCTTGAAGCGCATGGGGTCGAGACTCATGAACCAGCGGTCGTTGATCTCGTAGCGGAAGCCGATGATGGGCAGCAGGGGCGCGGTCGCCAGCTGGGGCGTGTAGTAGAGGCCGAGCTGGAGCGACAGCCTGTCGTTGATGCGCTGGCTGACGCCGCCGCGCGCGCCGATCTGGATGCAGTGGGAATTGAACGTGTCGAAGTCGGTGGAGAGCATGGCCGAGGCTCCCAGGAAGATTTTCGTACTGTCCGAGAGCGTGATCGTGGAGCTGCCGTTCAGCCCCACCGTATAGAGGCGGTGATCGTCGAACAGGTCGTTGCCCCGGCTGCCGAACCACGTCATCCGGGTGATGAGATCCAGCCCGAACGACATCTTTGACTCGGGATTCTGCGGAATCAGGTGAGCGTACAAAAACGCGTTGTGGAGCGTGGCCCGCCCGCCGCCGCTCTTGAACGTCATCGGGCCGAGATATTCGTAGCCGAACTGGGAGGGGTTGAACTGGGGAGAAGAGGATTGATGAGGCTCTTCATAGGCCATTTGATAGGGGGCGTCCGTAGCGATGGGATCGCCGACGTATCCGGCCTGGGCGGCGCTCATGCAGCAGGCCGCCCACAGGAGGCCCAATCCTTGAGAGAGTAGCGTCTTCATATCACGCGACATAGTATGCAGACCGGGGAGGGGGACAAGACTAAAATGACGGGAAAAGCGCGAATCGGGAAAAGAAACGCCGGAAATACCCGAAATGCCGTTTTCCCCGCCTTGCGGGGGCTGGGCGCGTGGCCGGAAAAAGAAAAATGGGGAGAATCCTCTTTTTTTTGTTGCATGAACGGGAGAAGGGGAGTACATTCCCGGCACGCAAGCGGTCAACCCCGCGAACGTCAATGGCCCGGTAGCTCAGTCGGTAGAGCGGGGGATTGAAAATCCCTGTGTCGGCGGTTCGAATCCGTCCCGGGCCACTTTTTTATGCTTTTTTCGGAAAGTAGCTCAGCCTGGTAGAGCGCTGGTTTTGGGTACCAGATGTCGCAGGTTCGAATCCTGTCTT
>CAZNVW010000110.1:0-9108 GCA_964576595.1 uncultured Verrucomicrobiales bacterium
TCCACATCGGCCCTGTCGAACATCGAAGTAGTCGAAAAATATGAAGATGGCAGCCAGTTGGCGCGGATGTTCCTGTCGGCATACAGCCTGCCGCCCGGAGGCTATATAGAAATCAAACTTGTCGCGGGCGGAGTGCAGTTCCTGGAAGGGGGCACGGTGCGCCGCCTGTATGCGGAGGATTTCGACGAGAACGGGCTGGCCTGTATCTTTATGACCCTGCCGAACGGGACGGTAACATCGGCCTGTCACCAGATCTCGTACTATGATTCCAAGGGGAATCGCTATTAATTCGATTGTTTTTGACGGAAACCTATACCTTTAAATTCAGCACATTAATTTTTTAACTCTTAACCTTCTTCTCTTATATGAAACCTACAAATTTGTTTTCTTTAAGCACTCTTTTGATGACTGCTCTCCTGTTGCCCTTTACTTCTCCGCTGGCGAACGCGCAAGAGGCCGGCGGAAATAGTGGATCAGACCCGACCGATAATCAGACGGTCGATCCGCCGCCGCCGGATGACCCGGAAGAACAAAAGTGCGGAGATTCTGGCTCAGGCTCTTCCCGGAGTATGATGAGTAGCTCCTTCGCTTCGATTTCAGCGGGGTTGTCTGCGCTTGCGCCTGATATGCCCAAACCCAGCGTGGTTGGTTTGAGAGCGTCCAACGTTGGCGCTCCCGTAACGAAGAGCGCGCGTTCCGCTGTGGTGCAGCCCAGTTTTCCGGGGGGGATTTCGGCGTATTACGCGACACCAGAGTCTCTGACTCCTTTCGGCAAGGGCGGGGAAATCCTGCGTTCTCCGCAAGGATGGGTACGCCAGATCCGAACGATGACGGGCTTTTTGAACGTAGAAGTAATACCTGACGGGTATCGTATCACGGGCTATAACCCGACCGAGCTGGAGGCAAAGAAAAACGCTGAGGGCTTCTATACCGTTAAGCCGGGAGCGGAACCGCTCTCGCGCCGTACAGTAACCGCTCTGGACGGCGGCTCAAAAATCAAAGTGGAGGAGACGACCTGGTATGGAAAAACGCCGCGTACGGAGACTCTGCTGATGGAACAAAAAGCGGGTAAAAAACCGGGTACTGCCGTTCTTTCTCAGATATGGAGCAACCATAATGGGGAATACCGGCGTGCTTCGACCACCCTTTCTCTGGAGGAAACGCCATCCAAGGCACGAAGTGCGCGCACGGCGCCTCCCGTGGAGCATTATGTCAACGAAGTGGAAGAGCTTGGAACAGATGGCAAATACTATGTAGTGAAGCGTGTGATGGGAACTCGTACAACGTATCGCTGGGACAAGGGAGCAGTGCCTCTTGCTGAATGCGATGCTGTTGATGCGACAGGCAACCCATTGCCTGAAAGCATCTCAAGCACCTGGACCTATTATACTGATCCGGCTGATCGGGGCAGTTACGGTCGTCCTGCAACATTGAGGAGGAGTAACGGCGAATGGGAAAACTACGAATACTCGGACAATCAGATGGCCGGTATTAAAACAACACGGACGATGAGTCCATGGATGAATACGCCTGCTCCTGCTCCAGGGCAGGCTCCGGCAGGAGTCTATCGGCTGAAACAGGAAGTGAAACTGACTACGGACACGGGAACCTCGGGAACTACTGTTACGGTAAACGGCGTACCCATTCAAAAAGAATGGACGGACAGCGTGAGGGAAGGTGTAAACACTATCGTGGAAACAAAACACCAGCCACACTCGGGAGGAGACAAGATCACGGTGACAAAACGGTATTGCCGTGACAAAAATCTTGTAAATGAAGCCCTGATGGGAAGACCCCTGCTGGTAAAAAACGCAAACGGATCATTGGAAACCTATTCCTATGAAGTGGATAATACCGTTTTGAAAACTACGAGGGATGTCGGATATGGTTCAGACAATAAAGTGACGAAAGGCCTTCGTATCATTACAAAACAGGACAAGGCCAGTAACAAGTTGATGGAGGAGGTTCACTATGCGCTTGAAGGAGGGCAGGCCTACTGGCTGAGCAGCCGGACCGGAGTGGAATTCGATCCCTTGGGCAATTGTCTTAAATGGGTCTATGACAATAATAGCGAAGACTATACGGAACAGCGTCGTGACTGCTGCCAGATCAACTGGGAGCGAGGACGTGACGGAGTGGAAACGACCTACACCCGAAACGCAGACGGGAAAATTGTGGAAGAAACATCGAGAGGAATTACCAGAACCTGGGAGAGGAACGGGCTGACAACCATTGAATGGAAAAAGGTCGCAGGCTCGGATCAGCACTATCTGGTGAGGGAAACGACGATGGACATGGCCGGAAACATCGTGAGCGAAAAAACGCCTGTAGTGGGAGGTAATACCGTTACGACAAACTATACGTACAACGTCCCGGCAAGGGAAGTACGAGCAACGACTCCGATGGGAACAAGCAAAAAAGAAATCTTTTATGCGGACAAACAGGTGGCCTCGACGACTACGACAACAGGAGTGACGGCGACTTGTACCTATACGGCAGACCCGAGTGTTGGGGGAGGAATAAAAGTGACGGTGCAGGAAAATGGCGCTACGAGAACGATACAAACGGATTTGCTGGGAAATGAAGCCCGGGTGGTGGCAGGTAATGGAGCCACGATAGAGAGCACGTACGACCAGGCCGGTCAGTTGGTGAAAAAAGTATATCCTGATGGAGAAACACAACTGTACCAATATGAAGCGGACGGGATAGTGATCAATGGGCTCGATTTGAATGGAGACGGAGTACTGAATCTGTCAGAGGATAGAATGACACGAAGTGAGAGAACCTATGATCCGTCGTGGCCGACGGATAAGGGATCTTGGAAAGTGGAAGAACAGGCGGCCTGGAAGGGGCGCTGGCTGACTACGGGCATCAGATGGAATACTCAGGATGGGACATCATCCAAAAGCTGGAGCCTCGGTGTGGACGGGTATTATCTCAATGAGATGCCGCCCATTGCGCAGAGAAAGGGAGATTATAGCATGAATTATATTCTTCCTGATGGTCGTTCTTTTGCGACCAAATGTTTTATGGATGGAGGAATCCTCAAGAGAATAGAAAATACAGTTAAAAATTCTGATGGATATTCTTATTTGGGAGATGTGATTGTATTTGATATATGGGGCAAAGTAATTTCCAAGGCAGAAGGCCAAAAAGACGAAAAACAATATGTGAATGACGTTTTTACAGGGAAGATTTTGAGCATAAAATCTCCCGATGGAAAAATAACTTCCTATCAGTATGACAGCTATGGCAGAAGAGATGGAATTACGATGCCCAATGGAGAACGTCAGCACTTTTCATATGATTTGGAAGGAAATGTGGTCCGCCAGTGGGGCGCTTATCAATATCCTGTGGCCTTTGAGTACGATAACTATGGCCGAAAGACGGCCATGACTACCTATCGAACCCCTGTCGGAGCGACGGCATCCTGGCCGGAAGGAGTATCGGGAGACCGCACCCAGTGGGTATATGATGCCGTGTCAGGGAACCTTCTGAAGAAAAACGACGCAGCCGGCGTTGGTACGGCGTACGCTTACACGCTGGGCGGAAAGGTGAAGACGAAAACGAATGCTCGCGGACAAGCAACGGAATACATTTATGACGAGGCGGGACAAGTAGCCTCTATTGAAACAAATGACCAGGGAGCAACGCCCCGTCAGATGTACTCTTATGACCAGCGCGGACGCCTTGTCTCGGCATTGACCGAAGGAGTACTTTCCTGTCTATATGGCTACAATGACAAGGAACAACTTGTGTCAGAACAATGGACCATCCCTACGGCGAACGGCGACTTTACCCGGGAAATTGAACGCCGGTACGACTCTTATGGTCGTTCCTCCGGCTATCAACTCAAACAGGGCGAACAAGTGGAGCAGGCTGTTGATTACGCCTATAACCCTGCAGCGCAGCTGGCCTCGATTGCGGCAGACGGCAAAACCTTTTCCTACGAATATATGGCAGATGCCCCGCAGATACTTACCCGGATGGACTCCCCGGTACATACGGTGACCAACGTCTGGGAGGTTAACAGGGACATGCTGTCCAGTAAAACCAATGCCTGGAAAAATAAAGAGAACAATCCCGTGATCTCAAGCTATACCTATGCCGCAAACGACATGGGGCAGCGCACATCAGTTACCACAGATGGAGAAGCATTCGCCCAATCCACTGCCGATTGGACATGGAACTATGATGTTCTGGGGCAGGTGAAGCAGGCCAATGAAGATCATTACGCATATGACCAGATAGGCAACAGGATCAGCAGCGGGCGGGGAGACCAGGTATTGACCACCTATGCCTCCAATACATTGAACCAATATACGGCGATAAATGGGGGCGTGCCGTTCTATGATGCCGACGGGAATTTGTTGAGCGGTCTGGCACCGACTGCCGCGTTGCCCGGACGAGGAAACCTTTCCTTCATTTATAACGCGGACAATCGGCCAGTACAGATCAAGAGCGGAGACGTAGTCGAAGAAACACGTACTTATGACAATCAGGGGCGTCGTATCCAAAAAGGCAATACCATCACGCTGTATGACGGGTATAACGCGATTGCCGAATATGATAAAAATACGCATGCACTCAAAAGCACCTATGCCTGGGGCAATGACTTGTCCGGAACCTCCCAGGGGGCGGGAGGTGTAGGCGGCTTGCTGAGCGTGACGGAGCACAACCTGCAAATACCGGTAGTGAGCTACCCGTGCTATGATGCCAATGGTAACGTGACTGAATATGTGAGTGAAGAAAATGGAGGTACTCTGACCGCTCATTATGAATATGACGCCTTTGGCAATGTAGTCCGCAAAACCGGAGAGAAGGAATATAGCTACCAGTTTAGTACAAAACCCTATGACAGACTGACCGGACTTGTTTATTATAATTATCGGGACTACGACCCGTTAATGGGGCGCTGGCTTGGCCGGGACAAGGAAGAGGAAGAAGGTGGGTTTAATCTGTACGCTATTAAGTTTAACGACTTTGTAAACAACTATGATTATTTGGGGAATTTTATTTCCGGATTAAATCTTAGCTTTACTCAAAGCGTAGAGGTGGAAGGGTGTATGCCTGCAGGTTCGGTTCCCGGGTTGGTTGTTTGCATTAATGGTTCGGTTTCCGTCACTGCAGATCAATGTTGTGAAGGCAATCAGGTCAAGGGCTTGTATGATGCAACAGGTACCCTCACTGTTACGGCATCATGGGGCGGGTCTTCTCCCGGTGTTACTTTGACTTATAAAGCGTCCATTAAAATAACTAACGAAAATCCTGGTCCATGCCCTTCTTCTACAGATGCGACGTGGAGCGGGAGAGTGTTTATAGGATTCAAGGCCGCCTTTATTAGCGGAGAATGCTCCTATAATTTCCCTGGAGGAGGAGAATGTTCCTCAGAGACGCATTTCTTTCCTGTTGGATTTAGTGTGTACGGAGGAGGTTCAGTAAGCGTCAATAAGAAAACAGTAGAGTAATCGAAGAGGGAGCATCACCTCTGTATAACCTGTCTCTTTATTTCTGGATGAGTATTTGCAAAGATACTTGTTCGGATGAGAGACAGGTTTTTTTAATTAGTCTATTTGCGGACGGCCTTATGTGAGAGGTGGGACTTTCATGATTCGTCATGAAAAGATGCCACATCATTGATAATGGCATTCAGATGCCTTGCGTCTCGTATGGAGATAATATGCTGCTCTCTCGTCGGTTGACGAGGGAGCAACTTGATTTTTATGGGTTCTTTGGAAAAGTTACTCTCCGCAATACAAGCCTTGCTCTTCCATCCATGAGTTCAGTATTTCCACGGCGGCGGCCTGGTCGATGGTGAGTTTGCGGTGTTTGGCCTTGCGGCCGGCTTCGTGCATTTTTTCGTGGGCGGCGCTGGTGGTGAGACGCTCGTCTACGAAGGTGAGCGGGGTGTGGGGGCAGGCGGCGGCGACCGTGTCGGCAAATCGGCGGACTTTTTCGGCGGCGGTGCCTTCGGTGCCGTCGAGGCGGTAGGGGAGGCCGATGACGAGGGTTTTGATGCCGCGCTGGCGGGCGAGCTCGGCGATGCGGGCTGGCGCGTCAGTTTGGGCGACGACGATGGTCTCGACGGGGTGGCAGAGGATGCCCAGGGGGTCTGTGGCGGCGATGCCGATGCGGGCATCGCCATGGTCTATGCCGAGGGCGGGCAGGGCGGACGGGGAGGCCGTGGGCATGGGAGAGGGGTCAGAGGAGATTTTCCGGGAGTCCGGCGACGATTTTTTTGATGTCGTCGGCCCTGTTTTTGTCGGCGACGAGGAGGGCGTCTCCCGTGTCGACGACGATGAGGTCATGGACGCCGAGGAGGGCGATGCGCTTGTCCCGGTTCTCGGAGAAGGCGATGTTGCCTGTGGATTCTATTGCGGAGAAGGGGGCGTTGGTGCTGTTGCCGTGCTCTTGTTTCAGGTATTTGGCGATGGAGATCCATGAGCCGACGTCGTCCCAGTCGAAGGTGGCCTCGAAGTTGTAAACGTTGTCCGCTTTTTCCATCAGGGCGAAGTCGATGGAGATGGGGGTGAGTTTGGGGAAGAGTTCCCTGACGTCTTCCTGCGGGGTGGGGGACGCGCAAAGGGCGTCGATGAAGTCGGCCAGTTCCGGTGTTTGTTTGCGGAGCTGGGCACGGACGGACGGGACGGACCAGACGAACATGCCCGCGTTCCAGGAAAAGCCGCCGTCGGCAAGGAATTTTTCCGCGGTTTGGGTGTCCGGTTTTTCGCGGAAGCGACGGACTTTGTAGCAGGGGTTGCGGAGGAGGGTGCGGGTGGGCAGATCGACTTGCTCTCCCCGCTCGACGTAGCCGTATGAGGGGCAGGGCCAGGTGGGTTTGATGCCGATGGTGACGAGGGCGTCGTTATCGGCGGCGGCGTTGACGGCATCGGTCATGGTGGAGCGGAAGGCTTCTTCATCCCGGATGAGCTGGTCGGAGGGGATGATGATCATGGTGGCTTGCGGGTCGCGGGCCGCGATGAGGCCGATGCCGTAGGCGACCGCGGGTGCAGTGTCGCGGCGCACGGGCTCTGCGACGATATTGTGCGCAGGGAGCTGGGGGGCCTGGCGGCGTACTTCCGCCTCCTGTACCGGGTTGGTCAGGATGAGAATGTTTTGAGTCGGCACGAGGTTTTGCAGGCGTTCCACGGCTTGTTTGAGCAGAGTGGAGTCGTCAAAGAGGTTCAGGAGCTGTTTGGGCCGCGCGTTGCGGGAGAGCGGCCAGAAGCGGGTGCCGCTGCCGCCGGCGAGGATAAGGGCGTATGTGCTCATGGGAGTATGTTGGTAAAGAGGCGTGGAGGATGGGATGAAGAGGCGGCGGAGCCTTTTTTTCAGAGGACGGGGCGCCGGAAGCAGGTCAGATTTTACCGAAGCGGCGGTGTCTGCGAGAGTAGTCTTCGAGGGTGGCCTTGAGGTCGTCTCCGGTGAAGTCGGGCCAGTATTTGGGGATGATGATCATTTCCGCATAGCTGAGCTGCCATAGCAGGAAGTTGGAGAGCCGCCTTTCTCCCGAGGTGCGGATCAGCAGGTCGGGGTCTGGCATTCCGGCGGTGTACAGGTTCTGCGAGACGATGTCGCGCGTAACGTCGTCAGGAGAGAGGAGGCCATCCCTGACTTGTTCGGCGATTTTGCGGGCGGCGTCTGTGATTTCGTCGCGGGAGCCGTAGGAGAGGGCGAGGACGAGGTTGAGGCTGGTATTGCCGGAGGTGGCCGCCATGGTTTTTTCCAGCTGCCGGCGGCAGCGGACGGGCAGTTTGTCCCGGTCGCCGATGATGTGCAGGCGTACATTGTTGCGCATCATGACGGGCTCCTGTTTTTTGATGAACCAGAGGAGGAGTTCCATCAGGGCGGCGACTTCCAGTTTGGGGCGGTTCCAGTTTTCGCTGGAGAAGGCGTAGAGGGTGAGCCACGGGATGCCGATTTGCAGACAGGTATCGACGGTGCGGGTGACGGCCTCGACTCCCTCCCGGTGACCTTGTGTGCGGGAGAGTCCCTTTTCTTTGGCCCAGCGACCGTTACCGTCCATAATGATGGCGATATGGTTTGGCCGGGAGTTGTGGCTCGGAGCTGTCATGGGCAGGGGGATGTCTGCTGGGAGATCTGGGGGAGTGGCTGTTCTGGGTTATTCGTTGACGGCATCGGATTCGACGCGGAGGTGTGAGACGATGAAGTCCTGTCTGTCTTGGGTGTTTTTACCCATATAGAAGCTCAGCATATCCTTGATTTTATGCGAGTCTTCGAGGCGAACGCGATCGAGGCGAATGGTTTCTCCGATGAAGTTTTTGAATTCCGAGGGAGAGATTTCTCCCAGTCCCTTGAATCGGGTGATTTCCGGGTTTTTGCCGCATGCGGCAATAGCGTCCAGCCTCTCCTGATCGGAGTAGCAGTAGAAGGTTTTTTGTTTGTTGCGGACTCGGAACAGGGGCGTTTGCAGGATGTAGAGGTGACCCTCCCGAATGAGTTCCGGGAAGAACTGGATAAAGAAGGTCAGGAGCAGAAGGCGGATGTGCATGCCATCTACGTCGGCATCGGTGGAGATGATAACTTTGTTGAAGCGTAGTCCTTCCAGGCCTCCTTCGATGTTGAGAGCGTGCTGGAGGAAGTTGAATTCTTCGTTTTTATAGACGATTTCCCGAGAGAGGCCAAAGGTGTTCAGCGGTTTCCCCTTGAGGGAGAAGACGGCCTGGAGCTCCGGGTTACGCGCGGTGGTGATGGAGCCTGAGGCGGAGTCGCCCTCGGTGATGAAGATAGAAGTTTCGTCTGCTCTTTTGTGTTTCGAGTCGTAGTGGACGCGGCAGTCGCGGAGGTTCTCGTTATGGATTTTTGCCTTTTTGGCGCGTTCCCGGGCGAGTTTCTGGATGCCGGAGAGTTCTTTGCGCTCCCGCTCGGCCGTTTTGATTTTGTCTTCAATGGCTTTGGCCGTGTCCGGGTTTTTGTGGAGGTAGTTGTCGAGTTCCCGGGAGATGAAGTTGCCGATGAAGGTACGTACTGTTTCGCCGTCCGGGCTGACGGTGTTGGAGCCGAGTTTTGTCTTGGTCTGGGACTCGAAGACGGGCTCGGTGATTTTGACCGAGATGGCGGCGACGATGGAGGAGCGGATGTCCGAGG
>CAZNVW010000111.1:0-8985 GCA_964576595.1 uncultured Verrucomicrobiales bacterium
GGACATGTGTTTCCCCATCCAGTATGCCGTGACCTGGCCTGACCGCGTGTCGAATTCCCTCAAACCTCTGGACTTTCCCTCCCTCCGCAAACTGGAGTTTGAGGCGCCCCGGGCGGATGTTTTCCCGGCGTTGAATCTGGCTCGCCGTGCCGGTACGGTTGGCGGTACGCTCCCCGCCGTACTCAATGCGGCCAATGAAATAGCGGTCACCCGTTTTGTCCTGGGCGATATACGATTCCCTGATATTTGGAAACTGGTCGAAAACGTCATGGACAGCCATGAAATTCAATCTGCCCGTTGCCTCGAAGAAATCCTCCGGGCCGACTCCTGGGCGCGTAAGGCTGCCGGCTCGTGGCAGGCTGCCGGGAGATAGAGATACCTCTTCCGGGCGATCAGACTCATTTCCTCATTCCTCTCCGGTGTGTACTCTATTCCGACGAGACTCTCCTATAGATACCGCGAGAGTAGGGGAGCACCATATATCGGAGACATGAACCCGTGCGATCCCGGCATTCACCCGGATTATCGTCACGCAACGAGGGCAGAGCAGGAAATCAGCCTATCGCTTTGAGTGAAGTCTTTAAACAAGGCCCTGTCATAAATCTCCCCTAAAAAAAGCGGCTTCACCGGAAAAGACCGATGAAACCGCCGTCGTTTTTTTGTCCTGGGAAACAATAGAGCTTACTCGAGGTAGATCTCGCCGCCCTGTTTGCGAAACTCCTCGGCCTTTTCCTCAAAACCTGCACTTCTGATCTCTTCCGAGATCTTCATGGAACAGAAATTGGGGCCGCACATCGAGCAGAAGTGTGACGTTTTCGCATTTTCCTGCGGCAAAGTCTCGTCGTGGAACGAACGGGCCTTGGCGGGATCAAGGGAGAGATTGAACTGATCCTGCCAGCGAAACTCGAATCGCGCCTTGGACAAGGCGTTGTCGCGCTCCTGGGCGGCCGGGTGCCCCTTGGCGAGATCCGCCGCATGGGCGGCCAGCTTGAAAGTAACGACCCCTTCCCGGACATCGTTTTTATCGGGCAGCCCGAGATGCTCCTTCTGAGTCACATAGCAGAGCATGGCGCAGCCGTACCAGCCTATCATAGCGCCGCCTATGGCGCTGGTAATCTGGTCGTAGCCGGGAGCTATATCCGTCGTGAGCGGCCCGAGAGTGTAAAAGGGTGCATCGTGGCACCACTCAATCTGCTTGACCATATTCTCGTGGATCAGATGCATGGGGACATGACCTGGGCCTTCATTCATCACCTGTACACCCTTGTCCCAGGCTCTCGTAGTGAGCTCTCCCTGCACCTCCAGCTCTGCGAGCTGGGCAAAATCGTTCGCGTCGGCGATTGAGCCGGGGCGCAGACCGTCTCCGATGGAAAAAGCAATATCGTACCGGGCCATAATATCGCAAATCTCGTCCCAGTGCGTGTAGAGGAAGTTTTCCTTGTGATGAATCAGACACCACTTTGCCATGATGGAGCCGCCTCGGGAGACAATACCCGTCATGCGGCGAGCCGTGTGCGGGATGAAGCGGAGCAGGACGGCGGCGTGAATAGTGAAGTAGTCCACGCCTTGCTCCGCCTGCTCCACAAGCGTATCGCGGAAAATTTCCCAGGTCAGATCCTCCACTCGCCCGTTGACCTTTTCCAGAGCCTGGTAGATCGGGACGGTACCTATGGGGACGGGAGAATTGCGAAGTATCCATTCACGAGTAGCGTGAATGTTTTTCCCCGTAGAAAGATCCATGACAGTATCGCCTCCCCAGAGAATGGACCAGCGCATCTTTTCCACCTCCTCCTCAATAGAAGAGGAGAGGGCGGAATTACCGATATTGGCGTTTATCTTGACGAGGAAGTTCCGGCCGATGATCATTGGCTCGGCTTCGGGGTGATTAATATTACAGGGAATGATGGCGCGGCCGCGGGCGACCTCGTCACGCACAAATTCAGGCGTGATCAACCCGGGAATTTTGGCTCCCCAGGGCTGCCCCGGGTGCTGATGCTCGCGATCATTGCGGGCGACGAGAGAAGAAGGGCGGAAGCCGTCCTGCTGCTCCAGCTCTGAGGGGCGGGGCATCAGATAATTCTCTGGCGTTGCTATGGCATTGAGACCTTCACGCGTACCTTCCCTTTCGGGAAACTCGTCATGCAGGGCGCGGTACATTTGCTGGCGGCCCAGATTTTCGCGGATGGCGATGTACTCCATCTCCGGTGTGATAATACCCTGCTGAGCGTACCAGCGCTGAGTGACGGGGTGCCCCTTTGAAGCCCGGAGCGGCTTTCGGCGCAGCCCGGGGTACTCGGTCAACCTGTTCTTGACGGATTTATTCTCGTTATATTTGCGCGAGTGCTCTTCAGAGAGATACCCGTTGTCGAGCGGGGCCTGCTCTCGTCCTTCATACTCCTCCACATCTCCCCGGTCGAGTATCCATTGCCGGCGCAGGGCGGGGAGCCCTTGAGTAATATCTCCCTTGTACTCGGGATCGCCCCACGGGCCGGAACAATCGTAAATACGTACGGGGGCGTTCTCCTCCGTACGCCCGTTGGGAAACTGGGAGGGCGAGAGCGAGACCTCCCTCATGCCGACCGAGAGTTCCGGGAACAGGGTTCCCCGTACATAAATACGCCGGGAACCGGGGAAGTAGGCTTTAAAATCGGCGCTGTCGGAGCTGGAGTAGTCGTTCATAATGGCGGAGGTATGGAGAGATGCCTTCGCCGGGGTCCGGAGAACCGGACTCTTTGATTCGACTCCCTGTAGCGGCATTATCCGTTCAGGTTCAAAGGGTTTGAATCTCAGCCGGACTTAACGAAAAAGGCGGCTCCCCTGTCGAAGACGGAGCCACCTTAAAAGAGATGAAAGAGAAGGAAAAGCCTAAAAACGCGGTTTCCTGTCTTGCGGCCCTTTTACCCGTTGACGAATTGAACCGGCTTGTGGAAATAGAAAACATCGTCCGACGACTCAAGAACGGGATCGTCGGGAATAATTTCGGGATCGGGCGGCCGCTTCATATTGCGTCCGGCGGTCGCATCCTCAGGCTGGGAATCGGAAATATTGATCGGCGTACCCTTCTGTACCATCTGGAAGAGCTTGGGCATCACATTGTGATGCACCCTGATACAACCGTGCGAGCGGGGATACGAATAAACAAAACCGACGTGAATGCCGTAGGCAATACTGTTGAACTCCGTCCAGTAGGGCATGGCCGTTGGAATGAATTTCCACTCCTTGCCCGACGGCTTGTTGCTTATCTTGCAGTTGACCCATTGCCCGGTATCCTCATTATGCGCCCAGCCGTGAGTATTGGCCCGGTACTTGTGCACCTGCCTCCGCACGGTGAAGTTGCCTTTGGGCGTCGCGTGGTCCTTGCCGGGGCTGATCGGAGTCGCCAGCAGAACCTTGCCGTTTTCAACGGCATACAGAGCCTGGTTGGAGAGACTGATCTT
This sequence comes from uncultured Verrucomicrobiales bacterium, assembly GCA_964576595.1. Classification (GTDB taxonomy): domain Bacteria; phylum Verrucomicrobiota; class Verrucomicrobiia; order Verrucomicrobiales; family Akkermansiaceae; genus CAZNVW01. Next base: position 3,438 of record CAZNVW010000111.1, read on the forward strand.
GATTTTGACATCCTTTTTATTGTGCGGACGGATGGCGGGAGAATCAAACGCCATATACTCCCTGATGGGGCCGTCTCCGATATTTTTGATGTTGGAAACGCTCCCGGCCCCGTAATGACTGCTGCACGAGCACAAACCGAGCGCTCCGGCCAGCAGAGCCGTGAGACAGAGGGGAAATTGGGCGATGGATTTAAAAGAAATCATGGATAAGAAGCGGGAAGAAAGCGGGAGATACGGGGCTGGCGTCGCGCCGACTCATTGCGCCCGGCCGGAGCCGGAGAATGTCAGAGCAGGAGTATTTAGTCACTCCTTTTTTCCCAGGAGACAACCTTGTTGTTTCGGAACTGAACATATCCCGTCATGACGGGAATATAATCCGTCTCCTGATAACCGCCATATCCATAATAGGGATACGGCCTGTACCAGCCGTGCCTGTAGCCGCCGTATGGGAAACAGGGCCGGGAGACGGGATAAAGCGTACTATACACCCACTTCTGCTCATAGACGCCTTTACTTTGCCCCGATTCGATGGAATTGGGAGCTCCCCAGGCCAGCTTGACGGCATCCGGAGACATGTCCTCTGCGACCTCTCCCCGGATGACCCGGTCTTTTTCCCAATTGGGAAGAGCGGCAAAGATTCCGGGGTTTTCCTCAATACGATCTGCCGGAGTAGTTTGACAGGAAAGAAGCAGGAGAGATGATGCCATGATGCTCAAGGCATAAAGCGGCTTTTTCATAGACATGCTATAGCAAAAAACATTGACGCGTGCCAAGAAATATGAAACCGTCCCGGAAACAATTTTTATGAAAAACATCCTGCTCGCAGCCCTGCTTTTAGTTCCCTCCGCCGCGTTTGCCGCTACGGAGGCTCCCGCTACTATTAACGGGTACCTTCCTACTGATACCTTTGTCAAAGGCGCAAATGTTAAAGTCGATTTCGGCGAAAATTTCCAGAATGCCGCCAAGCCTGTGCAGGAAGCCGTCTCCAAGGCGTCCAAGGAACTGATCGCGGAGATACAGAAAAATGCGAAACCGGATGAACCGCTCCCCTTTGACGAGCGCCTCGGCATTTCCAAAGAAGCTTACGACAATTACATCAAGGCGTGGGAATCCCGTACCCTCAAGCCGGTAGAAGAAGTAGCCGCCCGCCTTGAGCCCATCGGCGACAACAAGTGGAAGATGCTCGCCATCTCCGTGTCCAACCAGGCCCCTCTGCCTCTGCACAACCTTGTCTATGATGCCGCCAAGGACATCTGGACGACTCCGAACGGCGACCTTGTCCGCAAAGAAGACGTCAAGTTCGGCAAGAACAACCTCTTCGGTGAGTGGTCCGGCCCCCAGTGGGTCTATGAAGACAAAAGCAGCCTCGGCACGGTAATTGAAAACTTCGCTCTCGGCAAATCTCCTCAGGGCAAGGACATCTTCCTTGTTTACCGTTTGGTCGAGCTGGCCTCCAATAACCAGCCAGTTTTCCAGAACATGTATGTCATCCGCATCGACGGCAAGGACATGAAAGCCGACCCCCTCAAGGCAGCAGCCAGGGCCAAGGCCGAAGCCAAGAAGAACAAATAACATCCTTCTCCCTTTCTTCCCGCTCCGTTTTTCCGGAGCGGGATTTTTTTTTGCTTTTTGCAGAAGATTTCCCTCGCATGGACGAAGAGACTCTTGTCTCACATCTCTCTTCCTGAGACGATAAAACACATGCATTACGAGAGAATCATTTTTGATATAGACGGGACGATGGTGGACTCGGAGCAGGCGGTCAGACTATCTCTCGCTCAACTGATGAAGGAGGAATTGGGGGTGGAGCAGGACCCGGACTGTCTTCAGTTTTCATTCGGAGTGCCGGGAGTCGAATCTCTGCGGGAACTTGGCTTTTCCGACCCCGTCCGGGCTGACCGGCGTTGGGCGGAACTGCTCAAAAATCATTTTTCCCTGCTCTCCCTTTTTGACGGAGTGCGGGAGACCCTGCTTAAACTGAAACAAGCAGGAGTACCTCTGGGCATTGTCACATCCAAGACGCGGGAGGAATATGTGGAAGAATTTGAAAAACTCTTCGAACTGGGAAGTTGCTTTGAGGCGTATATCTGCGCCGATGACACAGCACGGCATAAACCCGACCCCGAACCCTTGCTTGAATACCTGTCTCGCACTGGTGGCTCGGCGGAGCGTACCCTGTATATAGGTGATACCGTTTTTGACGCCGAGTGCGCACGCGGTGCCGGGGTTGACTTTGCTTTGGCGGTATGGGGTGCAACCTGTACAGGCAAAAATAAAATCAAAGCCCGGCATTTCCTGCAGACCCCCGGAGAGATTTACTCACTCCTTCGGGAAGACTAGTTGAATAGCTTCGGATAGGACTTCAGAGCAAGATCTCGGGACAACTTCAAAATAGTGTTGCTGTCAGGTGCCTGAAGAGCCTTTTTGACCATCTCGCGGCATTCCTCATAATTGAGCGAGCGTATGGCATAGCGGATGACCGGCACAACCTGGACGCCGACGGAAAATTCCTGCGCACCCATACCGATCAAAAGGGGGAGCAACTGTATATCTGCGGCAACCTCTCCGCAGACACTGGTCCAGATGCCTGCCTCATCAGAGGAGCGTATAGTCTGATTGATCAGACGAACAACCGCCGGGTGCGAAGTGCGGAAAAGCTTGGCGACAAGATGATTGACGCGATCTACGGCAATAGTGTATTGCGTCAGATCATTAGTGCCGATGGAGAAAAAGTCCACCTCTTTTGCCAGAATATCGGCAATAACGGCCGCACTGGGCACCTCAATCATAATACCGACCAGGAGATCTGCACCGTAGGGAATACCCTTTTGCTCAAGCTCATGCCGGCACTCCTGCAGCAGGGCCTTGGCTCGCTTGACCTCGGTAACGCCCGACACCAGGGGGAACATGACTCCGGTGGGGCCGTGTACGGACGCGCGAAGAATGGCCTTGAGCTGATCCTTGAACATCTCCGGACGCGACAGGGAGACCCGGATGCCTCTCCAGCCGAGGAAGGGATTCGGTTCAGTATCCTCCAACTCTTCGCTGGGGAGCTTGTCGCCGCCGGAATCAAGCGTGCGGAAAATAACCCGGTGAGGAGCACAGCCCTTTATCAGCTCGGAGTACTTCTGCGTTTGCTCTTCCTCTCCGGGGATGTGGGGGCCGCCCAGCAGGAAAAACTCGGTGCGGAAGAGACCGATACCCTCCGCCCCTACGGCGCGGAGAGATTCAAACTCGTGGGGGAACTCGACATTCGCCGCCAGAGTCACCTTGTACCCGTCAAGCGTCTCGGTCGGCAAATCGCGCAGAGCCTCCAGCTCGTGGAAGGCACGCTCCTTCTCCGCCTGCAGGCGGCGGTAAGACTCCAGAGTCTCACTGGTGGGATTAAGAATCAGCAGCCCCTTGTAGCCGTCGAGAATGGCGTTTTGCAAAGTGCGGCTTTCAAACAAAACCCGATTGATACCGACGACGGCGGGCAGCCCCATGGAGCGGGCCAGAATGGAAGTATGGGAATTGTTGGAACCTATCTCTGTCGCAAAACCCAGTACCTTTTTCGTATCAATACCGGCGGTATCGGAAGGGGAGAGATCATAGGCGATCAGAATGTGCTCCTCCTCTTCCTCTTCGTGATCTTCCTCCGCCGCATCCTCTTCATCCTGTTCGGACTGGATATTTTTCAAAACGCGGACGCAGAGATCCTCAATATCGGAAGTCTTTTCCCGCAAATAGGGATCGGGAACCCGGCGGAGAACCTCCAGATAATTCTGGATGACATTGTAAAAAACCGACTCGGCGTTTTGCTTGCGGGCATCTATCTCCCGCTCGACCTCCTCAATCACCATCCTGTCTTCAAGGAACAAAAGATGCGCCTCAAAAATCTGGGCTTCTTTCTTGCCTGAAATAGCGTTGATCCTGTCATGCAGAACCTTGATTTGGAGCTTTGTACGCTCCAGAGAGTCGCGGAAACGCTCCTTTTCACGAGGCAGATCCTCTTCATCGACACTATAGGCTTCCGGAGCGGAGAAGCCGCGCGCAGTCACTTTCTGACGCCCGATGGCGATCCCCGGGGACACGGGGATACCTTGTAAAATTTTTTCGGGACGTTCCGACATGGCTTTAAAATGGTCTCTTCCCGAATTTACGCCGGGATGCGTATCAATCTTCCTGGAATTTCTCGGAAATCAACTTTTCCAAGGCTTCCATGGCTTCCTTTTCATCAGTACCGGAGGCTGTAATAGTCACTTTGGAGCCGTGTCCGGCCGCCAGCATCATCAGACCCATAATACTCTTGCCATTGACCTCTTCGCCGTCCTTTTCCACCCACACTTCGGAGCGGTGCTTACTGGCGATTTGGACGAATTGTGCAGCAGGGCGGGCGTGGATGCCGAGCTTGTTGAGAATAGTGAATTCCTTGGTGAGCATAATTCCTACAGAGTACCGGGGTAAAGTAGTCTTTATTAACGGAAAGGCCAAGTTTTTTCTTACTTTTCCTGACGGGGACCATTCATTTTGGCCATGATCCGGTCGCTGAATTCCTTCGCCATATCATAACCCTGCAGCTTCAGCTGCTGGTCAAGGGCGGCTACCTCAATGAGGCGGGCGCAATCCCGGCCCGGTGCGACGGGCAGTTCAATATGAGGAACAGGAATGCCCAGTATATCTACACTGCCGCGTTCCAGCCCCAGGCGGTCCACATTGTTGAGCTCTCCGTGATTCTTCAGAGTAATGACAAGATCGAGCCGCTTCTCCAACCGTACGCTGCCCATGCCGAAAAGCTTGGTCACATCGACGATGCCCAGCCCGCGGACCTCGATGAACCCCTTGGAAATTTCCGGCGCACTAGTAGAAAGCTCACTACCTATATTGCGTATCTCGACCACATCGTCGGCAACCAGACTGCCGCCGCGCTCAATCAGGCCGATGGCCGTCTCGCTCTTGCCCACGCCGCTGTCCCCCCGTATCAATATCCCGATACCGCGCAAATCCACCATACAGCCGTGCATCGTAGTCATCTCCGCGAGCTCCGCCTCCAGCTTGATAGTGGCGATATTGATGAACTTCATAGTGACCAGATCGGAACTGAAAACGCAGATACCGTACTGGTCGGCGACCTGGATAATTTCCTCCGGCGGGCTCTCGTTGCGGGCAAAGACAATACAGGGAACATCTGTCTCGCACATGTGCTTCATGCGCTGTATCCTCATCGAAGAGGGCAGCTTGCGCAAATAGGCGATCTCCGCCGAACCGAAAACCTGCACCCGCTTGTCGGCAAAGTAGGAGAAGAAGCCCGCCATCGCAAGCCCGGGACGATTAATCGTTGGTTCGCTGATCCGCCGATTCTTGCCGGCGTCGCCGTTTACCTGTTCCAGACCGAGCGCCGTCTTGAACTTGTCGTAGAACTGCTCGACGGAGACGGATCGGGGACTCTTCTTGTAGGTCATGGCGATATAGGTACTCTGGCGAGCGGGATACGTCAATGCCAATAAAAAAGCCGCCTTGCGGCGGCTTTGTGGAGAAAGTGGCGAAGCGGACGGGGCTCGAACCCGCG
>CAZNVW010000112.1:0-8963 GCA_964576595.1 uncultured Verrucomicrobiales bacterium
AAACGCTCCGCTTCGGTTCCGCTCATCCCCTCAGTAAACCGCCCCGCGCCCCCGGAGAAAAGGATGTGACCGGAGAGTCCGCGAAAATACAGTTCCGCCGCCCAGGAGGCCACGCGAGGATCGTTGCTGCCCAATACAAAAATAAGATCGGCAGGCTCCGGTTCATGACCTACATGATGATAGGCCCAAAGGATCTCTACGGCTTCTTCAACAGTCATCGGAGTAAAAAGAGAAAACGGGCGGAGGAGGGAAAAACGCCTCCTCCGCCTCGGAGTTAAAGTGTTTTCAGGAACCGTTCCATACGGAATGTCGCTTCCTTGATCTGGTCAAAAGCCGTGGCATAACAGCATCTCAGGAACCCTTCCCCGCTGAGGCCGAATGCGGTGCCCGGCACAGCCGCCACCTTTTCCTGCTCAAGAAGACGACGGGAGAATTCCTTGCTGGTCAGCCCGAATTTACTGATGTCGGGGAAGACATAGAACGCGCCGCCCGGCAAATGGCAATCCATGCCGATTTCATTCAGCCGTCCCACGAGATAATCCCGGCGGCGGCGGTAGGATTCTTTCATCTCCCGAACCGAATCGGGCACCGTGTGATTGCTGAGGGCTTCCAGACCCGCCTCCTGGCTCGTGATGGAGGCGCAGAGCATCGAGTACTGGTGAATCTTCATCATGGAGCTGATCAGCGGCTCAGGCCCGCAGGCATAGCCCAGACGGAATCCCGTCATCGCAAACGCCTTCGAGAACCCGTGCAAAAGCAGCGTCCGGTCCCGCATCCCCGGGAGAGAGGCGATACTCACATGGGGGTGCTCCTCGTCGTAGTGCAATTCACTGTAGATCTCGTCGCTCAGGACGACAATATCGTGTTTGACGCACAACTCGGCGATCTTCCTCAGCTCGACCGGGTCGGACGTGGCGCCCGTCGGGTTGGTCGGGAAGTTGAGCATAAGCACCTTTGTACGGGGCGTAATGGCCGCCTCGACGGCATCGGCCCGCAGGGCAAACCCATCCTCCTTTTTAGTCACGACGCTGACGGCCACGCCATGCGCCATGACGACGCTGGGAGCATAGGAGACATAGCAGGGCTCATGATAGAGCACTTCATCACCGGGATTGAGCAGGGCGCGCAAGGCCAGGTCGATCGCCTCGCTCACGCCGACGGTGACGAGCACCTCATTCAGAGGATTGTAAGGAACGTGGAAAAAACCTTCCACATACTGCACGATTTTGCGGCGCAATGCTTCCAACCCGTAGTTGGAGGTGTAAGTGGTCTTGCCGCGCTCCAGCGAATAAATCGCCGCCTCCCGGATAGCCCACGGCGTGACGAAGTCGGGTTCCCCTACTCCGAGGGAAATCACCCCCGGGACGCCCTGCACCAAATCAAAGAACTCCCTGATGCCCGACCGGGGTATCCCCGAGACATGGGAGGCAATTTTATCATTCCATTCCATAACGGCGCAGATTTACGGAGTGACGGAGAGGCGTTCTTCCACTCCCTTTTTTTCGAACAGGAAATTATTTTCCTTGTAGGTCTTCAACTGGAAATGGGTCGCCGTGGACAGCACCCCGGTCAGAGAGGACAACTTCTCCGACACAAAGCGAGCGACATCCAGCAGATTTTTCCCTTCCACGATGACCAGCAAATCAAAGCCGCCGCTGCAAAGATAGCAGGACTTCACTTCATTGAACTGGGCAATGCGCATGGCCATGCGGTCAAACCCGCCGCTCCGTTCGGGAGTAACCCTCACCTCAATAAAGGCGCAGACGCCTTCTTCCTCTTCCACATTTGTATTAACCACTGCCTGATAACCCACGATCCGGCCGGCCTCTTCCAGCTCGGCGAGACGGGCTCGCACTTCCTCTTCATTCATTCCCAGCCGCTCGGCGAGTTCCGCGTCATTCAAACGGGCCTCTGCCATCAACAATTTCAAAAGTGGATCGTTAGACATAATTCGTATCCTGTCGTTTGACAGCGGGCGCGATTCTATGCCTTCCCGCCTCCTTTCACCAGTTAAAAAACGCGGCGCAACGCCAAACGGACATCTTCCGGGAAGATTCCCGGAAGATGAAGTCAAAAAATAAGTCTGAACGAGTTGCGAAGAGCATCCCCTTCACGGTCGTTTATTCTACCTCCCCAAGACCGTCCTTCCAATGCGTCGAGGCGTGGGAGCCGTCGCAAAACGGCTTGTTGCCGGATGCCCCGCAGCGGCACAAAGTCACCCGGTTGCGCACCTCGTACTGATACCCGTCGGAACCGATGACGGGAATGCCGCCCCGCACCCAGAGAGGCCCGCTACATCCCTGTGCCGGGTCTTCCAGCAGAGCCAGGGACTTCCTCAGAGAGGGCTCCAGCGGTTCCCCCGTAGTGGCGGAGTTTGAGACCAGACGACCGCCCGGGCAATGATGAGCCTTTGTAACAGCGAGCTTGGCTTCTTCCACACTCTCTCCCGATCGGGACAACTCCCATACTCCCCCGTCGCCGTCGCAAAAACGGGCAAAGGCGCAAAGCGATTCCTCATCCTGCAAATTGACCACGGGGCCCTCTATAAGCTCCGCCGTCTCATTGTAAGGTTCCCTCCCGGCAGTCTCCGTACCGTCCCAACGAGCTTTGGCATGAGAGCCGTCGCAAAACGGCTTCCCGCCCGAACGCCCGCAACGGCAAAGGGCCATGGGTTGGGAAACGGGAAACTCCCGCCCCTTTTTGTATTCGCGGGAAATGCCGTACTGGTCGGGAATAATGTACTCCAGGAAAAGCGGAGGCCCGCCGTGCACGAGATAAGGACCGTTGGGCGCGATTTCAATCCTGACGGACGCCGGAGAAGCAGTATCTTTCTGTTCCATAGCCGCCCATTACTCCCGAACGGGCCGTTAGAAAAGATAAATTAGAAAAAGCCTCAGCGGCGGGCCATGATATCGTCCTGCTCCAGTCCGGTCAGCTTCTTCAGTTGATTGACCAGGCGCACGATGATCCACATAAGGGCAGCCACCATCGGCACGCCGATTATCAGGAACCCCCACCAGGTAATTTTACCTACGGCAAGATTATACTCCAGATGCTGTATTTTGCCGGGGTGCAGCAGAATGGGGTCAAGAAAATGCAGGGCGAGGAAAAAATTACCGAGAGAAGACACAAAGAGGGCCCCGGTCAGAATGAGCGTAGAGCACCACAGGAGACTATCATACCCGCTCTGCTGTCTATTATCCTCGATCGCGCGCTCAATACGCTTTATATTAAAAAGTTCCGGCGTGTAAATGAACGTTTTCAGCAAAGGCGAGTTCGTTCGATGAGAGAGCAGAATGGAGAGCGAAAGCGACAAGGGAATCAGAGCCTCCTTGATGCCGAAAAGCCAGGGAGCGGAAGAATTCAATGTACCGTCCGGAGCGATGACAAAAAAGGAAACGGTTCCCGTCAGCACCACGCTGACCAGCCCGACGGCGGACATCAGCTCAAAGCGCCTCTGCTTGATCAGCGCGTACAGCCCGTAAAAAAACGGGAGCATCAAGGCCGCAACCATGGAGTACACAGGCCCCAGATCCCAAATATCCCGGCCCGGCGCACGATCCAGAATATTATAGCCCCCCTCGCTCATGTAGCTCAGGATAAAAACGGGGAGAAGTACATTGACGATAAAGCTGGTCAATCCAGACTGGGACTGCTTGTCAGATTCCTGGCTCATGCAAAAATTCTCCTGTTTTCTGAACCCAAAAACACGCACCGCGCGCACTTTTTCGCTCAGGAGGACCTCACGCTATCAGCAGGCACTCCCCTTGTAAAGAGGGAAGAATGTCTCGTACATTCTAACAATGAAGTATTTTGACGCAAGACCTCCCCTTCGCGCCTCAGGGCAAAATCACCTCTCCGGCATGGCGGCGCCCCGCCGAGACAACTGCGCCGGGCCAGACCACGCACTTCTCCAGCATGGCTCCGGGGCCTATCTTCGCCCCCGGTCCGACAACCGTAAACTCATCCAGACAGGCCGAGGAATCGATTTCCGCCAGAGGGTGCACCTTCCGCCCGGAGACCAGAGCATGCGCCTCTATATAACTCTCCGGCGTGCCCAGATCAATCCACCGCCCCTCGTCGCAGACGATCCCTCGAACCTTCCCTTCGGGAATCAGCATCAAAAAAGCCTCCACCATGGAGACCGGCACTCCCGGAGGGAGACAATCCAGCACGGCCGGAGACAGGGCGTAAATCCCCGTAAACTGATACTCTCCCGGCGTCACCCCCAGGGCGTGCCTCATATCGGTCACCTTCCCGGAGGAAGGATCAAATCCCACATTGCAATTATGCCCGCCGCTCCGCAAAACCAGAGTCGCCGCAGACTCGGAGCCCTCATGAGCCTGTATCACCTGCTCCAGGGGAATATCCGTCAAAATATCGGCATTGCACACCAGAACAGGTTCCCCATCCACCCATGACTCCACCTTTTTAAGACCGCCGCCCGTCTCCAGCAGAACGGGTTCATAACTGAACCCCAGCTTCATGCCCTCCCATTCCCCGCCGGGAAAAGCCTCTTCCCATTTCTCCGGCAAATGATGCGTATTGATCATGACATCGTCAATCCCGGCGGCCCGGCAGCGACGCAGAACCGAAACAATGAACGGCTCATGGTAAAACGGCACCAGCGGCTTGGGCAGACGGTCCGTCAGAGGGCGGAGACGCGTACCGAGCCCCGCGCCCAGCAAAAAAGCCTTGCGAATTTTTCTGCTCGTTCTGTCGGAGATCGTGGTCTGGGGCAATGCGCTCATGGATGAACGCCTTCTTAACAACTATCCCCGGCCGGGAAAAGCACAATTACCCGCCCGCCTTGACGGACGACGAACATCCGGGACATGGGCGAATCTCCCCACGGGAACAACATACGCCGTTCCAGATTAACCGGGAGCCGCATTCCCGGCTTGACGCAGGAGCGACTGTCGGGCATGGGTAGGACATGAGCAACCAGCGAGTCAATGTCAGACGCCCCGAAGTCATGGACAAGGTTTCCGAGCAGGTCACCGAGCACTACCGGAGCGAATGCGTCGACCGCATCAGGGAGAGGGGCGGCGAGCTGACGATCGGCAATACCCGCGTCCTCCTCGCCCGCGAATTCGGCTTTTGCTACGGCGTACAGCGGGCCATTGACCTGGCCTACGCCAGCCGCCAGGTCTTCCCGACAGAGCGGATCTACCTGTTCGGAGAGCTGATTCACAACCCCGAGGTCAACCGCCAGCTCGCGGACATGGGCATCATCCGCCTCCCCTGGGGCAAAATCAGTGAAGACATAGACAAACTGGGAGAGAACGATGTCGTCATCGTCCCGGCCTTTGGCGCAACGACGGAGTTCATGGACAAACTCCGCAATCTGGGCGTCTCCATCGTGGACACGACCTGCGGAGACGTCATGAAAGTTTGGAAGCGCGTGCGAAACTACGCGGACCAGGGCATCACCTCCCTGATCCACGGCAAGGCCTCCCACGAAGAAACGCGGGCCACCTCCTCCCGGGCCATGGGAGACGGCTCCGGCAAATTCCTGATCGTCCTGACCCTCGCAGACTGCGACTATGTCTGTGACTACATCCGGGGAAAGGGAAACCGCGAAGAATTCCTCAAACGCTTTAAATGGGCATGCTCTCCCGGCTTCGACCCCGACCGGGACCTGATGCGGCTGGGCGTCGCGAACCAGACAACCATGCTCAAAAGCGAAACCGAAAACATTCAGAACCGCATCCGCAAGGCCATTATCGACCGGGACGGCACAGACGAGGCCCTGACCGTTTTTGACACGATCTGCGGCGCGACCCAGGACCGCCAGAACTCCCTGTTCTCCCTTCTGGAATCGCATCTCGACATGCTACTCGTCGTCGGCGGCTATAACAGCTCCAACACGACCCATCTGGTCGAAATCGCGGAAAAACAAGTTCCCACCTTCTTCATCAGCACCTCCAAATGCCTCCAGTCCATGGAGGAAATCATCCACTTCGACCTGACCCGGAAAAAGGAAATCACCTCTTCCTATTCCTCCCTGATGAATCCCGACGCCTTTGTCACCGTCGGCATCACGGCGGGAGCCTCCTGCCCCAGCAACCTGATTGAAGACACCCTGACCCGCATCTTCGAACTTCGCGGAATTTCGCGGCAAACGCTCCTTTCCGAACTCGGCCTGCCCTGCTGAAAAAACGTTGCCGCCCTTTTCTTGCTTGACCCGGGAAACACTCGGGAGCAGGTTCATGCCCAGCCATGATGAACGATGCCTCCCCTTTGAGAGCCTGGGCCGAGATAGATTTGCACGCGCTTCGACTGAATGTCCGGCGCGCGCTCGAACTGTCCCAGGGCCGGGCGGAAATCATGGCTATCGTCAAGGCGGACGCCTACGGGCATGGGCACAAGGCCGTCTGCAACCTGCTGGCTCAGGAAAACATCTCCTTTTTCGGCGTCGCCAATGCGGAAGAAGCGGCACGCGTCGAAGCCCTGAATACAGGGAAGCGCCTGTTCATCCTCGGCCCCACCTTTCCCGCCGAACGGGAGACGATCGTCGCGCACGACTGGACGGCTTTTATCACCAGCCAGGATGAGGCGGAGGACTTCAACCGCCTCGCCGCCGCACAAAACAAACGCTATAAAGTCCATCTGGCCCTGAACAGCGGCATGGGGAGAGGGGGATTCCTCCCGGAGACCCTTTGCGAGCACTATCGCCCGCTCTTCCAGCTGCCCTTTCTTGAAATAGAAGGACTGGGCTCTCACATGCCCGTCGCGGATGAAGACCCCGCATTCACCCGACGGCAAATAGACCTCTTCAATCAAGTCTGCCGTACCCTGGGCAGGGAAGTCACCCTCCGCTACAGACATCTGGCAAACTCAGCCGGCCTGCTGGCCTGGGACATCTCCGAAGGCACGATCGCCCGCCCGGGGCTCCTGCTCTACGGGCACAACCCCATGACAGGCACGACAGAAGGCCTCCACCCGGCCTTTACCCTCAAATCACGCGTGACGACGCTCCAGACCCTGCCGCCGGGAGAAGGCGTCTCCTATGGCCGCGACTTTATCACCGCCAGACCTTCCCGAGTTGCGACAGTCGGCATAGGCTACGCCGACGGGTACCCCCGGCAGGTCTCCGGAAAGGGCGCCGAAGTCTGGCTGGGAGGCCGCAGATGCCCCGTACTGGGGCGCGTCACCATGGATCAGATCATGGTCGATGTCACCGACGCGGCGGAAGTAGCCACGGGAGACGAGGTGGAACTGTTCGGCCCGCACATTCCCGTCGAGGAAATCGCGGAAAAGGCGGGCACGATTGTCTGGGACATCTTCACCGGAATAGGCACGCGCGTAAAACGCCTCTATTGCGGGGAACCTCCCGCCGGACTCAAATGACGACGCCGTTCGCCCGGAGCGGCTGGGATAAATCCCAGTTGCCCTTTTTAAGGGCATCCTGCATCGTCTCCATGCGGTAAATCGTCTTTGCAAGCAGCCCGCCCTTGCCCAGGAGCCAGGCCTTTCTGGTATCCACATACTGCTTCACCCAGTCCTCCTCCTTCCCGCCCCGTGCCGGAGGCACTGCGGCGAAACGGTTTCTGAGAAAATCGAGAATGCCTCCCGAATGAATGAAGGAGTCATAAATGACCAGCATGGACAGGGCTTTTTCAAAACCATTGCCCTTTGCCCAATTCAACGCGGGCATCCAGTAGCGGCGGTCAAAAAACTCATCCTGGCAGTCGTGCATCAAATTAATTTTTCCGCACTTTTTCAAGGCGGTAATAAATTCCTGATCTCCCGTCAGAGGAGTCTTACCCACCTTGGGCAAACGATCCTTGATGACGCGGCAAAAGCCCTCGTAGCCGCTGAGCTCCGCAGACTGGGGAAAACGCTGGCAAAAAAGCTCCAGCAACTCGCGCAAATTGCCCTGCTCCGTCGTCTGGGAGCGGCCATAAGTAATCTGGCGGGTGCCCCCCCGCCCGTCGGCATAAATAGTGACATTGGCATAATCGCCCTCCCGGCTGCCGGTCTCAAATACATTGATGACCTGCTCTATCTTCTTCTTTTGATCGGTAGTAATATTCATTTTTCAAAAAACAGGATTAAATCGTCCCTCTAAAAGAGACTCCCCCTCATAACATTCTCCGCACTCTGGAATCAATCACCCCTTTATGAAGGCCCATTCTTCCTTTACAAGCGCAACTCCTCTCCGCAAGGAACTGCCGGGCCTCGCCCCTTCCCAAAAAAATTCCCCTCCGACGTTCAACGACAACGCCTCTCCGCATAATACTTCGCAACGCCCGCCGCCACCGCGTCCGCATATTCCCGGTAAATCGAAGGATACCTCCGGCCGGAAAACACCTTTTTCCCGTCGTAGTCCCCCAGACTCATGCGACGGGCCGTCAACTCGTTATTCATCGCGAACGGCTCAAGATACAAAACGGGGCCGCTGTACAGACAATTGGCCAGCAAATTGCGATACCAGAGCATGGGCTGGCAGGGAACGGCCCGCACAGAATCAGACGGCACCTTGTAGGAGAGCGGCGCCAGACCGAGCCTCCCGGCCATCACCTCCGCCACGACAGAAGAAACCGCCAGCTCCTCCTCGTGCACCTTGCCGAGAATCCTTGCCATCAGCCCCTGCCTCAAATCGGGGTCGGCCACTTCGGACTTCGTATAGGACCCATTCAGAATCAAATGCAGCCGATCTTCGGGAGCCTCGAGACTGCCCGCGCCAAAATGCAGGCAAATCGTCAAATCAGGACGCAGCCTCCGCAACAGGGCGGCGCGGGCGTTTATCTCCACCCGCCGCAAAAACAGCGCGTCCGCCTCCTTCCTCAACGCATCGTCCACAGGCACCCCTCTGCGCCCGGCCAAAGCGCGGGCCAGAGCCTCCGGATCAAGACCGGAAACGGGAGCGGAATCCGTACGGGACAAAATAACCCGGGCGCCCAAAGCCCTCAGTCTTTTGGACAAAAGCTCGGCCACAATCAGCGTGGATACACCCT
>CAZNVW010000113.1:0-8862 GCA_964576595.1 uncultured Verrucomicrobiales bacterium
GGTAGCGGGAGTAGCCGTCCGCATATCCCTCGCCGATGGTTGCCACCTTGGTCGTGTCGGACGTGATGAAGCAGTGGGCGTAGGAGATGCCGTGCCCGGCGGGCAGGGTGCGGACTTGCGTCACGCGGCTGAAGAGAGAGAGCGTCGTCCTCAGATCGCCGTTGTAGGGAGACGGCATGGGAGAGTAGCCGTACAAGAGGCGGCCCAGCCGCACCAGATTGGCGGACGGCATTTTGTAGTTGAATACGGCCGCGCTGCTGCTCAGGTGCCTGTAGGGATAATTATGATGTTCGCTCAGAATGGAGACGGCCGCTTCAAAGCAGTTGATTTGCTGATAGGTAAAGGAGACGTCCTCCGCCGCTGCGGAGAGATGGGAGAAGATGCCCTCGGGGGAGAGATGCTTGAGCTGGAGAAGCTGCTCCGTCAGGCCCGGAAGCTCGTCTGGCAGGAAGCCGCAACGCCCCATGCCCGTATCGACGCTGATATGGACAGGCTGTATTTTGCCGTAGAGTTCGGCCAGGGAGTTGTAGTGACGGGCCTCTTCCATACTGTTGATGGAGACGTACCAGTCGTTGGCGATGATCTCCTCGCGCTCGTCGGGGAAGGTGGGGCCGAGGATGAAGGCCCTCGTCCGGCAGCCGATGCCGCTGACCCTTCTGGCCTCTCCGACCGTAGCGACGCCCAGAAAGGACAAGCCCTCGTCATCGAGCGCCCGGGAGACGCCCTCCAGGCCATGCCCGTAGGCCTCGGCCTTGACGATTCCCATGAAGGAGCAGTGCGGAACGGCGTTGCGCACGACATTCAAATTGTGGCGTATGGCGCCGAGGTCGATCTCGGCCCACACTCTGGGAGGGCTGACAGGAGGCATGGGGCGAGTGTACACGCCTCTTCTTTCAAGCGTCCTCATTAAGGCCCGGCTACTTTTCTTGCGGCCCGGGGAGGGTATCTTTTTTGTGAAATGGATTGCATTGGCGCTTTTAAAAACGTAGACAGGGGCAGACCAGCCGGATTCGGGCGGCCGCTGGAGGAGCTTCGGCTTCTTTAGAGGAAAGTCCGGACACCGCAAGGCAGCGTGTCCCGTGAAAGCGGGAGACGGGAATCTCTCAAGGATTCCCGGACGGAAAGTGCCACAGAAAATAAACCGCCGATGGCCGCAAGGATCAGGTAAGGGTGAAACGGGGAGGTAAGAGCTCACCGCTCCTAGGGCGACCGAGGAGGCAGGGTAAACCCCGCGCGGTGCAAGACAAACAGGGGAAGGGTTGCCTGCTCGTTGAATCCCCGGGTATTAGTCGCACTCCGCAAGGAGCGGCGGGGCTTGCTCCGCTGAGAAAAATGGCCGCACATCCGCCTCTGGCGGAGGACAGAATCTGGCTTACAGAATCCGGCTGGTCGCTCTCTCCATCGGAGGGAGCGGGAGCGGTCTGCCGCGTTTTTTGCAACTTTACGGCCCGCCCGGGGTTGATGTAAAATATAAGAACACAACGGATATGAACTGTTCCCTTTTTTCCCGAGCTATTTTAAGCGTGACGTTCTCCCTGGCCGCCGCTTCCGCCGATCAGGAGACGGAGCAGGGGGCTGCGGCTCCGGTTGCCCCGCCTGTGGCCGACTCCGGTGCGACCCCGCAGAAGGAAAAATTGACTCATGGGAAAAAAGGTCCCGAATTCTGCTTCCATAAAATGGAAAAAAAAGACAGGCAGCGGCTTGTCTATTTCCATCACCTGATTATGGAAAAGTATGATCTGAATAAAAACGGACGGCTGGAGCCCGAGGAAATGAAGTCTCTCGAGGCGGATGCCCGTAAATTCAGGGAAGCGCGGCATAGAATGATCCTCTCCAAATACGACAAGGATGGTGACGGGAAGCTGAATGAGGAAGAGACGGAGGCCTTGCGCGCCGATGTGCGGGCGGACATGGAGAAACGTCTCACCAGAGCGGAGCGTATCAGAAAACCTGCGGCGGCCAAGGAGAGCGCGGAGGAGGGCAAGGACGGGGACCGCTCCGAAGAAACTGGAATGCTTCCCCCCCCGCCTCGCCTGGAAAAGCCGGAACCCGGCCCCCATCGCGGAAAGGGAGGCCCCGGGAAAGGCGTCCCGATGAAACGGCTTCGTCCCGGGCCGGAGGGCTTGATTTTTGTCCATGGTCATCATCTGATGATGGAAAAATTCGACAGGGACGGGGATGGTAAATTGTCTCCCGAAGAGCGCAGGGAGATGAAAAAGGATCGGGCGGCCTTTTCCAAAAAGTGGGAGGAGATTCGCAAAAAGGCGAAAGAGGAGAACAAGCCCGATCCCGAAGACGGCCCTTCTGATATGGGCATTCCCGCGCCGGCGGATATGCCCCCTCCGGGAAAAGAATAGATTTTTTATACGAATGCGCTCCGTTTTCCTCGAAAGGCGGAGCGTTTTTCGTTCTGCATTTCAGCCCCAAAAAAGAGGGAGGAAGAGTTGCCTCTTCCTCCCTGTTCGGAATGACGTATTCCGGGATTATTCCGTGATGATGTGGAAGGTGCCTTTGGCTTTTCCGTCAATGAGCTCGACGCCGGCTTCAATGCTCTTGAAGTCCTTGCCGATCAGATCAATGAGGAAGGAGGCGTCCTTCAGATCCTGATTCTTTTCCTTTACCTGGGCCATGAGCCGGGCCAGCGGCTCCATGCGGATGGAGAAGGTCGTGCCCCGGGGGGCTTCCGCCGCCGGCTCTCGTTCCGGAGACAGGGCGAGCTTTTTCACCGCCGGAGCGGAGGTGCCCGACACAAGAATCTTGTCATTCAACGCCGTAGCGGGAGACAGAGAGTCCATCATGGGCAGGGGAGCGCAGGCGTAGAAGGCGGAGACGCCTCCCGGTGTATTCAGCTCTTCCTGACTGATGAGGGGCAGGCTGGCGTCCCAGTTGGTGCCGAGCATGGTAACACCTACTCCATTGACGGCCTTTCTCATGCCGTTCCAGCCTTCCATGACGGCGGTCCTGTTTTTGACGGGAGCCAGGAAGGAGAGATTGACGGGCACTTCTCCCTCTCCCTGGGTGACGGCAAGGGTGACATCCTTGCCAAGACCTTGTGAGAAGAGAACCTTGTAATTTTTACCCAAGTCAATCAGGGCGGGTTTGACCATGTTCAGCATCATGCCGTAGGAGGGATTTTCCTTGAACATTTGGGAAGTCGCGGCGGCATCCATCAGGACGACGGCGGTATCTCCTATCTGGTCGAGGAGATTCCAGCTGAGTTTTACATATTCCTCCGAGGGGTTGAGTTCATAATAGAGGATGACGTCGGAACCGTTGAAGCGGGGAGTCATCGGCAGGGGAGCGCTCATGTCCATAGTGGCGGAGGAGAGACCCCAGAAGTCGAATTTGTAACCCCGGTCCTTTTGCCCGAACAGGCCCAGGGCGGAATCCGCCTGGTAGTAGAAGTTTTCTACCGCGGACAGCTTGGCCGTCAGCGCGTTCAGTGAGGCGGCTATTTTATCTGTATCCTCCACGCCGAGCATGGGGAGGAAGGCGGTGACCATCTGGAACAGGGAGGACGTATAGGCCGTGTTGTAGTTCCGGTAGTTCTCCATGATCGTTTTCATGATGGCCTCTGTGGCGAATCCTACAGTGAAGGGTTTTTTACCGGCATAGCGGTCGATGAAGGCAAACTCGGGGTTGGCGCCTACGCTCTTGTCCGGCGACTCGGCCAGCTTCATTTGTGAGGGGTCCTGTACGGAGAAACAAACGGTATAGTCTCCCACCCGCCCCATGAGAAGGTAGGCGTTTTTCCCGCTCAGGAGCGCGGTAAGCAGGGGTTGCAGAGACTTGTCTTTGTTGTTTGCTCCTTCCTGCTTCTGAATGCTTTCCGCGAGCTTGGTTCCGTCTATCTTGACGCCGGAGAAGGCGGTGCCGGCGAATTTCTCTTCTACCAGAGACAGCCCGTCCAGATTTTTGCTCCATTCGAGCATTCTTTCCGCCAGTTTTGTTTTGAGCGTATTGTAGGCTTCCGGGCTGTTTTTCAGGGCGACGACTCCGGGAATGATTTGTATTTTGGCGGCCTCCTCTTTCAGGGACGCCATAGTTTCATTGGAAAAGGGCTGTTCCGTCTGTCCCAATTGAATGCTGGACCCCACGGTTCCCGCAAGAGTGGCGGCGAGATTGCCCCAGCTGTTGAGAAGGGGCTGAACGTCTCCGTACTGGCCGAATACGATTTCATCGCCCAGCAGGGGGAGTATCTCTTCCAGTTCCTTTGAGGCGGGCAGGGGGGCGGTCAGCTCCTCCAGTGTCGGCATTTTGAAGGCCTTGTCCTGCTCCTCCTGAAAGCTTTTGGAAATGATTCTGGCCAAGAACGTATTTCGAAGAGACTGGCAAATTTCAGCCGGATCATAGACGGCTCCCAGAAGTTGAGTATCGGCGGGCAGCTGGGCGACGAACCCTAGACCGGCTACCCGTTTGGCGGCGGCGGATTCGCTCTGCTGTACTCCCTGCTGTTTGGGCTGATCCTTTTTGTCTCCGCAGGAGGAAAACACGAGGGAAACGGCAAGAGCCGACAACATGAGCGCCTTGTTGGTCGTAGTCATATTACTGCCAAATTGCTTTACTCTGATATATTAGGCAAGAAAAATCCTCCCGGAACGAATTCCGGGAGGATTGGCGGAGCCTGTTGAAAGACAGTTCAAAGAACGATGCCGCTGCGCTTCAACAGGGCGTCCTGCTCGGGATCGCGCCCCATGAAAAGGCGGTAAAGCTCGGCGGCGGGCCGGCTGTTGCCCTGGCTCAGAATATGTTTGCGGAAGTCCCGGCCTGTGCGTTCATTCAGAACGCCTTCCCGCTGGAAACGGGTAAACGCGTCCGCATCCAGCACCTCCGCCCATTTGTAGGAATAATACCCGGCTGAGTAGCCTACGGGGTCGGAGAACAAATGAGTGAGTCTGCGCGCCACGCTCGGCCCTTTCGCAGAGAGGGGCACCCGGTAGTCGTGGAGAATCTCCTCATCCGCTTCCTCCATGGAGCAGTCCTTGTAGCGGTCGGGGTGGATGTGCAGCTCCAGATCCAGTTTGCCAAAGGCAAGCTGGCGCATAAAGGCCGTTGCGCTCTGGTAGTTTCTGGCCGCGTGCATTTTGGAGAACAGCTCGTCCGGAATCAGGGCTCCGGTTGCGTAATGGCTGGCAAACAGATCTACGGCGGAGCGCTCCCAGCACCAGTTCTCCATAATTTGAGACGGCAGCTCGACAAAATCCCAAGCGACGCTCGTTCCGGCGAGGGAACGTACCTCGACATTGCTCAGCATCAGATGGAGGAGGTGGCCAAACTCGTGGAAGATCGTTTCCACCTCCCGGTGCGTCAGCAGGGCGGGCTTGTCGCCGACCGGGCGGGTCATATTGCCGCACATCAGGCCGAGGTGGGGCAGGCGGGGCTGATCCTGCCTGGGGGGCAGGCCCACCTCAAGCTGATTCATCCAGGCGCCGCCCCGCTTGCTCTCGCGGGGATGCCAGTCGGCATAGAAGGAGCCGAGATGCTCTCCCGTCTCCGTGTCGCGAATCTCGAAAAAGCGGACTTCGGGATGCCAGACCTCGACCTCGCCGGCGACGGACGGGGCGTCGCCGCCCGGCTCGCGGAAGAAGGTCGGCCGTTCGCTCACCGTGATGCCGAACAGGGTGGAGGTAATGCGGAACATGCCCTCCATGACGCTCTCTACAGGGAAATAGGGTCTCAGCTCCTCCTCGTCGAAATCGAAAAGCTCCTTTCTCTGGAGCTCGGACCAGTAACCGACCTCCCAGGGAGACAACTTGTCAACGGGTGCGCCCGTTTTTCTCTCCTTGTAGGCGCGGAGCGTTTCCATGTCCTGCACAAAAGGCGCTCTGACCTTTGCGTGCAAATCCTCGACAAACTTGAGAGCCGTCTCCCCCGACCCCGCCATTCTGCGGGAAGTGGTATAGTCGGCATGAGTGGCAAAACCGAGAAGCTGCGCCTTTTCCGTTCTCAGGGACAGAATGTCGGCAATCAGCGGAGCCGTGTCAAAGTCTCCGCACCCGACGGAGCAGGAGCCCTCCCATACCTTTTTGCGCAAGTCGTCGCTCTCCGCGAACTGCATGACGGGCGCCATGGAGGGATACTGCTGGGTAAATCTCCAGACCGGGGCCTCATCCGTTCCCAGCCCCTTGGCGCGCGCGCTTTCTCGGGCGGCGGCCCTGGCTGATTCGGGGAGTCCGGCCAGCTCCGATTCATCCTCAATCAAAAGCTCCCAGGCGTTGGTGGAGTCGAGCACCTTTTCGCTGAAGGTCTTGGTCAGCAGGGAGAGCTTGCTGTTGATCTCGGCGACCCGTGCCTTTTTCTCCTCGGGGAGATCGGCTCCGCTTTCCCGGAAATCCTTGAGCGTTTCTTCCAGAAAACGTTTTTGCGCGCCGGAGAGAGTGGCTACGGAGAGCTGCTCCGCCGCCTGGCGGAGAACGGCCCAGAGCCGGGGATTGAGGGGAATGGAAGAGCAAAAGGCGACAACCTCCGGCATGACGCCTCCAATAACCTCCCGTTGGGCGGCGCTGTCACAGACCGAGTCGAGGTGCATCAGGCGTCCCCAGCCCCGGTCGAGGAGTTGTGTAGATGACTCCAGTGCGCCGAATGTATTGTCGTAGTTAAACTGGCCGGGCTCGAGCGCGCAGATCTGCTCAATACACTGCCTGGCGTCGCCGAGGGCGGCGGTAATGTCCGCCTTGACGTGATCGGGAGTCAGGCGGGACCACGGAATGTGAAAATCGGGGGATAAAAAGGGGTGATTGTCCATAAGAAGAAAAATGAGTTCAGACAAGGAAACGCCGCAGACGAACGTCTGGCCAGGCTTTTTCCTATCATTCGGCGCAGGCGAAGAACAGAAAAAAAGCCCTCTCCCGCAAGGGAGAAGGCTCGGTGAGTTTTATCCCGGGAAGAATCAGTCCCGCCCCGATTCCTTCGGCTCGGGTTTGGGCACCAGAAGGAACAGGATGCCCCCTATCAGCAGAAGCCCTCCCGTATAGGCGAGCGTCGTACTCAGCGAGATACCCATATCCTTCAACTTGCCGCCGTAAATGACCGTAAAGGCGCCGAACCCCGCCGAGACGAAGTTCAGGAAGCCGTAGCCTGTCGCCGCGAAACGTCCGTCGATATGCGAGCGCATGACGGGCATCAGCGTGGCGTCCATGGTGCCTTGGGCGAGCCCCTGGGTCGCGACAAAGACCAGCAGGAGGGCGAGTGCTCCCGTCATATCCCCCGGAATGAAGGGAGAGAGCGCAATCAGGGGGCCGGAGACGCAAAAGATGATGCCGGGGAGCAGGGAACGGCCTCTGGGATTTCTGAGCGACCACTGGTCGGCGATAATCGCGCCGACAATGACGGCGATATATTTGGCCATGGTGCTCCACAGAGTCGCGTTGGTCCCGGCCTCACCGAGGCTGAGATTGAATTTCTCCTGTAGGAGCGTCGGGAACCAGGCCAGCAGGAACCAGTTGGCGGCTCCCGCGCAGGCGACGACGCCCATCAGAATCCAGATGGCGCGGCTCCTCAGAATATTGCCGAGAACATTGGAGAGGCTGACGCTTGCTTCTGTCGCGTTCTCCACTTTCAGCCCGGCGGCGTGGCTTTCCGCGGCATCCCGCTTGCTCGGGTCGCGGAGGAAGAGCACGAGGACAAGCGCGTAGGCGACGCCGACCAGGCCGAACAGCCCGAACGTAAGACGCCAGCCGGTCATCTCCGCAATGGTGCCGCCCATCCCGGCGACGGCCATCCCGGCATAGACGCCGCTCATGTGGATACCCGTAGCCAGAGAGCGGGTGCGCCCCCTGTGGTAATCGGTAATCAGAGCCAGCGCGGCGGGGATGTAGCACGCCTCGCTGACGCCCATGCAGGCGCGGGCGATAAACAGGGTAGTGTAGTCATGCACATGACCCGTGAGCCAGGTGACGCATGACCAGACGACCAGAGAGACCATGATGACGACCCGCCGGCTGAAGCGGTCGGCCATGAAACCGCCCACCGGGCTGAGCAGGGAATAAATCAGCAGGAAAACTCCGGTCAGCAGGCCGAACTGCATCTCCGTCTGGGGGATGTCGCGGATGACTGGCTCGCGGATGGTAGTCAGCAGTTGGCGGTCAAAGTAGTTGAGCATGGCGACCACCCACAACAGCCCCACCACGACCCAGGCGTAGAAGCCCGGCTTTGACTCTGCGCTGGCGACAATGGCGACATTTTTGACGCCGTGCTTCATGATTTGCAGGACAAGAATCAGCAGAACGACCGCGATCAGGATGAAGACGGCGTAGTCCACGAGGTGGAGATCCAGCGTATAGTTCATATTCGCCGCCCCGTTCTCGGGAGTGCGTATGCCCGGTTTGGTCTCTCCGCTGATAGTGTACAGGTGCTTGTCGACGACGACTGTAGGCGCGGTCGCGAGACCGATGCTCCAGTCTCCTCCCTTTTCCCAGGTATTGGTCAGTGTGTCGTAAAGAAGGATGCCGGATGACTGGCCGGGGTGTGTCTGAGGCGATTGACCGTAATGAGAGCCGTTGTCGCCGCCGATGAGGAGGATTTTACCCTCGCGGGCGGGGGCGGGAGAGGCGCTGGCAGCGAGGGGAGCCGGGAGCGGTGCGACGGCCTCTTTAATCCACTCGTCTTTTGTCGCATCAAAAGCCAGGGATTCATTCAGATAAGTACGGGCGGCCTTGTTCTCCGCATCCGGAGACAGGGAGGCTCCCCCAAACAGGTAAATACGGCTGCCCGAGGCTCCCGCCGTTGACAGAATGCGCCCGGCTCCGGGGAGCGGCGGCAGCGCCTTCCAGCCCAATGGGGCGGGATTTTCCGGGGTCAGCTGATTCAGATCAAGCATATAGGCGTCATTCAACGCGGTCGTGCTGTATTCGCGCTCCTGCC
>CAZNVW010000114.1:0-8845 GCA_964576595.1 uncultured Verrucomicrobiales bacterium
AGCGCCCTGCCCGACGGGACGGTGGAGCGGAGGAGTGTCTCCGAGGCAACCGAGCTCAGGGACTTCAGAGACCAGCCCCAGGGGGAGTCTTCCCTTTTCTTCCCGTTAAACCAGCTGACTTTTGCGCCCTTCCGGGTCGAAACCTCCGATGAATCTCTCTTTGGCGACCTGGTTGAGAGCCATTGGGAGCAGCTCGGCATCCGCCTCTCTACGGAAGACGGCATCCTGAGCGACTTTACTGTCATGGAATCGCGGGAGAATGATTCCCTGCTGGCCCCCTTTGCGCTCAATCCCCAGCGGGAGGGCGACCTCCCCGCGCGGCTGCCCGCTCACTTTGACCTCTCCCCGAGAGCCTACAAGGTCGAGGGCACTGCCCTGATCTTTCGCCGCGAACTGGGGAAATGGTGCTGCTCCTTTTATCTGGACGGCAAAATCCTGTTTGCCTCTATCCTGGGAACCTCTCTGGATGAAGAGGCCATACGGGGTTGCCAGATGGAACTGCTCCAATTGTCTCTACAGGGCTGTCTGCCGGCCTCGTACCCGGTCGAGTGCTGGGGCGGGCAGGATGTCAGCCTCCTCTCCCGGATGTTGTCCAGACCGGTGACGGCGAGATCCCACCCGTCCCCTTCCCTGCCGGGCAAATGGAGCCGCCTGCTGCCCGCGGACGTAAACTCCGAGCGAAGAAAAAAGAAAGGACGGCAGCGCGTTCTTTTCGGAGCGGCCATTTTGGGCGTCCTGTATATCTCCGCCCTCGGGTACCATTATAAAAACATCTACTTTTTGAAAAAGGACGCCGCCGCCCTGCAGGCGGAAAATGCCAAACTTGAAGAACCGTTCCAGGGATTGCAGGCAGTCAAGGCAAAGTGGGATGCTCTCTCCCCGGCGGTAGATTCCTCCTCCTGGCCGGATGAACTCCTGTGGCGATGCTACAACGCCCGGCCTGATGAAAACTCCGTCAAATTCACCTTCTTTGAAGTCCTCCCCTCGGAGCAATCGGGGCTTCCCGCCAAAATAACCATCAAGGGAACATCGGCCAAACTGGAGACGATCACCAAATTCGGCCAGCAGCTCAAAAAGCCCCAGTACAAACTCGACGCCTTTGAATGGAGCACGCCCACTCCCTCTCCGCCTACGGATAAAAATCCCCAATGGGCTTTTTCCTTTGAAGGCCAGTCCCTCTCTGAACTCCCCGCAAAATAACGACACATGAACGATCGAGAAAAGAAAATGCTGACGGGGCTCGGAATTGTCGCCTTTTTGGGCCTCAACATGATCCTTTACTCCTCCTACAAGGTGCAGAAAAAGACTCTTGAAGATCAAGTGATCAAACTCAGGGAGGAAGTGAAGACACGCGACCAGATACTGCAGGAAGGCGCCGACTGGACGCAGACGCTCAACTGGTTTGCCGAACATCCGGTCACGGCCTCTACCGTAGAAGACGCGCAGAACAAACTATTCAATGAAGTGAAGGCGGCCGCAGAACGGTGCAAGCTGATTATCGACCCGTCCAGGCCCGTCAGCTTCCTGCCCGCCGTGACGGAGGGCGCCTATCCCCGAGTCCGTGTATCATTGGGCTTCTCCTGCACAGATACGGCCCTGTTCCAGTGGATTACCCAGATGAACGAACCTCAAAAGTTCCGTGCGGTTACCCAGCTCGTCGTAGAGCCCAACAAGGACCGTACGCTAGTTAAAGTCAGCGCCTTTGTAGAACAGTGGCTCTCCCCCGACATTCCGGCGCCGGAAAGCTCGACGGAAGAAGAAAAATCCGATAAAGTAGAAAAATCTCCTGCCCCTTCCCCTGAAAAATGAAAAGCGCTCTTTCCCTTTCTGTCGCAGCCTGTGTTCTGGGGCTTCTTGCGCCTTCCCTGCTGGCGCAAAATCCGGCGTCCCGGCGCTCGCCGTCGTACTATGGCAGGATGTGGCAGAACTCTCCCTTTACGGAACCAGTCAAAACGACGGACAAGGGAGCGACCGAAGCCATTTCCCCCCTGGACGACTGGTCCCTGAGCGGATTCGCCGAAATCGCGAATAAAAAAGTGGTTATTTTGCAAAGCAAGCGAAACCAGGGCGACCGTGTCATGGTTATATCGGGAGAACCAAATAACAAGAATATCGAAATCCTCGAAATACAGCGCGGAGAAGGCTACCTTCAGGACCGCGTCAAACTGCGTTTGGCCGGTTCGGTCGAAGGCTGGGTCTCCTATGACCCCAAATTCCTGAAAATAACGCGCCAGAACACTCCGGCTCCCGGCCCGGAAAACAAAAACGGCCCTGCCAAACCCGCCAAATAACAGCTCCTCCTTCTCTGATTTTTTCCTTTTACTCCCATGTCCCGCAAGCCCTTTTCCTTCTCGGCCCTTTTCCTCCTTTCCCTGGTCTCCGCCTGGGCGCAGGCTCCAGCCCCGGCAGACGCTCCTCAAAATCCTCCCGCCCAGCCTGCCGCAGACGCACCCGACAACAAGCGCATCTCCATCAGCCTGCCCAAGGCCACGGGCAATGACATCGCCCAGCTATACCGCCAATTGACCGGCAAGAGAGTTCTGGTTGACTCGAATGCCGTGGCCGCCGAAGCCAACATTGTCGTCTTCGGCGATCTGAACGACAAGGAAGAAGCCACCCGGGCCTTTGAAAAAGTCCTCCTGATGAACGGCATCGCCATCGTCCCGAGCGGCGTGGATGAAGTAAAAATCATCAATGTAAACAGTATCAACCAGAATAACGGGAACCCCAAGGCGGAAGGCGTGCCCGTCATCACCGATGAGGCCGACATTCCCGATGGGGACAACGTTATCACCTTCATCATGCCTCTCAAGTCCATCCTCCCGGACGAGGCGAAAAAAACCTTTGAAGCCATCGTTTCCAAACTGCACCAGTACGGCTCCATTACTCCCGTGCCCAATGCCTCCGCCCTGGTCATCACGGAAAATGCCTCCCTGATCCGCAAATTCCTGCAAATCAGGGAGAGCATAGACGTACCCCAGCAAATCACCAACAAATGGGTCAACGTCAAATATGCGGATGTGGAAACCCTCGCGACCACGCTGGAAAAAATCACCCAGCCCGAGGCTCAAAAAAACGCGACGACCCGCCGGAGCATCAGCAGCAGTCAAATACAGTCCGTGCGCGCCGCCCAGACCTCGGCCAATGCCACCCCGCCGCCCGGCCAGGGAGGGGACATGACCCAGGGAGGCGCGGCGGATACCCCCGCCCAGATCATCCCCGATGTACGCACAAACCGTCTCTTCCTGATGGGACGGCCTTCCGAACTCCTGTTTCTGGAAAATCTGATTCAAGAGTTTGACACCCCCCCCGATATGCGCAACATCCTGCGCCGCAAACTCTGCTACCTGACGGTGCTGGACTTCATGCCCGTGGCGGAAAACGCCCTGCAGCGTCTGAACCCGGACGGCGACAAGAACAAAAACAACCAAAACCAGAACCGGATGTCGCAGAACAACCGGAACAACGGAGGCAATACCGGCAACAGCAGCGCCTCCGGCCTCACGGACATGCTGAAGGATCCGCAGGAATCGGGAGCGCCCGACTCGGTCATCATCGGCCGCACCCTCCTGGTTGCCGACACGATTACAAACAGCATCGTCGTACAAGGGCCGCCGCAAAGCATTGAAGCCATCAACCAGCTGCTGGATAAAATCGACGTCCGGGGGCCGCAGGTCATGATCTCGACCATCTTCGGACAATTCCGCCGTACCGACAACCGGGAATTCGGCCTCGACTGGGTATCTACGCTCAAAAAGAGCGGAGACTTTACCTGGGCGGGCTCCGACCTCAACTCCTCCACAGGCTGGAACCCGACGGCGGAAGGCAGCGACCCCTCCAAACTCGCCAACCTCTCGGGGCTCTCCCTGTACGGCAAGTTTGGCGGAAACATCAACTTCCTGCTCCGGGCCGCCATGGATACCGGGCGCTTCTCCGTACTCTCCCGACCGACCATTTTCACCGTCAACAACCGCAAGGCGGTCATCAACTCCGGCCAGCAGGTCGCCGTGGTCACGGGCACACTGACAGGCGTGGGAACCGGGGACAACCTGACCCAAAACGCGCAAACCGGGTACAAGGACGTCGTGCTCCAGCTCGAAGTAATCCCCCTCGTCAACAGTGAGAAGGAAGTGACCCTGCAAGTAGGCCAGACCAATAACCAGATCACCGGCTACCAGAAGATCAACGGCAACGAAATGCCCAACCTCTCCACCCAAAAAATACTGACCACGGTCACGGTGCCGAATGGCGGTACGGTCATCCTGGGCGGACTGATTACCAAGGACACGTCGGAACAAAAAGTCGGCATCCCCATCCTCTCCGACATTCCCCTGCTCGGCTGGGCCTTCTCCTCCACGCAGAAAAAACAGGAAGAACGCGAAATCGTGATCTTCATCCAGCCGACGATTATCATGGATAACAAGGACGGCTACAACAGCCAGGTACAGGAGCGCTCCCGCTACCAGGTCACTCCGGAAATCATGGACTTTGCGGAACCCGTCTCCTCCGCAGCAGCGGAAGAAGGTCTGCTCCCCTACAAGGACGGCGACCCCTTCTATACGCCCTCGGAGCAGCAATATACCCCGGTCCAGCCGTCGCAGCCTGTCCCCGCGGCTCCGCAAACGCAGGAGCAGAAGCGCAAACAATCCTCCCGGGCGCCCCACTCCGTCCGGGCGTTCGGCCCCTTCTGAACACCCCCTCCTTCCCCCTTTTCGTCCGCTCCGGACAGCCGGATTGAATTGACGAAAAGACAAATAAAAGGTTCAATTCCTCAGGCGTTTGCTTCCCGTTCCGGAGGCAAACGCCTCCTTCCGTATGAATCCGTCCACTGAAAAGACTCCCAGTCCCCTCACCATAGCCGGCATGTACGCCGACTATTTCCTGGATTACGCTTCCTACGTCATACTGGAGCGCGCCGTTCCCCACATAGACGACGGCTTCAAACCCGTTCAGCGTCGTATCCTCCACTCCATGAACAAAATGGATGACGGCCGCTACAACAAGGTCGCCAACATCGTCGGAGATACCATGAAGTACCACCCGCACGGCGACGCGAGCATCGGCGACGCCATTGTCGGACTGGGACAAAAGGGCCTGCTGATCGACACGCAGGGAAACTGGGGCAACATCCTGACGGGAGACCCCGCCGCCGCGCCCCGTTACATCGAGGCCCGGCTGACAAAATTCGCCAGGGACGTCGTCTTCAGCCCCAAAGTCACCCGGTGGCAGCTCTCCTATGACGGACGCAACAAGGAGCCCGTCACCTTTGCCGTCAAGTTTCCCCTGCTCCTCGCGCAGGGCGCCGAGGGCATAGCCGTAGGCCTCGCCTGCAAAATCCTGCCCCACAACTTCAACGAACTCATCACGGGAGCCATCGCGGCCCTGAGGGGCGAAGAATTCGAACTGCTGCCCGACTTCCCGACCGGAGGCATCATGGATGCGACCGACTACCGCGACGGCCAGCGAGGAGGCGGCCGGGTACGCGTACGCGCACGCCTTGGCAAAGAAAGCGCAAAACTCATCCGCATCACGGAAGTCCCTTTCGGCATCAGCACGAGCAGCCTGATCTCAAGCATCCTGACGGCGGCGGACAAGGGAAAAATCAAAATCGCCAAAGTCGAGGACAATACGGCGGAAAACGCCGACATCCTCGTCCACCTGCCCGCCGGGACCGATGCGGAGCAGACCATCCAGGCCCTGTACGCCTTTACCGACTGCGAAATCTCCATCAGCCCGAACGCAACGGTCATCATCGACCAGAAACCCTCCTTTATCGGCGTCTCGGAAATCCTGCGCTACTGCGCCAACAAGACAAAAGACGTCTTGCGGCAGGAACTGGAAATCCGCCTCGAAGAACTCAACGAAACCTGGCATTTTTCCTCTCTCGAAAAAATCTTTATCGAAGAACGCATCTACCGGGACATCGAAGAATGCACGACCTGGGAAGCCGTGCTGGAAGCCATCGACAAGGGATTGACCCCCTTCAAGTCCAAACTGAAGAGGGAAGTCACGGAAGAAGACCTGATACGCCTGACGGAAATCAAGATCAAGCGCATCTCCAAATTTGACTCCTTCAAAGCGGAAGAAGAAATCAAATCCCTCGACAAGGACATCGCCCAGACGGAAAAAAACCTCTCCCAGCTCACCCGCTACACTATCCGCTGGTTTGAGGACATCCGCAAAAAATACGGAGACCAATTCCCCCGCAAAACGGAAATATCCTCCTTCTCCACCGTGGACCGTGCGGAAGTCGCCGCTGCAACGGAAACTCTCTATCTGGATGAAGAAGGATTTGCCGGCTGGGGAGTCAAAAAGGGCAACCCGATTAGCAAATGCTCCACACTCGACGATGTCATCATCATCGGCATGGACGGCAAAATGCGTATCGTCCGCATCACGGAGAAATTCTTCGCCGGCAAAAAACTCCTGCACTTCGCCCTGTTTAAAAAGAACGAAGACCCCGTCTATAACCTCGTTTACCGGGACGGCCGCGACGGCCCCCTGATGGCCAAGAAATTTCAAGTCGGCGGCATTACCCGTGAAAAAGAATACGACCTCCTGCCGGGAACCCCGGGATCGAGAATCTTCCACTTCTCCATACATGACACGGCGGAGGAAAGCTCACGAGTCATCCTGAACATCCACCTGCGCGCTGCCCTGCGAATGCGCAACCTCGTCCGCCAGTTCAACTTTGGCGACCTCGCCATCAAAAACCGGGGAGCCAAGGGAAACATCGTGACCAAACATGCCGTGGAAAAAATCACCCGTTTTGTGCCGGAAACAACAGAAGAACCGGCCGCGCCCGCGGAAAATGACGCGGCCGCCCCCCAGACGGCGCAGACTCACGGACAAACAGTAGCCGACACATCGGCTACAGCAGAACACCCCGCCCCGAAACAAACACCCCCGGAGCCGGAAGAACAGGGGACTCTTTTTTAACCCATGACTCCCGCCGAAGCATCTCCCGGCTCTCCATTCAACATGGAGGAAGGGGCCTACCTGTGCGGCCCTGACGGACGCTTTTACCTGGGAGAAGGCCCCTTCCGGGAAAGTGCGGAACCGCCATCGAACAGCTCGGCATTTTACATCAACAATTACGAACTGACGGAGAAGACCCCCTGGAAAATCCCGTCCCGGCTGAAAGAACTCTCCCCGCAGGAACTCCCGGTCTCCACACTCGAAACAGCTCCCCTGAAAAAAGAACACTGGATTGTCCCCGATTCGGCGGACTTTGCCCATGTCTTCCATGAAATGCTGGAGCACATGCATCAGGGAGTTCTCCAAAAAGCTGTCCCGGTCGTCACCGAAACCTGGGAGCGCACCCCCGGCGACCGGGTGCCGGGGCATTTGCTGGCCGCCTTTTCCCATCAGGGCAATCCCCTCTTCCCCTACGCCTGGTGGAAAAAAGAAGAAGGCTTTGCCGGGGCCTCGCCGGAGTTCCTCTTCTTGCAGGAAAAAAGAGAACTGAGAACCATGGCTCTGGCGGGAACCGCCCGACAGGAGGACGCCGCCCTCTTCCTGCTCGACCGCAAGGAAATACGGGAACACGAGTACGTCGTCCAATCCCTGATGGAAAAACTCTCCGCCTACGGAAAAGTCTCCCGCTCACCCCGGCAAATCATCGACCTGAAAAAACTGATCCACTTCCTGACCTTTCTCGGCGTGGAACTCGACCGGGAAATCCCTCTCAACGAACTGGTGGAAAAACTCCACCCTACGCCCGCCCTCGGCCCCCTGCCCCGCACCCAGGAAACACTTGCCCTGCAATACGGCTGGCGCGACCAGCTGCACTGCCCCTCCCTCTTTGGCGCACCCTTTGGCCTGCTGCACGAGGGCCGCTTCCAGTGCCTCGTCGCCATCCGCGACATCCTCTGGGATCAGCATCGCCTCTATCTGCCCGCCGGGTGCGGCATCATTGCCGAGTCAAAACTGACGCAGGAGTGGAACGAACTGCAACTGAAACGCCACTCCGTGCGCCGCAAAATCCTCTCCTGACCGGGCGGAGAAGTGATTTCTCCCCACTTATCAGGAAAACGGCGCATTTATTTCTTGTCAAACCCCTGCCCTTGCGGCTAGAGTCCCTCAGCTTTTCACGCCCCCCCTCGGAAGAGCGCCTCATAAGCCGGATTAGCTCAGCGGTAGAGCACCCGATTTGTAATCGGACGGTCGTCGGTTCAATCCCGACATCCGGCTCCATGATTTTCATTAACACCTCCCGGTATTTTTTCCGGGAGGTTTTTTATTGTTTCGTAGGGAAGTTTCTTTTAGAAAGGATGTTGCTATTTTTATGAAACGATTCTTTTCTTTTTTCCTGTTTCTGGCTCTTCTGGGCGGAGGATGGTATTGCTATCATGCTTATACTCAAAAACTCGGAAAAGAGGTTGAGTGCCTGATTTCAAAGATAAGCCGGGAGTTCGAGGTCAAGAGGGACGCACAGGAAAAGAGGATTGAAGAGATAAAGCGGAGGATGAGTGAGTCCAGCGCGCAGCTTGTTTCCGCTCGCAAGCAAGTTACTCTGCGCGAGCGTGAGTTGGAGCAGGCGGACAGGCTTCTAGCCCAGGCAGAGGAGAGCAACCGGGCGGCTATTGAGCGCGATTTGAATGAAAAGAGGGAAAGTATTCAGGTTTTTCTGGACAAGCTGGATGTAGCCTTGTGCCGTGTGGAAGGGAAACGGGAGCAGACGCCGCAAGCTCAATCCCGGGCTCAATCGCAGGAAGACGCGATCAAAAAGCTGGAGCAGGAGAAGGCCGCTCTTCTGAGCAAGCTGGAAGAGGCGGAGCAGAAATTCGAGAAAGACAAGTTCAACGGAGAGTTCAAGGTGGCTTATCACAAGCAGAGGAAGGCT
>CAZNVW010000115.1:0-8793 GCA_964576595.1 uncultured Verrucomicrobiales bacterium
CCCCTACCGTGTCAAGGTAGTGCTCTACCACTGAGCTAACCGCGTGTTAACCTGTGTGCGGCAGGAATCTACAGAAGCCGGTGAATTTTGGCAACCTATTTTTACAGATAGAATCATTTTTTTAATGAAGCGCACTTTGCCTGCGCTGTCGTGCGGTACATTGTACGAGGAAAAGATTCAGAAATCCGGGAGGAAAAAAACAGGAAGATTTCCGCCATGGGCAAGAAAGTCTTTGCTCTTTTTGCAAGAATACGCTAGCTACAATCGTATAATGCGCAACACGATTGTCGTGTGCGTTTTTAGTCATTATGAGAACATTGAATCACTGGCTACTGATGGGGACGGCTCTGGCTGTCTCCACATGGACGGGCAACGCCGCCTCTCCCGAAGACAACGGCGCTCCCACCGGCATGGAATGGCAGCAGGAACAGAACCTGAATTTGAACAAGGAACCAGCCCGCGCCTGGTTTACAAGCTTTTCCGATCTTGATTCCGCCCTGAAGATTCTTCCCGAGAACAGCAAATGGTGGAAGAGTCTTGACGGGCAATGGAAATTCAATTGGGCCAAGGACCCGGACAGCCGTCCCAAGGACTTTTTCAAGCCCGAGTATGACGTGAGCGGCTGGAACGACATCAAGGTTCCCTGCTCCTGGCAGGCGGAAGGCGCGACAAAGGAAGGCAAACGCTTCGGCACGCCCATTTACTCCAACCAGCCCTATCCCTTTGCCCGCAACTGGCCCCGTGTCATGGACACGCCGCCCCAGAACTATACCAATTACGAGGCGCGCAACCCTGTCGGCTCCTACCGCACGGAGTTCGAAGTGCCCGCCGACTGGGATGGCCGCGAAATCTACATGCAGTTCGACGGCGTTGATTCCTTCTTCTACCTGTGGATCAACGGGCATTATGTCGGCTTCTCGAAAGACTCCCGCAACCCCGCCGCGTTCGACATTTCCCCCTACCTCAAGAAGGGCAAAAACGTCGTGGCCGCGGAAGTGTACCGCCACTCCGACGGAGCCTACCTTGAGTGCCAGGACATGTTCCGCCTCTCCGGCATTTTCCGCACGGTGTCTCTCTACGCCCTGCCGAAGCTCCATATCCGCGACTTCTTTGTCCACACCAGCCCCGAAGATACCTGGGACGGCAATTACCTGCCCGTCAGCCCGACAAACCCCGGCAATGTGAATGGAGACTGGCGCGTGCTTGTGGACGTGGACTTCCAGAACCTTTTCCCGAGAAGCATGAATGTAGGCGAATGCACGGTCTCCATGGCCCTGTACGACGCCGACAACAAGCTGGTCGCTCCCGTTGATCTCAGCACCAAGAAGGTACCGGAACGCAGCGCGGCCGAGAAAAAAATCGATCTGACCGGGCAGAAGAACTACAAGACCTCCCTGCTGGCCTATTACGCCAAGCCCAAACTCTGGTCCGCCGAAGAGCCCAACCTGTACACGCTCGTTCTGGAGCTCAAGGACAAGGAGGGCAAAGTCGTCGAAATGGTCTCCTCCCAGCTCGGTTTCCGCAACGTCGTCATCAAGGACACCAAATTCCTCGTCAACGGCAAGCCCGTCAAGATGAAGGGCGTGAACCGTCATGAAAGCACGCCGGAATATGGGCATTTCGTCCCCCGTGAAGTCATGGAAAAGGAAGTGCAGCTGCTCAAGCAGGGCAACGTCAACCATGTCCGCAACTCGCACTATCCGACCGATCCCTACTTCTACTACCTGTGCAACAAGCACGGCATCTATGTGCAGGACGAGGCCAATGTCGAGTCTCACGGCTATTATTACGGCGAGGCGTCTCTCTCCCATCCCATAGAGTGGCTGCCGGCCCATGTGGATCGCATCATGTCGATGGTAGAGCGGAACAAGAACAATCCCTCGGTCGTCATGTGGTCTCTGGGGAATGAAGCCGGCCCCGGCCGGAACTTCCAGATTGCGGAAAAAACCATCAAGGCCCGCGACCTGTCCCGGCCGACTCATTACGAGCGCAACAACGACCTCGTCGATCTGGGCTCCAACCAGTACCCCTCTGTCGGATGGGTGCAGGGCATGGCGGCGAACGAAAAATACCCGAAACCCTATTACATCTCCGAGTTCGCCCATAACATGAACAATGCCATGGGCAACTTCGCCGACTACTGGGAGGCGATTGAAACCTCGGACCGCATCATGGGCGCTTCCATTTGGGACTGGGTCGATCAGGGCCTCTACCGTACCCTGCCCAACGGCGACAAGGAAATTTGCTATGGCGGCGACTTCGGCGACGAGCCGAACAGCGGCTCCTTCGTCATGAACGGCACCATTCTGGCCGACCGTACTCCCGAGCCGGGCTACACGGAAGTGAAGCACGTCCTCCAGTACATCAAGACGACCATGAACCCGGACGGCAAGATCAAGGTCTTCAACAAGAACCACTTCACGGACCTCTCCGGCTATGACGCGCGCTGGTCCCTGCTCCGGGACGGCAAGATCATCTCCGAAGGAGAGCTGAAACTCCCCGCGGTCGGCCCCCGTCAGACGGTGGAGATCCCCGCGGACTTCCTGCCCAAGACCATGGACAAGGGGGCGGAATACGCCCTGCGTGTGGAATACAGCCTCAAGAAGGACATGGGCTGGGCGCCCAAGGGCTTTACCATCGCTTTTGACCAGATGGCTCTGACCAATCCGAACTCGGACAAGGATCTCTTCAAGGCGCCTTCCGGCAAGCTGAAACTGACGGACAACAAGAGCGTCATCGAGGGGAAGAACTTCTCCGTTTCGTTTGATCCCAAGTCGGGCTCCCTGTCCAGCTACAAGCTGAACGGCCAGGAGCTGCTCAAGACGCCGATGTCTGTCAACGTCTTCCGCTGCCCCTCCAGTAACGAAGTGGGGCTCGGCAGCGCCTGGATCAAAGCCGGGTTCCGCGATATGCAGAGCGAGCTGATCTCCAGCGACGTCACCGCGACGGGCAACACCGTGACCGTGAAGCAGTCGATGAAAGTAACCGGAAAAGCCTCGGAAGACCTGATCGACTACGACGGCACCGGCAACAAGCAGACCCGCATCGAGAAGAGCGATCGTAAACTCAATGACGCGAATACGCATTTTGTCGTCAACACGGAGTGGACCGTTTACGCCGACGGCACGCTGGCCTGCCAGTCCGTGCTGCTGCCGAGAGGCAACCCCATGGAGCTGCCCCGCATCGGCTACGAGCTCCAGTTCCCCGCCTCCCTGAGCGAAGTCACCTACTACGGCGCAGGGCCGGAGGAGAACTATCCCGACCGCAAGACGGGAGCTCTCATCGGCCAGTACAAGACCACAGCAAAAGATTCTGTCGTCAAGTACGGCAGAACCCAGGACTGCGGCACCCATGAAGACACCCGCTGGGTGGCCCTCACCGACGACTCCGGCAACGGTCTCCTCGTCGGCACGCTGGGCAAGCCCTTTGCCTTCTCCGCTCTGCCCTATACCTCGAGCGAGCTGACTCTGGCGAAGCACCCCGTGGCTCTGCCCAAGGATGTCGACAAGACCGTACTGGTGCTCTCCGCCGCCACTCGCGGCCTCGGCGGCGCCTCCTGCGGCCCCGGCCCGATGGATCGCGACATCATCAAGGCAAACAAGCCCTATGTGATGTCCTTCTCCCTCCGTCCGGTCAAAACAGGCGACACCCTGGCCACGATTCGTGTGCCCGAAGCCGCTCTGGACATGACGATGGTCTCCCGCAGCGAGACCTACACGATCAAGACGGCTCCGAGCGAAGAACCCGGCGAAGGCGCGGAAAAGGCCATTGACGGCGACCCCGACACCTACTGGCACTCCCAGTATGGCGTCACGCTGACCAAGTACCCGCATACGTTCGAAATCGACCTCGGCAAGGAGCGCGAGTTCCAGGGCATCACCTATCTGCCCCGCCAGGACGGCAACGCCAACGGCCGCGTCGCCAGGTACTCGGTGGCGGTCAGTCAGGACGGCAAGACCTGGAAGACGGAGGCGGAAGGCACCTTTGAAAACAACGGCGACCTGAAGCAGGCCCTCTTCAAGGCCCCGGTCAAGGCCCGCTACTTCCAGTTCAACGCTCTCAGCGAAGTGAAAGGCGCCGATTACGCCTCCTGCGCCGAGCTGGAAATCATCCCGGTGAACAAGAAATAATCATTCACCTCTCACTCGGGCGGCCCGGAGAATCTCCGGGCCGCTTTTTTTGCCTGTCGCGATATTTGCCCGGCAGGAGAACGGGGCGGGCGCATTTGGGAGGTAGTGCTTGAATTCGCGCGCCGTTTCAGGCAGAAACGAAGCCATGATGTTTGTCCGGATCATGTTCAGTTTGCTGGCGGTCGGTCTGCTGTCTTCCTGCGACTTTCGCAAGGAGAAGAATACCGCCCCCAAGCCGCCGCCCGCGCCCCAGCCCAAACCGAAGATTATCAAACCCAGGGAGCCGAAGAAGGAGGAGGTCAAAAAAGAGGTCGAGCCCCGCATCATTGAATGGGAAGGCGGAGAAACGCCTCTGGGGCAGACATTCAAGGACGCCGATCTTGTTTTTGTGCTGTTTTACGCGGACTGGTGCGAGCATTGCAAAACATTCTCCACGCTTTTGGAAGGCGTCTCGCTGAGAGAAAAACCCCGCCTTCGCGTTTTGCGCGTCAATGCCGACCTGTTTCCTGAAATGGCGCAAAAATACACGCTGACGGCCGTTCCGAAAGTATTGATTTTCCGGAAGGGCAATCAGGTGGGTGAATTTGTCGGCTCGATTTCCGAAGACAAGCTGAATCGTATTATTGAGAATGTCTCCATGGAGGGCGAGACGCCGGTTCAGCCCTTTGCGGGCGGCCGCTGAAAAGACGGAATATTCAGGAAACGGGGCGGTTTTGGCTGCCCGCGGCGTCCATTTCCCGGGCGAACCGCTCATACCCCGCCTCGCGAATGCGCCTGACGCAGCCCGCGCGATCCGAGCGGAACAGAAGGCTGAATACTTT
Source organism: uncultured Verrucomicrobiales bacterium (assembly GCA_964576595.1). Taxonomy (GTDB): domain Bacteria; phylum Verrucomicrobiota; class Verrucomicrobiia; order Verrucomicrobiales; family Akkermansiaceae; genus CAZNVW01. The sequence continues at coordinate 4,952 of CAZNVW010000115.1, forward strand.
GCCGACCCAGTGGTTGAACTTTTTACAGTCGGCCAGTCCGGTCTGCGTGCAGTCCGCGCAGCTTGCGTACCCCTTCTCCTGGCAGCAGGCGCGTACGCCGCACCATGAGGCCTTTTTATTTTTCCGGCAGCCGGGACAGTCGCCTTTCCGATAGCGGCGGCAGGCTCCGCAATAGAGGCCGCAGGCGGCTACGAGACTTGCCCTGGAGGGAGAATCGTCCATGGGAAAACAGGGTTGGGCGGCTATTCGGGCCGGAAGTTCATGACGCGCTCCAGATACTCCTTGTTGAAGCGGTCGTATTCTTCCCGGTCTATGGCCCGCCCCTGGCTCAAAATAAGCAGGGAGAGGGGGGCGAAGCGGCTGTGGAAAGGCGGCTGGATGTGTATATGCGGAGTCAGGACAAAGCCGAGCCGCTGGTAAAAGCCCAGACGGCGTCTTGAGATATCGTCGATCAGCGGGTCTATTTCCAGAATGACGGGCAGGGTCTTGCCGGCGATGTAGGAAGACAGGGCGCGGCTGCCCAGGCCCTTGCCCCGGCACTCCGGAGAAAAGGCGAGATGTTCCAGATAAACGAATTCGGAGAGGTTCCAGCTTCCGATCAATCCCAGAACCCGGCCTTCCTCGACGACGGCAAGAAGCTCGTATCCCGGGTCTTTCAGGGCCAGTTCCTGCAGCCGGAGGCTTCTTTGCTCAGAGAGCGGAAAGCTGGCTTCGTAAATGTCTCTCAACGCCGGGAAAAGGGGAGAATCGGTTCGTTCTATTTTAATGAATTCCATATAATGAGGATCGGGGTAAATAAAAAGCCCGGTTCTCCGTGATGTGGGGAACCGGGCCTGAATGAGAGGAGAGAGTGATTCAGGCCAGTCCCGTGTGCCTGGTCATATTCTGGAGTTCGCAAACGCGGGTGACGCGTATTTGCAGGTCGGCCAGGGCGTTCATATAGCTGATGTACATGTCATAGGGGTTGCTGAAGGGGGAGAATCGGCTGCCCTCCGGAGACATGTAGAGGAAATGGTCGGCCGTCTGGAGCCTGCGCCATGTATCCAGCAGGTCGGGGTCGCCGCAGGCCTTTACGCCGGGCTCGATCTGGTAGATTTTTGTAATGGCCTCGTTTTGCAGGACATTGCTCAGCCAGTCGTGAGTCGTGTGATAGGCGCCTGTGGTGATGACATCCGGGCAGGAGCACTCTCCGGCGGGCGCGATCGTTTCCACCGCCCGGGAGGGGGTGACGAAGCGGTTGCCCGAGGAGAGGAGGTTGTCGATCAGCTCTCGCCAGAAGGAGAAGACGCCGGTGGACTCGTCCTGAAGGTCGCCGATGATCTCGTAGTCCAGACACAGGTTGATGAGGCTGCCCTGGGGGGCGGAGAGCCAGGAGCCGAATGTGGCGGGAGACAGCGGGTAGGCCGCCCAGGAGGGATCTGTCCGGCGGGTCTCGAGATCGGTTGACAGGCTTTGGTGGCGGAACAGGGTGGCGCACTCCGTGACTCCGGGGGCTGTGTACAGTTCGCAGTTGCTGCGGCCGTTGAGGACATAGTCCACGCCGTCGGCGAATATTCCCGTCATTCCCATGGACGCCGCCTGCCGGGCGATGGAGTCGGAGTAGGCCAGGGCGGTATTCCAGAGGACTTTGGGAGCTTGGCCGAAGAGTTTTTTGCAGAGCTCCCTGTGTTTTTTGACGCCTGTGGCAAAATCATCGGGGCTATAGACGGAGGCGAGGCTCATGTAATAGGGCATGGCCAGCAACTCTACATTTCCGGTCGAGAGCAGATCCTTGAAGGACTCGATGACGTCGGGGCGGTTTTTGAAGCACTGCTCGAGCAGCGTGCCGCTCAGGGCCAGCGCGAACTGGAACCGGCCGTCGGACAGCTCGATGAGTTGCTTCATCAGGCGGTTGGCCGGCAGATAGCACCGCTCGGCGACAGAGGCGAGGATGCGGGCGTTCAGCTCGTCGTCTTCATAGAAGGCGTGTTCCCCAATCTTGAAGAAATCGTAGGCTCCCAGACGGTTGGGCTGGTGGGCCTGGAAGCTCAGACAAATAGTGGACATGGTCGTGTTGGGGGGTAAGTCTTATTCCGAGAGGCCCAGAATTTTTTCATAGACCTTGATGACTTTGTCTGCCGCCGCGTCCCAGGTTGAGGCGGCGATATCCTGTTCGCTCTGTTTGACGACCTGGTCGCGCAGTTCCTTGTTTTCAATAAGCTGTACGATCTGGTTGGCCATCATGTCCACGTCCCAGAAGTCGGCCATCAGGGCGCCCTGCATGACTTCGGCGACGCCGGACTGCTTCGAGATGACTGCCGGGATGCCGAACTGGGCGGCCTCGAGAGCCGAGAGGCCGAAGGGCTCCGACACGCTGGGCATGCAGTAGATGTCCGTAATGGAGAGCAGATCGTTGACTTTCTGCTTGTTCAGGAATCCCGTGAAGTGGAACTTGCCGCCGAGGCCCCGGAAGGCTCCGGTCTCGATCAGCTGGCGGAGTTTTTCTCCCGTGCCGGCCATGACGAAACGGGCGTTGTCCGTTTTTTCGAGGACTTTGGCCGCGATTTGCAGGAAGAACTCAGGCCCCTTCTGCGCAGTCAGGCGGCCCAGGAAGAGGACAAGCTGCTCCGGGAACTTCTTTTTGCCCCGGTAGGGGGTGACGGGGTCCGCCCCGTTATGGATCGGGTAGATTTTGGCGGGGTCGATGCCGTAGTGCCCGCTGGCGATGGTGCCCGTGTATTTGCTGACGGGAATGACGGCGTCGGCCTGCTCCATGCCGAATTTTTCAATTTCGTAGATCCAGCCGCGGGCGTCTGCGCCGCCCCGGTCGAACTGGGAGGCGTGCAGATGCAGGACGAGGGGCTTGCCGGTCGCTTTTTTGACTTCCACGCCCGCCAGATAGGTCAGCCAGTCGTGGGCGTGAATGATGTCGAAGTCCATTTGAAGCGCGAGCTTGGCCGCGATTTTGGAATATTCGATTACTTTGCGGGCGAGATCGCCTGCGTAAAGATCCTCCTTGGACTGGAACAGGTTCAAATCATCGGACGTCGTTTTGGAAAACGCGATGACGCCTTCCTTTGTCACCCGGATGCTTTCTCCGTCTCCCTCATAGCTCGCATAGGGATCCAGACTGATGGGGGCATGAAGAACCTGGGAAAAACTTTCATAGGTGTACCGCTGCTCTACCGCCTCCAGTTGCTCCAGATGAAGATTGTTTACTCCGGTAAGTTGGAACCCGTCATAAGTGACGCTCGTGTCGGACTTGGGAACGATGACGCTGAGATCGACTTTTTTGGACAGGGCCTTTGCCAGGCCGAGACAGGCTACGCCGAGACCGCCGTTGATGAGAGGGGGAAACTCCCATCCCAATTTGAGTACTCGTATTTTTTTGTTCATTTTTGCAACTTGGCGTTAAACCCTGAGGGCTATTATCAAGAGGGCGGGGCAATGGATAGCCTCTTGCGAGAGGAAGCCATCCATTACAAAAAAGAGTAAACTCCACTAATAACTTTGTGTCTAGAAATTTATTCTTTTATCAAGAAGAAACTGTCCAAAAGGAATTTACGGCGAGCACACAATGAGAGAACAAGTCTTTTTTGGGAAACGGTATTACGCAACAAATACGTGACATTGTCTGGAGGGATGAAGATTTGTCTTAACAATAATTCAGAAATAGCGCAAAATAAACCCGGTAAACCTCTATTGACTGATTCATGAGACTTCTCATTATAATGGCCCTCGTTATCCTGTGCACTTTGGCTGGCTGGCACTACTATCCCCAGCTGTACAAGGCGATCACCGACAAGGAAGCGCCCGTAAAGATGGTGGAGCCCGAGGCTCCGGCTGCTCCCGCCGACTCCGCC
>CAZNVW010000116.1:0-8549 GCA_964576595.1 uncultured Verrucomicrobiales bacterium
CCTTAGCCCCCCCCCCTCTCGAGTCATGCACATGTCAGACGCCCTCATCTCTCCCGAAGTGGGAGGAGTTCTCTGGATCGCCTCGGCGGCCCTCGTGGCCGTCAGCGTCAAAAAGGTCAAGGAAGAGTACACGGAAAAGGCCGCCCCCCTGATGGGTGTGCTCGGCGCGTTTGTTTTCGCCGCGCAGATGATCAATTTTTCCATTCCGGGGACGGGGTCCAGCGGGCATCTGGGCGGGGGCATTCTGCTGGCGGCCCTGCTCGGCCCGTGGGCGGCGCTTTTGACGATTACGTCCATTCTGGCGATACAGGCCCTGTTTTTTGCGGACGGGGGGCTGCTGGCCCTCGGGTGCAATGTGTTCAATCTCGGCGTGCTGCCCTGTCTGGCGGCCTGGCCCCTGATCTACAAGCCCCTTGCGGGGGCTGTGTCTCCCGTTTCGAGGAACAGGCTTTTCTGGGCCTGTTTTCTGGCGGCGATCGCCGGGCTGCAGCTGGGCGCGTTCGGCGTGGTTCTGGAAACGCGGCTGTCGGGGATTTCCGAGCTGCCCTTCCGGCAGTTCGTCCTGCTGATGCAGCCGATACATCTGGCTATCGGAGCGGTCGAGGGTCTGGCGACGGCCGCCGTCATTCTGTTTGTCCGCGCGATGCAGCCTTCTCTGCTGGAGCCGTCCGCCCGTATGCCCCTGCCCGCCGCGACCTCTCCCGGCAAACGCGGCGCGGCGCGGCCCCTGCTGTTTTCTCTGGCTCTTCTGGCGGTTCTGATCGGCGGCGTACTGTCCTGGTTCGCCTCGTCCCATCCCGACGGGCTGGAGTGGGCGGCGAGCCGTGTTTCACAGCGGGAGGAGCTGGCCGCGCCGGAGCGGCCCGTTTACCAGTCTCTCGCCCGCGTTCAGGAGAAAACGGCCTTTTTGCCTGATTACGGTTTCCGCGCCCCGGAGACCGCAGAGGAGGCCCCGGCCGCCGAAGCGGAAGCGGCGGTCTGGCCGCAGGTGAATGAAGGTACGAGTCTCTCCGGCCTGATTGGCGGCGGGATTGTTTTTATCCTGCTGCTTCTGCTGGGCCTGCCTTGGAAAAGGAAAACGCCTCTTCCCTCCTGCTGAGACGCGCAAAGGTTCCCCTGACCGCACTTATTCATGGCTCTACTGGAACAGGCGGCTCTGGATCTCGACCGTATGGAGGAGTTGTCCCGGAGGGACTCTCCGATTCATCGTCTCGATCCCCGGGTCAAGCTTCTGACGACGCTTCTGTTCCTCGTGCTGGCCCTGTCGCTGGGCAAATACGCGGTTTCCCAGCTGATTCCCTTTTTTTTGTACCCTGTTTTGCTGATACGCCGGGCGGGGCTCCCGGCGGCCTATTTGTTCAAACGGGCGTTGATCGCCCTGCCCTTTGCCGCGCTGATCGGGTTGTTCAACCCGTGGTTTGATACGGCGCCCCTGCTCCGCGTCGGCGAGGTTGCCATATCGGGCGGCTGGGTCTCTTTTTGTTCCATTCTTCTGCGCGGCCTGCTGGCGGTGCTGACGAGTCTCGTCCTGCTCTCGACGACCGGGTTTTACGCGCTCTGCCGCGCTCTGGGGCAGCTCGGTCTGCCCGATTTGCTCACGGCCCAGCTACTGTTTCTTTACCGCTATCTGCACGTTTTGCTGGAGGAGGCGGATCGGATGATGCGGGCACGCGCGCTTCGGAGTTTCGGCAGCCGGGGCATGGGGCTCCGCGCCTGGGGCTCCCTGACCGGGCATCTGCTCCTGCGCGCCATGGAGCGGGCCGACCGCATTCACCAGTCGCTTCTGTCCAGGGGCTTCCAAGGTTCGCTCCCGGCTCCAGGTTCCCGCCCGTTCGGGGGGAAGGATTTCTGTTATGTTCTGGGCTGGCTTGCGCTGTTTCTTCTGTTCCGGCTGTATAATTTTTCCGCTCTGACGGGGCGGCTTTTTCACTTTTTTTTCTCATGAGCCACCATCTTGTCGAGGTTATCCGTTTGAATTATACCTACCCGGACGGCACATCCGCGCTGAAAAACGTCTCCTTCCGCGCCACGCACGGGGAGGCGGTCGCCGTGATCGGCGGCAACGGCGCGGGCAAATCGACCCTGCTCACGCATCTGAACGGCGTCAAGTCGCCCCGGTCGGGCGAGGTGCGCATCGGAGACATGCCTCTTGTGCCGGGGACGCTCGCGCAGATACGCCGCACCGTGGGGATGGTGTTTCAGAATCCCGACGACCAGCTTTTCATGCCGACCGCCGGGGAGGATGTGGCCTTTGGCCCGCAGAATCTCGGTCTGCCCGCCGAAGAGGTGGAGCACCGGGTCTCCCGCGCGCTGGAGACGGTGGGTCTGCCCGGGCTGCGCCACAAGTCTCCCCACCGTCTTTCCGGCGGCGAGAAGCGGCTTGTCTCCATCGCCGCCGTGCTCTCCATGGAACCGGACATTCTGGTCATGGACGAGCCGAGTTCCCATCTCGATCCCTACGCCCGGAGGCGGCTGATTGATCTGCTCAAGCGTTTTTCCCATACCCGCATTATTGCTACGCATGATCTGGATCTGGCGCTTGATGTGTGCCCGAGGACTCTGGTTCTCCGAAAGGGAGAGCTGGTCGCAGACGGCCCGACCGGGGAATTGCTCCGCGACGAGGCTCTGCTCGACTCCTGCCGCCTGGAGAGGCCCTGGCGGCTGAGGGATTGAAACAGAGAGGTCAGCAGAGGAAGGACGAAGACCGCCCCGTTTATTTTTCTCACGCCTTGAGCGATTCCCATCGCGCCAGCAGGCGCGCGGCGACCGCCTCGGGAGTCAGGCCGTGTTTCTGTCTCAGCATGTCCACGGTGCCGTGTTCGACGAATTCGTCGGGCCAGCCGATACGTACCAAGGGGGTGGAGAGGTCATGGGCATTCAGGCACTCCAGTACGCCGGAGCCGTAGCCGCCCGTGATGACATGGTCCTCAAAGGCAGCGAGCAGGCGGCACTGGCGCGCATAGCGCGCGTGGCACTCCGCATCGAGCGGGCGGATGAAGCGGGGGTTGATCAGAGCGACGCTCAGGCCCCGGTCTTGCAGGATGTCCCTGACTTGTTCCGCCAGTTCAAACAGGCCGCCGAGGGCAAACAGGGCAATGTCCGTCCCGTCCTGTACGATTTCCGCGCGGCCTATTTCGAGCAGTTCCGGCGTTTCCGGCAGGGGTACGCCCCGGCCCTCTCCTCTCGGGTAGCGGATGACGCTGGGGAGGTCGTTGATATGGTTCATCGTCCACAGCATGTTGACCAGCTCCGCCTCGTCCCGGGGCTGCATGAAGATGAGGTTGGGGATGTGGCGCAGCATGCCTATGTCAAACAGGCCGTGGTGCGTGGGGCCGTCGTCGCCCGACAGGCCCGCCCGGTCCATGCAGAAACGCACGGGCAGGGATTGCAGGGCCGCGTCGTGGAAGATCATGTCTATGGCCCGCTGCATAAAGGTGGAGTAAATGGCCAGGTAGGGCTTCAGCCCCAGGGCGGCCTGTCCGCAGGCAAAGACGGCGGCGTGCTCCTCGGCGATGCCGACGTCGAAGTAGCGGTCGGGGAACTCTTTTTTGAAAATATCGAGTTTCGTCCCGCCCGGCATGGCCGCCGTAATGGCTGTGACGGATTCGTCTTCCGCGGCGAAGCGGGTGACGGTGCGGGCGAATACTTCCGAATAGGTCGGATGGGTGCCGCAGGGCGTCGAGCCGTCTTCGATGGAGTAGGTCCCGAGGCCATGGAACTTCATGGGGTTTTCGAGAGCCGGGGCGTAGCCCTTGCCCTTCTCCGTAATAATGTGGAGCAGGACGGGGGAGTCCAGTGTCTTCAAATATTCGAAGGTTTTTATCAGCAGGGGGATGTCATGCCCATCGAGCGGCCCGAAATAGCGCAGACCGAATTTGTCGAACAGCATGGACGGGAAGAGCATGTTTTTCGCGGACTGCTCTACCTTCTGCGCCAGTTTTTTCACGGCGGGGCCGCCGACGTGCGAGGCGAACTCGCCCGCTTTTTGTCTCAGCCAGCCGTAGGTTTCGGAGGTTTGCAGGGCGTTGAAATAACGCGCGAGAGAGCCGACATTCTTGTCGATCGACCATTCGTTGTCATTCAGGACGACAATCAGCTTTTTGGTCGCGTCGGAGATGTTGTTGAGAGCCTCGAGGGTCGGGCCGCAGGTAAAGGCCCCGTCCCCGGCCACGGCGATGACGTTCTCCTGCGTTCCCCGCAGGTCCCGCGCGGAGGCCAGGCCCAGCGCGGCGGAGAGAGCCGTACCCGCGTGCCCCGCGCCGTAGGCGTCGTGCGGAGACTCGGAGCGGAGCATGAAGCCGTTCAATCCGCCAAACTGCCGGATGGTGTCGATGCGGGCCGCCCGGCCCGTCAGCATTTTGTGGATGTAGGCCTGGTGCGATACGTCGAAGAGAATTTTGTCGTCGGGCGTCTGGAAGACATAATGCAGGGCGATGGTCAGCTCGACGACGCCCAGATTCGGCCCGAGGTGCCCGCCCGTGCGGGAGAGGCTGGCAATCAGGGTCTCCCGTATTTCTCGGGCCAGTTCTTCCAGACGGGAGACCGGGAGGTTTTTGACGTCTTCCGGAGATTCGATACCCGACAGTAAAGGAGGCAGTTCAAGAGAGCCTGAAGTCTGAGAGGTCATCGTTTCTGTCGTTTTGGCGGTTGGTTTCCGGCTGGGCTTCCTTTTCTTCCAGATCTGCCTGGTTCAGTACGATCAGGCGTTTTTTGGTCTCGTCCAGAATGGCCCGGCATTGGTTCAAAAGCTTCATTCCCTTTTCGTACCGCTGGACAAGCTCCTCCAGTTCCAACGGATTGGATTCGATCTCGTTCACGATTTCTTCCAGGGAAGTCAGAGCTTCCTCGAAATTCAACGCTTTCTTTTCTGTCGCTTTTGTACCCATATTTTTGTCGATTCCGTTTTCAGCGGAACGGCTCCCGTCACTGTCCGTTCACCTTACAATTTGGAGACGTAAATGTCCAACAGTTTACGCTGCAGCGTCCGGCGGCTGATGCCGAGGAGTTCCGCCGCTCTGGTCCGGTTCCCGCCGCTGAGGGAGAGCGCCTTGTCAATCAGGCGGCGTTCCATCTCCTGCAGGTTGAGGGACTCTCCTTCTTCCACGAGGGAAGCGGGGCGAGCCGGTTCTTCCGCAGCCGGAAGGGACAAACCGGGAGGAGTATTCGCGGCATGCGCCGTGGAGGCCGGCTCGGGCGACGCCTCCGCCCGGAGTAAAAAGCCGGGCAAATGTCTCAGCTCGATCTGCGCCGCGTTGCTCATGACCACGCCGTGCTCGATCACGGTTTTGAGTTCCCGCACGTTGCCCGGCCAGGAGTAGGCCAGCAGGGCCTGCATGGCCTCATCTGTCAGCGTCTTGAAGGGGCGGCCGTTCTCCCGGGCGGATTCGCGTAAGAAGGCATTCGCCAGCAGGACGATGTCCTCCTTTCGCTTGCGGAGCGGGGGCATGTCGAGTTTGACGACGTTCAGGCGGAAGAACAGATCTTCGCGGAACTTGCCCTCGTCCACCAGACGCCGCAGGGATTTGTTGGTCGCGGCAATCAGACGCACGTCCACTTTGACCGGGTCATTGGAGCCGACACGCTCAAGCGTTCTCTCGGAGAGCACCCGCAGGAGTTTCACCTGCGTGCTCGCGTCGATTTCCCCGATTTCATCGAGGATCAGCGTGCCGCCGTCCGCCTGCTCAAAGCGGCCGATGCGCCGCTGGGTCGCCCCGGTAAACGCCCCTTTCTCATGGCCGAAGAGTTCGCTCTCCAAAAGCTGGGGAGACAAGGCGGCGCAGTTGACGATCACGAGTTTGTCCTTTGGTCTTCCCGACAGGGCGTGGATGGCCCCGCCGACCAGCTCCTTGCCCGTGCCGCTCTCGCCCTCGATCAATACGGTCGCCCGCGTCGGAGCCACCTGCCGGATCATTTCAAAAATATGCTCCATGCCCGGGGAACGTCCGAGCAGTTTATCCAGCCCGCCGTCGGGATTGAGGCAGCTGGTCAATTTTTCGTTCTCGGCCTCCAGCCCGCGCGAGCGCAGGGCCCGGCGGAGCAGCAGGTCGATTTCGTCGAGATTCAGGGGCTTGGTGACAAAATGGTAGGCGCCGCGCTTCATGGCCTCGACGGCGGTATCGACGGAGCCATAGGCCGTCATCATGATGCAGACGGGGGGATTCTCCCGGTCCAGCGCGGCGGCCAGTACATCCATGCCCGAGTCGCCGCCCAGGCGCAAATCCGTCAGCACGGCGTCAACCGGCTCGCAGTCGAGCACCGACTTCGCCTCCTTGAGATTTGAGGCTACATAGACTTCAAAGTGCTCGTCCAGTCCGAGGCGCAGGCCGTCCCGCGTCGCCTTCTCGTCATCCACGATCAAAAGCAGGGGGCGCATTACAGCGGCCCTCCCTTCCCGGCGCCTGGCAGCAGGCGCACCATTCTCTCGGCGCGCGGAATCTGCACGGTGATTTGAGTGCCCTCGCCCGGTTCACTGGCTATCCGCAGGGAGCCGCCGTGATCGCGGATGATGCGGCGCACGATCAGCAGCCCCAGGCCGTTCCCGGATTTTTTGGTCGTATGGAAGGGCTCGAACAGGGTGCCCATGGCTTCATGGGAAATCCCGGTGCCCGTATCCGACACGTCCACGCAAAAGTCATTGTCCGTCAAATACGTTCTCAAGGTGACGCTTCCTCCGTCATTCGGAATGGCCTGATAGGCGTTTTTGATCAGATTGTAGAATACCTGCCTGATCTGCACGGGGTCGAGAGCGACCTGGGGCAGATGCGGCTCCAGATCAAGGATGACCTGTATTTTTTTCTCCTCCATCTCCGGAGCGAGCAAATGCACGGTTTCCTCCAGAAGGCGGTTCAGAGAGCACATTTCCTTTTGCAGGTGCTGGGGGCGTATGGCGTTCAAAAACTGCTTCAAGATAAGATCCAGCCGTTTCAGCTCCGACTCGGCTACGCCCAGATACTCGCGGCAGTCATCCACCTCCGGCCCGGAGATCCGGCCCAGTTTCCTCCCCAGAAGCTGGAGATGCAGCCCGAGAGAATTCAAGGGGTTGCCGATCTCATGAGCCACTCCGGCGGCCAGCAGGGTCAGGGCGTTCAGCTTCTCCGACTCGATCTGCTCCTCCGTCCGGCGGTGCTCATGCGTGATGTCCCGTATCGTCAGCACATAGCCGACGGGCGGAGCTTCAGGCTCGCCATCCGCCTCATTTCCGCCTATGGGCATCAGGTAAAAATGCAGGAACTTGTGCTCGGGGTAGCTGATCTCCATTTCCTGGGAGACCGGAGTGACGCGATGGGAGACATCGCCCCAGGCAATGCCGAACGCGCTCTTGGAGAAGCCCTCGCCCCGCATATCCTTGCTGTCCATGCCGAAAATGGCTCCGGCGGCCTTGTTCGCGAAGGTCACCTGCCCCTCCGTGTCAAAGAGGATGATCCCCTCTTTCATGACTTCGAAGACCTGCTGAAAGACGCCCTTCTGCTCCACCAGACGCAACAGCAGGCTCTGGAGCTCGGCAGGCCCGAGGCTCTCCCAGCGTTCTATCATTTTGTCAACCGTTCCGGGCTTCATACAGTTCCGTTTCAGGGAAAGAGTATCATACCTCCCCCGCGAAAAAAAACAAGAAAGCGGACGTCCCCGAAGAAACGTCCGCTCTCCCGTATGAACGGGCCGGGACTCTCCCTGATTAATTCTGGTATTGATACTGATAGGTCAGGGTTTTTGTCTCGCCGGGAGCGACGTCCACCGACCATTTGAACTGGGCATTCGGATTATTCGACCAGCCCGGGATGGAAACGAATGTGCCCCCGTCGGAGGCGGAGACCGGAGTCCCCAGTACCTTCTTGTTGACTTCCATGGATACCGGCTTGTCGGAATAATTCCGCATCGTCAGCGTCCCTTCTACCAGGAACTCCGTGTAAGTGCGATTTGTGTCCGTCTTCCGGACGGAGGACAGAATTTTTTCCGCGCGCTTGACGGAGACTTGCAATGTCTTGTTCAGCGTAACAGTCGCCTCCTGCCCGGGCGAGATGAAATTCACCATGCCCTGTCCTGCGAGGCTCCCCTTCGAGGTAAACTCCAGAGCCCCCCTCGTCAAGGGAAGGGAGAACGTATTGGTGAAGCGGATGCAATGCCAGATATCGCAAGAGGTATCGTCCTCCACCAGCTGTCCGTTCACCGTCTGACTGTTCCACTGCGTAATTTGCGTCTGCTCCGGGATGTTCCAGATATACACATGTTTGTACGGCACCTTGCCGCCAAACAGGGGAACCATTACCGTCTCCCCGTATTTGCAGGAGAAATTCTTTACGGGATAGAAAAACAAGTCCTCGACCTGCTCGACGGCGGGCGCTTCTCCAAAAGAGCTTAGATTTCGAGCAAAGCGGTCTGACTGCATTCCGTTGGAAGTAATCGCCATATTATAGGGAACAGCTCTGGCAACCCCTCCGTTTTCCGCAGGATAGATCTTGTTCAAAAACTTCCATACGTTGTCATAGTCTCCCGTGATCGGAGAGGAAACGCCGGAGAATTTGAGGGAGGGATATCCGGAGACAAACTTCATC
>CAZNVW010000117.1:0-8525 GCA_964576595.1 uncultured Verrucomicrobiales bacterium
CGGAACAAAGCCGGGAGGCGGGCACAGGCAGGAAGCAGAGAATCTACTTCCTCATAAATATATGACGCGGGGAGAGGTGGATTTTCAGGACGTCAGCAACTCTTTATGATATAGATATGCGGTAAAAGGTACCCATCTTGCGAGCCTGCTCACATGTTTAAGGAGTCGAATATATAGATGGATTTTCCTGATCCGTTCTCGTCACAAACAATCGTGATATTATGCTTACTGAATTTAAGTGGCTTTTTTCAGAGTAAGGCTTCCCATTTTTTCCGATATAACTAATTAATATCAAATGCACGGAAACCTATAACACCTTGAGAAAAACACTAAAAAAGAATATGTTTGCTTGGATAATTTTCTGTCGGCTTCGGCCAAAATTTCGAGCTGGGATTGGCTGGCAGCAGCAAGAGAGACAATAGTGACCCAATTATAGTGATCCACATTCATGAAGTCCAGGTGCAGAAACGATTGATTCAGATACAGAACTGCCTGCTCAATGATTCATTCCTTTCCTTGTCCCTTGATTGCATCCAAAACTTCTTCACTACTCCGACACATTCGAGCTGGCCTTCGCTGTATTAAGCTAAGACCAGCTTAAGCTTGCAGCACCACCAACCCAATCAGACAGCGTCAAGTATACTGAGTGAATTTTTAAGTCTTGCAGTTTCTATGAATTAAGCCTTCAATGCTGCAATCTTGTTAAAATGAATGTAGTTAGGGCAGTTAATCTTTAACGCTCTGTCAGGAGTATCATGACAATTTGAATTTTTGGTAATCCGCGTTTTCTGTTTTGAGATGCTGGTACGTCCAATGCTGATGAAGCGACTTTTATATCCATCTAAAAAATCATTTTTCTCCCAGAAGCCTTTACCAATTTCTTGGCAGTATTTGACAAAACACTGAGCCCCTTGCAATTGTTTGACAATTTGATTCCATTGACATTTGTTTTGCTTCATCTCAATATAAATAATACATTTTTTTTCCTCGCTAATGAGAACGTAATCAGCTCGTTTACACTCACCCTTTTCCCCTTTGAAAACATCATTTGGCGAACGAAATTCGTCTGCCTTGATAACGATTGAGTCAGCTGGCAGATGGTTAATAGTTGCAAGGGAATTTGGCGCTTGCGACTCAATAAGTTTGACTAAAGGCTTACCATAATTGTCTCCCAGTTGCACCAAGGCAGAGTCCTTGATCATTTGGGAAAGAATATCCATATCCGTCATTACTCATCTCCTCCCCAAATGATTTCTTCCTGAATTCGATTCATGTCTTCAATAGTTTTATCGAAACTACGCGCCTCTATTCCTAATTTACTGTCAATATTGGCTTGGACGAGAGTTTTACATTTTGTTTTGCGTTGTGCTCCATCCAGTTTAATGAGCGCCTCTTCTGCTATGTAAACTTTTACCTTGCCAGAATCCAGCATTTCGGAGGCCTTGTAATGCTCGCGTTCGGCAAGAGCCTTAAAGCGTTGGCCGCCCTGATTCAGCATAATCAAAGTGTTCAACTCTTTGACGATGTAGTCGCTGTGTGTTGTAATAAATACATTAATTCCGGCATTTACCAGTTGTGTAAAAAGACGAGCTACACGCCTTTGATTTTCTGGGTGAAGGTTGAGTTCCGGTTCATCGACAATAAGAAGATCGCCAGGAGTAGCTACGTGCCGAAGGTAGAACCCGATATCCAACAGCGAACGCACCGCGCTTGAACTTTCGTCCATAGTCAACTTGATGCGTTTACCCTTGGGGACGTAATAGAGCTCATCGCTTTTTGTAACAAGATAATCGCCTCCAATGATGTCAGTGAAATTGTTTAGTATTTCAGGGTGTTCTTTAGCTATAAAGCTATTTTTCTTAGTAAGATCTTCAAGCTGGCGTGTGAATTCAACGTTTGATTTAACAGGTAGCGCATAATCGGTATAAACCCTTGAAAGCAATCTCAAAGGATCTATGTCCTTTTCTTGGGCTGTCATTTCTTCCAAAAGCCTGTTACGTGCGAAATTGAGCTCCTTTCTGAATATTGCTGCACCGGTCCGTTCCGCACTGGCAATAAATGGATGAGGGAATAGAGGTGCAAAAATTATATCTCTCAAGGCATCACCAATGATCCGACTTATGATATTCTTCGGTATTTGAATTTTCTCTTTATCTACCAGTAGCGAAATTGTTACGAACTGTGAGTCTGCCTTTTTCGAGATGGAAAAAAGTTGAGCTTTTGCTGCTCCCATTGTTCGATCAAAGGTTTGAATTGGACGAATGTCGCTTGGGTCCAAATCTACTGCGAAGTTGCTTTCGTAAAAATGCTTATCCGACGACGCAAAAACGTAGGGTAGCTTTTGTGTAAAGTTGGCGCAACCTTCTTTGAGTATTGACTGCACATTGTCGATATAGCTTTGGATATCCAACTCAATGGTTCCTTCATTCAAGAGGCGTTTAACATCTTCATCCGGCGCCATGATTGAAAAAAGATCACGCCAAAATGACAGAAATCCAAACAGAGCATAAGTAGCGTAGGTTTTTCCCGTGTTATTCCCACCGCAGATTATCGTCAATTCTCCTAGTGTGAACTCGGCTTGTTTTATTGGTCCAAGATTTTTTATTGAAATCTTCATATCGGTGTTTTCTCTATATTTAAATTCTTTTTACGAATATCATCCAATAGTATTTCGATTATGTTTTCTGCAATGACCTTGTCCCGAAAGGAGCCCCTATATATCCAAGATCAAAATACAACACAACCATTTTCACCGATTTGTGGTGAAAGAGACTACCTGCTGTAAACATGCTGTATCTATCGTTCCACATTCTGAGTTGGGATTCCTTTTTATAGTCTTCGGCAACGGTACGGCCTTCACGCATTCGTTCACCGAATTCTTCTTTAACTTCCAGAGGCTCCTATGCGATGCGCAGTATCTGGCAGAAGTTAAGCAATCAAATCAAGCCCAACTTATGACGACAAAATATACGGATTGATGTGCGTTGGGTCAATCATAAATAGGATTTCTCGCTGATTGTAACTGCTTGAAGCCCTTGAAAACACTCCATATGCTAGTAATTACCGTAGAGATCGTATCATATCAATTTGATATTCAAACGTAGCAACTTGATCATTTATTCCTATTTCTCCATATATCTATGGTTATAAGGCAACTAAAAGAAGCCAACCCCACGGCAGGCTTCTGAATGATTTCTGCACTACCCCTTGCACCACCCGGAGCATTCCCGCCTGTACTGACACCAGGAGCATTGCATCCCGGGTTGAGGATGGAAACGCTCGGTAGTGATGCCTTCGTAGGCGATCTTGTACAGGTCAGCGATACGCTGCTTGCGCTGTTCGTCAGCGGGCGGAATCTTGACCCGGATCACTTGCGGTGACTTCGTCTTGACCAGGTAGATCAGATCCAGCGACGGAGGCGTGTCTCCCGTGGCCTCTTCGATCATCATCTGGTAGGTGACCAGCTGAAGTTCATGATCAAAGGCTGCATGCCCGGTGTCCGGTTTGGCGGCAGCGGACTTGTAGTCCACTGCTGTCAGGTCATGCTGAACGAGGTCGATGACGCCTCGCACGGGAACCGGCAGGCCGGGGATGGTAGCCGATAGTCCTACTTCCACTCCCAGAGGCATCTGCGAAGCAACCTCATCAGAGTTCATGTAAGCTTTGACCGTATTCCAGGCACAGGAATGTACCTTCTGGCGTGCTTCTTCGTCTGCGTAATCCACAGGGCCTTCTGCCTTCTCCAGCTCCAGAAAGTGGGTGGAGAAATCTGCTTCCATGATTTCCTCACTGCTGTCTTCTCCCCGCCATCGGGCGAGGTTGAAGGACTGGAGTGCGGCGTGGATGGCCTTGCCGATATGCAGGGCGACCGTTGTCGGTTTCCGTATCTGCGCTACTCTCTCGAAGAAGAAACGCAGGGAACACGACAGATACGATTTGACCGAGGAGGGAGACAGGTAGTTCGGGCATATGGCAGAGGAAGGTGACATCTCGGGAGGAAACTTCTTCACCAATGCCATAGCTGGGTTCATGGAGTATGAACGTATTGGCCGGGTTACGGGAGCGATCATGGTCAGTACGGGTTGGAGTTACCGACATAAGTCGCAGCGGGAAGGCGTGTGTAGTTGTTTCTGCCTGATGTCGAACGTTTGGATGATGAGCCAGAGCGATTCATCAGCTCGTCGATCAGCCCGGAGGCTTCCATGCGGTTGAGCATGGCAACGACCTTGTTGAATCTCCGGGTAGCCAGTTCGTTCAGGGCAGAGTCATCCATTCCGGCCTTCCCGGCCAGTTCCAGGATGAGCGACTGTTGCTTTTCCGAGCACTTCCATGCAGGAACAGTTTCAGCAGAGCTCTCAGGAACGCTTGCAGGAGGCGTTTGCCTCACGGATGATGTGGATGCCGTCTGTGAGCTGGAAGCCCCAGGAGCAGGCATCTGGGGATGTTGTGTGCCGTAATGTTCGTCAGGGACGAATCCGACCTGTTGAATCTGGGCATCTACGGCAGCCTGAAGGGAACCATAGGGCCGTTCTGTTTCGAATGGCAACTCTGATGTGTTGCTGATTTCCGTTTCGATGGATACCTCGAACTGGTGGGAGGAATACCCCGGTAGCCCGAGGCGTTTACTGTAGTTGGCGATGAGTTTGATAGCCATGATGGTGGTTCTTTCGTTGTTGATGGGTGGATACAGAAAAACCGCTATGCCCGGGATAGTGAGCATGGCGGCTTCGCGAATGATGACAGGCAGGTAAGTACCTGTGTCTGGTATATATGACGGGAGGGATGGTGTTATTTCAAAAGAGAAGAATCTCCGCATCCCTTTGACCCGGGAAAGTAGACATGGTTCTGTCGTACCCGGAACCATGAATCGTGGTAGCTGTCTTGGTCAGCTGATGCCAGTAGGAAGATCGCATGAACAGTAGCTTACGAGGCGGCTAAAAGAAAGCAATACCCCCGGTACAGCGCTCTGTACCGGGGGTATAGTTATGTTGTGGGTTCCAACACAGGATATTCGAAATCCATTTCATGTAAATCAGGAATATCCTCCTCTTTTGGTTCTTCTAACGCAGGATGTAGGCGATCATCATGCGGTCCTGGTTTAACTGTCGTAGCGTCAAGCACAACATAGGCACCGGCGAGGAACAGCAAGATACCCAGCACCCACACAGTGATCTTGGCACTCCGGGACCACTGCTGTGATGGAATTACATGGATTTCATTTCTTTTACTGTCAGAGGCATAACAGCATTTGGAAGTACAAACTCTACGCGTCCTGACGGCCATATCCGTATAGTTGTTCCTTCTGGTAGAGTTTTTATTACCGGGTCTTCCTCGATAATGTGCCCTTCAGTATCTTTGATTTCCAGCAGTTCCAGATCATGTCTGTACTTCATGCAGGCTACTCCCAGCACTAACAATAATGCCAGTAGCACCCACACAGTGATCCTGGCACTGCGAGGCCACGGTTGTTTGATTGGTTTGTCTTTCATAATAAGAATCTCCTTTCGTTGAGTTGTTCAAAAGCAACACCCCGGTACAGAAGCTCTGTACCGGGGTAATGGTCACATTCCTCTATGCTCAATAACTCCCGTCATTTCGCCAACAATCCATAACAAAAATCCTAGCAGGATCACGACACGGAACCAGTCAGCCAATGACATATCCTTGAGTTTCGTTTTCATAATAAAAATCTCCTTTCGTTGAATTGTTAAAACACCCCCTTGCCGCTCCACAACAGGAGCGGCAAGGTATTGTTGGCGGATTATTTGAACATAGGAGCGAACCATGGAAAACAAAACTGGAATGCTCTCTGTTCTCCGTCTATGTATATCCCTTGTATAGCGAGAGGGTTAACCTCCATGAATGGAGACGGTATGTCCAGTTTCTCTCCATCGGCTCCCAGCATATAACCTTCCTCCCTGTTAATTCCCATTTCGGCGTCCTGCTTTTTACAGAGCGTATCAAGTTCTCTCCGAGCTACATCATATTCGAATGGCTTAATGTATTCATACACTGCTACCCGAAATGACATATGCCATACGAAGGAAAGTGCAAGCACTACTCCCAGCACCCACACCGTCACCTTGGCACTCCGGGGCCACGGTTGTTTGATTGATTTCTCTTTCATGATAAGAATCTCCTTTCTTAAATATGCATGACAACCAACAAGAGGATATTTCATCAAAGACAATTCAAGAATTTTATCTCAACACTATTTTCTGGATTCTGCCTCTCGCAATAATTTCTCACAGTATGTTCTTCCATTTTCAATAGCTACTATAAGCGCCGTTTTTTCCTCCTTATCTTTCGCAGTCACATCTGCCCCAGCTTCCAACAATACTTTTACGCTTTCAGCATGCCCCCCCTTAGCCGCCAATATGAGAGCCGTTTGCCCATAGTTATTCTTCACGTTTACATTCGCTCCGGCTTTTAACAATGCTTTCACGCACTCCGAAGCTCCTTGCCAAGCAGCCGTCGTAAGAGCTGTGTATCCCTCCTTACTTTTCGCGTTTACATTCGCCCCGGCTGCTAACAATACGTTCACACTTTCGGTATGTCCACCAGCTGCATTCATGAGGGCAGTTCGTTCGTTGTAATCTTCCATGTTTACATCTGCTCCTGATGATACCAATGCTTTTACGCATTCCGAATTCACCCAAGCAGCCAGCATAAGAGCTGTATATTCGTTATCATTCTTCGCATCCGTGTCTGCTCCTGCCTGCAGCAATACATTCATACATTCCGTATGCCCATTCTTGGCCGCTACCATGAGAGCCGTTGTTCCATACTTACCTTCCGCATTCACATCCGCCCCGGCTTTGAGCAATTTCGTTACCCTGTCAACGTTATCCCTCTCGACAGCCTCAATGAAAACCATATTTTCTCTCGAATCTCTCTTATCGGTTTTTCCACATGAGGAAAGGAGTACTGCGGGAATCAAAGAAAGTACTACAAATAGTCTAATTCGATATATTTTTGTATTCATATGGTTCTACATAGGGTTATAGTAACATAAAATATATGTTCAATGTGATCATTTAGTTTTATTATATTTGAAAATCAACTTATTGATGTAATAAATAACAAATATAACGCAAGCAGTAGAACAGATGGAAATAATGGTCCCAATGATCAACCAATTCTCAACAGTTCCTCGGCTGGATGCCCCCCCTGAAGCAACAAGAACAATAAACCCTAATATATTAAGAATACAATGTGTTAAAAATGGCCATAATTGAATGCTTCCGGGGCGTTTTAACAGCTTATTTCCTAATGAGCTTATTTTGCAAAAGGCAACAAATCCCCAATAAAAATTAAAAAGTGGTATGAAAAGAAATCCTATAGCCTGGCCGGGAGAAGGAATCCGAATACGAGCGGAAATATTCTGCAATACCTTCCATGCCTTGAAAAGCCGGATCAATAGTAAGATGGATGCAGTCAATACAGTTAACCGGGAACCCCATGAAAAGATCATGAAAGCATCATAACTACGATCACTGAATGCTATGGTTAACGCTATACTCAGGATTGATGATGCGCAGAAAAAACTACAGGCAACCCAGCTTTGGGGTTCCATGTAGTAAGTGACAGGGCGAGTATCCAGAATATCCTCTAAAGACACCCAATCTGTCATGCCCTGTTTCCACCCCAACTCGGAACCATACAGCTTTCCTGTTTTTACAGAGTTCTTTAGTTCATCGAAAGAATATGGCCCTTGCTTATTGCCATCATAATCCGCTACATAATACTCTTTCTTGAAATTATCAGGAATCGAAGGAGTTGGCGGTGTCGGAGGAATAGTAGCAGGGAGAGGAGGTGTGTTCGGTTTGCAATCGGCAGTTCTCCTCTCATCATTTGTTATTCTCTCTACGTTCGACATCATTGTTTCAATGAGTATCCAGCTATCCATTCCCTCCTGCCATACAAGCGTGCCTTTCGGGTATTCGCCCGCTTGATACCGGGTAATGAGATCTTTTTCATCATATGGCCCTTCCTGTGCTTTGTCGGGCAAGGTGACATAATACTGCTTGTTGTTCATAAATGCTGAATGTGGTAAACGAATAGAAATGGACGATTTAAACACAGGAAGATATTCTCTTGCATGAATATCTTCTTGCTTCTTACATGATCTACAAAGGCATGCCATTCGACTTAAGGATACCTTGTCCCTGGCAACGCTGGCATTTCTGCCCTCCGATGTTGCCCTTGCCCTGGCACCCCGGGCAAACGATGACGCTCTGGTTCTGTTGATGGCAAATGGCGTCCTCTACAGATTGCTGATGAGAGAAGGCCTGTGACTGACCGGTCATCATGCAGATGGCCGCCAACGTAATAAGTGCAGCAATGCTGCCTGTAATGTATTTCTTCATATGTGGTGAATGGATGGTATCCACCGTTACTCTGTACTCACTTCATTCTCAGGTCAAGACTAAATGTAACGCCTTCATTACATTTAGTCTTGCATCTTTCAGTGAAAATCGTGCCATCCAGGGGTGATATATAGAAGGATGAGAAAGTTTCTTATC
>CAZNVW010000118.1:0-8486 GCA_964576595.1 uncultured Verrucomicrobiales bacterium
TCCGGCCGGTTACACGGGGCCATCGGGGAGCAGTTTATCAAGCCAGTCCGGGTAACGGTGCGGGGGGGCGGCTGTATTGGGGGGGACGTCTTCCTCCATGGACATGAGTGTAAGGATATTTCTTTGCTTGGGCAATGCGCAAGGCGGCAGGAGAGGTTGTTTAAAATGTTTTTTGGATTTTATCTAAAAATTAAGCGCTTATTCTGTGTATGACTGTTTTAAAAAGGGGCATTTTCTCATTTTTATTGTTAGGCCCATATTTTTAGATATTTTACCCAAATTTATTGCCTTAGAGTTTCATGGATGAACTCTTTGTTAAAGAAAAAATCCATTGTGTTTTACTCTTCCCAAGATTTTGGCGGCGAGTATGTAGTGCCTGTCGTAGCGTTTGATTCCCGTAGCGGAAATTCCTTTTTGCTGGAGATGGGGCTGGGGACAAGTTCTCCCGGTATCGCTTGTGAACGGGCGGCTCTTGTCGCCTGCTGTTCAATCAAGGTAGAGGAGTTGTCCGATTTCGGCATACGGTTTTTATTTGCCTCTTCGTTAAAAAAGGCGCCTTCCCTGCCGCCTTTTCAGACGCGGGGGTGGACGAGTATTTCCGATTATACGGAGGTGTTGACGGAGGGGGAGCAGGTGGTCAGGATGAGTCATTCCCGTGTCTCCCGCCTGTTTGACGAGGAGCGGGATCTAAAGGGGATGCGGGAGCTTCCGGCCGTGTATTTCAGAGTCAATCCGGGAGGGGGGCTGAAAATAAGGCTGACTGTCGGGCGGGGCGGGTTGTTTACCCGCCGCCGGGTGCAATTGGGGCTGAGAACGAAGGATGTTGAGGAAGGGGTGGCCAGGATGTCCCTGCTCTATACGTTTTTGTATTTGACGGGGTTTTGTCCCGCAGAGAAGGCGCTCTGCCGTTTTGAGCGCAATGAACGGGAGGGGCTGGCTGCCCGTACGCTCGAGCTGCGGTGTATTTTGGACAAGGAGTCCAGGGAGAGGCTTGTTTGTCCGGAGAGGGTCTGCAGTTTTACAAAGGGGAAAGGGGCAGGTAAATGAGGAATGAGGCAATGGTATCGGCGCAACGCCGCCTTGAGGAGAATGGCGAGTTGGTGAGGGGAAGTTCTTTTGTCGCAGATGTATTAAAGAGGAGCTGGAGGGAGGAGCTGCTTTTGCCCGAAGATCTCCGGGTGCCGGAGCGTCGCCTTGTGCGCTGTCAGTATTCTCTCTGGGTGTATTTTGACGCGAGACCGGGGGGCGGGCTGATGGGGCTTTGCTATAGTGATTCACTCCTGGTTCGGGGAGTCTTGAGCCTGCTGCTTGCCCCCCTGTGCGAGTTGTCAGGCGAGGAGATACGCTGTCTGGACTGGGAGTCGGTCAAGCGCGCCTGGCCGGAAAATGAGGGCCTATTTGCCGGAGGATCGCTTTTGGATCGTCTTACAGAGTTTATTTTGAGCTCTTTGGAGTGATTTTTCCCTTTTTTTCAGGCCCCTGGGGAAAGCGTGCATCCCGCGCGCTTTCCCGTTTTTATGGAAAAACGCTTTTCGCCCGCCTGATGGCGGATGCGCGAGGCCATTATTAATCATGAATGAAATAGTGAATATGGATATTCCACTTATAGATTCGGTAAATGAGTTTTTATCCGAGTTCAGTACAGTGTCTCTCCCGCCTGAATGGCAAAAGGGGGCGGAGTCTTTGGGGATGGTATTTCTCCTTTATTTTTTCCTGTGGGAACGGATGAAGGAATGCAAACGGTTGCAGGCGGAAAACAAGCGTCTGCAAACCCGGTTGAATCAATTGAAATCCCGGCAGGAGGGAAGGAGGGAGGACGATGGTCCCAAGGCTTGAATGGGCGGGAGACCGGCTTTGCCGTCCGGCGGATAGCAAGGAGGCCGACGCTTTTACGGCTTACTCCAGCTGTTGCTCCTCGACGGCGGCGCTGGCAGTGGAGGCGGTGAAGTCCGTCCAAAAGGCGCTGCCCGGCGTCAGGGTCATCCTCATGGAGGATCGCAGCCGCCCCTGCGGCTCCCGGGAGGGGAAAGCCTTGTCTGATTTTGGGGTGGAGAGGCGCGCGGGCCGCCGGTGCCCGACCTCTGTCAGGAGGGGCGTATGCCCGGGGCTGCTTGACGAGTGGGCCGCCGATGCGCCGGGAGAGCGGGAGGTGGTGCTTTACTTCGCCCCGGATACGATGTTGCTCCATGCCGACTCCCTGCGGGCGTTCGGGCGGGGCTCCGCCCAGTTCTGGGGGATCGAATGGGATGCCAAAAGGTTCGCGCACCAGATATTTGCCTTGAAGGGCGATCTTGTGCGCTCCCTGTGCAGGGAGAGGGAGGGGGCGCCGGCGTGTCGGGAGGAGATATTCTCTCTCGTCAGGCGGGCTTGTCCTCTTGCCATGCGCGATGTCAAGCCCGCCGGCACTCTGGCCAATGGAGTAAAACGCTGGGTCGGAATGCAGGCGGGCGGCTGGCCCGGATGGGAGGAGGCGGCGGCTTTTCGAGCCGTTTCCTTTTTGGGGGCATTCGGCCCTCTTCGCAAAAATTCCCTGGCGGACTCAATGTCCCGTCTGGGCCGGGCGGTGACGCCCACGAACTGAATTTTATTTTTTTACGATGATGAAACATAAATTATTGCTGTGCCTTTCTTCTTACAAGAGGCCCCACTTTGCCGCTTTTCAGATCACCCGGCTGCTGGCTCTGGATGCCGGGTATGATCTCTCCGTCTCCATCAAGGGCGTGAGTGAATACGACTTTCGCCGCGTGTTTGAGTCGGAGTGGATCGAGGCGTTGTCCTCAGGCCGCCTCAGGTTGACGTTTGACCCGAACCGGGGGCAGATTCATAACACTCTGGACCCCATGAGAGGGTTGGAGAGCCGCTATGACCTGTTTGTCAAAATCGACGATGACGATTATTATCTGGATCGTTATTTCCGGGAGCTGGAGTCCTATTATGAGCAGCGGGAGACTCTGCCTCTCCTGACGCTGCTCCCCCGTATAGGTTGTTTCAGCAGGACGGGAGATCTTCACTACGCGGAGATGTCCGTTCCCCGGACATCGGGGCCGACATTGGTCCTGTCCGGCGAGTTTGTCCGCTATCTGCTGCAAGTGGAGCATAGCGGGGTGATGTCGGACCAGAGACGGCCCGAGGACGGCACCCTGGTGGGGATGGCCTGCGTCAGGGGAGGCTTTGAAGAGCGGCCGTTCAATAGAGGGGGAGAGGATGCCAATCCCCTGATATACAATATGTCCACACCTTCCTGGAGCCGGGGCGGATATTTGCCTCTGGATTTGCAGGAGTGCTATCGCCTTGATCCCGCGAGCCCGGACGAGGAGAGAGTCATCTATCTGCGCTATCGCGATGGCGGTGTGACGGCGCGCCTCTTCGGGGAGAAGATTTATCGGCTTGCTCCGCGCGAGGACGGCCGTGTTCTGTCCCATGACGAGGAGTGTTTGGAGGTCCTGTGGGAGGAGAGCGGTCGGGAGACATTCGTTCGGGAAGCCTCCGGAGAGTACAAATTTTCGAAAGGGCGGGCCTCAGCGTCGTGTTTTGGATTTAGGCCCGCCGGCGGGACTGGAAAGGTGATCGGGCCGCTGTAAATTGGAGTTGTCCGCAAGGAAACGCCCTTCCTGTAGGAGGGGAGAAATACGTTTCCCAAAGGCAAATACAGTAAATAATGATTCTATGAATATGGAACGAAAGATAGTAATACATCTCTTTGTATATGAGGGCGACTCCGCTCTGGTCATGGAGAATTTGAGATGCTGCCGGAACGCGGTTCCGGAGGCGAAACTGGTCGTGATCGACGACGGCAATCATCCCTGTCCGCCCGGGACAAGACAGGAGGCCGGGGACTTCGGCGCCGAATGGCGCGTTTCCACCTGGTCGCGGGGAGGGAATCTGCGAGGACGCGCCTGTATTGAAGGGATCTTGTCCGAGCTGCTGGCGAGCTCTTCACAGAGTGACGACGTGCTGGTGAAAATTGACGCGGATACTTGTCTGCTGGACGGCTCTTCCCTGAGGGCTTTCGCCGCCGGGGAGAAGGTAATCTGGGGCAGCGGTAGCCCCGATGAGCGCATTTACGGCTGCGCGTACGCCTTGAGATCGTTTGCCGCGCAGAAGGTGCTGGATTATGTCAAGACACTTGAGCTGAGCGAGCAGGCGCCGGAGGATATCATTATCGGCTTCAGCACGATTGACCTGTTTCCGGACAGCGGGCTGCACGACATTACCCGCCCCCTGAGCCAGACTCCGGGGGAATCGAAGTGGGCCGCCTACAATTGGGCGCTTTATCCGGATGTACGGGCCGTTTATGCGGGCTATACGGTAGTCACGACCGGAAACAAACCGGAACCGCCTTTGCACAAGAAGCACCGCCTGCCGGTCATGAGGGCATTGAGGCAGGCGTACGAGGAGAAGACCCGGGATACCGAACAGGGATAAAACCGCGCGTCTGATATGAACCGATTTCCATCAAAACATTAACAACAAACAAATAAATAGATTATGAATATCAATGAAGAACAAGGGCACGACTGCAACAGTCAGGTATGTGCGGAAGAAATGAAGTCCCCCGTGACCGCCGTCTCCGATCTCTCCGGTCGAGCGTCTGCCCTGCGGGACAGTGGAGCCGAATTGAGGCAAAAAATGGAGAATGAGCGTCGTCATCCCGTGGTCAACGGGCTGGATCTGAGAGCTCGTCTGGCCGCGGCATCCGCCGGAGCCCGGGAAGAGGCGGCCTACCCCTCTCCCGAGTTTATGCTGAGTGGGGAGGAGCTGGCCACTCCAGGCTATGAAACGCCGCCCAATGGCCCGGAAAAGGAGGAGGAATGCTCCTGCTGCGGTGACGGGGCGGCCGGCAGCTCCTCGTCGGGGAACAACAGTGTGGACTTTAGTCTTACTTTCGGACGCTTCCCCGGCATCCCCGGGTTGAAGCCCGGCAAGCTGAGCCTGTATTCGAATCTATTGCAGGTGGATGCGCTGGAAAATCCCGGCTCATTGAAATTTGAGCATGTGACACGCCGCCGCTGTTCGGCATTCAATTCAGATACGGGTAAAGTGGAGGATATGAAAAGTCTGTGTCTGCTGACGGAACGTAATTATGCGCGATTTACGCAATTTGCGGGTAAAAACCCGGAGGGAGAGAGCTTCTCCCGTTCTCTGTCAAAGCCGGAGAAATTGAGAAAAAGGACGGTAGCCGCCGGGGAGCTCCCCGGTATGCCGACCTGGGGCGGTGAATTTTTGCAGGAGGTGCTTGAGGATTCCACGGAGCTGCTGTACTCGCAAACAACCGGCAAAATCGTGGGAATCAAACCACCCCACGGGTTCTGGGTGAGTGCGGAGAGACTGGAAGAGGAGTTGAAAGTAACGGAGTACGATCTCTTCATAAGCACCAATCCTGACGACAAGTGGTCGAGCGATCCCTCCTTCCGCAGCGGGAGACAGGGGAAGTACATTCGCCAGATTTGGAGCCGTACGGATGGCTTGCTGGATATGGATTACAATCGCATGGACCCCGGAGTTCACTCGTACACCCTGCGATGGTATGCCCCGGGAACCTTTGGCGCGTATAATGAAGAGACCCGGCTGTACGCGATACCGGCGGACGCCCAGCCGTTGAAAGAGTGGGTATTCTCTCCGAGGGACTGGTCCGCCGGCGGCAGGCTTGTCAGCGGGCCGGATACGCAGGAGTGGCCGCCCGAATACCCCGAACTGCGTCCCGGACGCTGGCCCCTTTACGACTCCCTTGATTCCAGGCCGTTTGATCAAAGGCGGAAATTCTGGCCGTACGACTTGAAATATTTGAAATCGTTTACGATTACGGAGACGCGCGACGGAGAGCAGATACAGTCTCTCTGGGAGATGCCCCATTCCACGGCGGAGCTGATTTTCCGCAAGGGAGATGTGGTCATCCGCAAAAC
The DNA here is from genome assembly GCA_964576595.1 of uncultured Verrucomicrobiales bacterium. Classification (GTDB taxonomy): domain Bacteria; phylum Verrucomicrobiota; class Verrucomicrobiia; order Verrucomicrobiales; family Akkermansiaceae; genus CAZNVW01. Next base: position 5,904 of record CAZNVW010000118.1, read on the forward strand.
GAGATACGCAAACGAATCACCCACGGAGGAGGAAATCAGAAACGGTTACGCCGGGCCGGACCGGGACTTCCTCGAGGCGAACAACTCCTATGCCAAATCCGTCATTGAGACGACTTATGTCAACGACCTCCTTACGGAAACAGCCGTTCATGCCCGATATGCCTTTGGCGATGTGTGTACATACAAAAGCAAAGGATCGGGAGACGCCTGCCAGTCCATCTCCTACGAATACGAATTTGACCAGAATTCGGACTCTTACGGGTGCCTCAAAGAGGAGTATCACTCCAACGGCTACTACGTCCGGAGAGAATACGATAACGAGAAACGCGAGATTTGCCGGCTCGAACCGTGGGCGGGCGGCGGAGAAAAAGTGACGAGGACGACCTACAAAAACGAGCTGTTCAATGACCGCCGGATTGCGGAAGTAGCGGAATATATCCGGCGAAACTCGGAAGAACGGCAAATAAACCGGACAACATACGACTACTCTGAAACCTCTCTGGAGAGGACGGAGCAGACGACGAGAACGGCATTGGGATTCCTGGGGCCTGAATATCCGCACAATGTGCTGGAGGAGACGCGTATCACTCGATGGTACGGCGCCCCCCGGACGGGATTGTCCAGCCGGGAGGCCGGACGTCTGAAGATGACGCAGGCTCCGGACGGGACGCAGGAATGGTATGAATATGAAGACTGCTCGGAATCTTACCTCAACAGCCTGATGGTGCATCGCCGCGTCAAGACGACCCGCCTTGACGGAGAACTGGTGCCCGGACAGTCGGAAAAAATCGAGTACTATTACAACGAGCTGGACGAACTCCAGATGGAGAAGCGTTATGTCCTCACAGAGGAGGGCTTTGTCATGGTCGGCTGGACGGGGCGGAGATTCGACGCCGCTCATCGTATCGTCTTCGAAGAAACGGGAGAGGGCGCCTACTCGGAAACAACGTGGAAGTGCCAGGGCCCGGCATGGCAGACGCGGGACAATGGTCAGACGATTGCCTGCGAATACGACACGGCGGGCCGCCTCGTCAGGAAGACGGAGTCTGCTCTCCAAATGAACAATGACGACATGCTGGACCCCTCGATGATGAGCTTTCTGAATCTGCCCGCAGTCGTGACGGAATACGAATATGATGCTCTTGGCCATAAAAGCATGGAAAAAGTGACCATGGGCGACAGCGTGAGCGTCACTCGCCGGGAATGGGATGCACTGGGCCGCCCCGTCAGGGAAACGGACGCCGCGGGACTGGTCACCACCTATACCTACTCTCCGGACGGTCTCGTCACGACCATGACGGCTCCCACAGGAGCGACATTCATCACCCGCCGCCATCAGGACGGCAGCCTCCTGAGCGAAGAGGGGACGGGACAGCAGGACAGATTTTTCAGTTACGAAACCTGTCCGGAGGGCCTGATCACCACTGTACGGCTCGATGGCCCCTCCGGCCCTGTGATAGAAGACACCCTGACGGATGGCCTCGGGCGTGTCAGATGTGTCAACACACCTGCGGGGGATGGAAACATCCTGTACAACGTCTCGTGGTACGATGAGTCCGGACGGGTCATTTGTGCCCAGTCGGGGAATTATATCTATCAGCAAAGCCTGGCTGGGGTGAACCTGGAGTACGGAGTAATGGGGAGTGCGGTCAGACGCTCTACCCTGTATGCGGAAAGTACGGGACGGCCCGATCGAATCGAAGAATCGGCCAGCCGCTACGTCACCAGGGCAATGGCCCCTCTGGCGGACCGTCGCCTGGTGTGGCGGGAGACGACCCGGGCGGTTTATTTTGGAGAGAACGATGAATCTCCCGTTTTGGAAAAAAGCTACGACCTCGTCTCGGAGACGACGGAGGTACGCGATGCGCGGGTACTCATCGACCGGTATGGCTGGGAAAACGCCTCCTGGATCAAACAAATGGGAGAAAAAACCGTCACCTGTCAGTCTATTGCGGGCGCGACCGGTATCAACTCGGAAGTGAGCATGAATGGCTGGCTCTTTTACAGTAAAGAACGCGGTCAAAACGGAATATATACATGGTACACCTTTGAAGCCGACGGTTTCCTGGAGACCAGCCGGAACAGCTCTGGAAAGTGCACCACCATCAGGCGCGACATGGCCGGCCGCCCTGTCTCTCTGACCCGGGATGTCTTCGGTACCCGTACAAGAACCTATGACCCGGCGACCGGACTGCTGACGGCTGAAACCGACTTCACGGGAACCGCGACCCGATATGCCCATGACATCAGGGGGCGTGAAATAGCCCGCTTCGGAGAGGGAACCCAGCCTCTGCTCTTTACCTATGACGAGGCGGATCGTCTGACCTCCATGACGACTTTCAGGGCGGCCGGTGAAACCATCACCGGGAACCCTTCCGGCCGGAGCGATGGTGACCGGACCCAGTGGATCTATGACCGGCTGACGGGACTTGCCCTGAAAAAAATCATGCCTGACGGCAGCACGACGACCGGAAGCTATGACGCCTACGGGCGGCCTGCGCTGATCACCTCGGCCCGCGGACTGAAAAAAACGTTCACATGGAACGGAATCACAGGAGACCTGGAGAAAATCAGTTACAATGA
>CAZNVW010000119.1:0-8312 GCA_964576595.1 uncultured Verrucomicrobiales bacterium
CGACCGAATTGTCGCTGTACCATCCCGGAGTCAAACGGGCTCCCGCGAAACCGGCAAGGCTGAAAGGAGGATGCAGCGGCAGCTCCGCCGCGACGATCGTGCTGACCTGATCCTCTGCCGTATGGCCGAAGTAGGCTCCCCCGTCCTTGTCATCGGGGATATGACCGATCACATCTTCAAGAAGAACCTGGGAATAGTCCTGGGCAGTTCTCTGTCTGGCCTCATATTGATAGGGATGGTTTTTCCTCAGCAAATCAGACGGATTCACCATCTGGCTTCCCCAGAACAGGGGAGAGGAGTGCTGCCATGTCTTGGCTCGTATATCCGCTTTTGCGGCGCTCTTGAGAGGAGAGGGGTAGCGGGCGTTGACGTCAGTGGGCGGATAGGCTCCCTTGGCGGAGATCCCGTAATAACTGATCCAAAAAGGATTGGCAGTAGGATTGGGTTCTCCCAGTTCATTGACGCTTGGAGCCCCGGTATCCCCGTCCGCATCACCGCCCGGGTTGACGTCGCTGCCGGTATATCCCGTCCACATCAAATCGAACAGCGAGGTGGTGAACTGGAAATCATCCTGCTTTGTCAAAGAATAGGGCTTCTCATCCATCCAGTTAATATTGAAAAAGGAAGGGAAGTATTTTGCAATGGCTTTACCCTGCTTCAAATCATCCTTGCTCATAGAGCCCGACTTGGGCGAAACAAGACCGGCGCCCACGGCAAAGTTAAGCAAATCAGCATTGCCCGATTCCTTCAGGAAAAGCTGGTAAACGGACTGGTCGGAAAATCTTGCTCCATCCTGAGCTCCAGATCCGTCCACCAGAGCCGTGATACCAGAAGGAAGCTGGTAACCTATGGAGAATCCGGCAAAATAGTTCGGAGGGCAGCGGTCAAGGCTGGAATTCGGAGCGGCAGCCCCATACTTTGTCAGGACGGGAACGGGCGGTACGTCTCCCTGGATAATATACATGATATCGCCGGAAGCCACACCAGGAGTATAAATATGCTGGTCAAAGATATTTTCGTTGCCAGATCCGTCTCCGCCGCCAAGGCGATTCAGAATTTTACTGGCGCGATCCCCGTTCATCTTGCCGTCTCCATAGAGATCATGCGTAAAGACCTTTATTTCGCCGGGAGCCAGGGTCAGTCTTTTATCCTTGTTCGTATCATAGAATCCGCCTGCGGGGTCCCAAATCCCCCGGTGTCCCGGAGCATAGCTGCCATATCCGTAAGGAGCGATAGCGCCTTCATTGAACTGGCCGATAATAGCCGGAGACGCCCAATTGGGGTTACCCAGTCTGCGGAAACGCACCTGCAGGGGCTGCACCCGGTAGGCCCAGCCAAACGCAGCCATATTTGAAGACTTGTTCCCGGCCTCCATGGTGACGTTATAGGGGTTCCACCAGACAAATACGGGGCGATTGGCGCCGTAGCGGCCAGAGGGGAGCCACTTTTTCGGGTGTCCCTGCAAAGTCACCGTACGAGCGGAAATGGAAAAGCCCACGAATATATACATTTTCAGCAAAATGGGCTGGCGGAGGTAAGTATAGCGGTTGTTCATCACCCGCTCTTCACCGGGGTCGGCGGCGATAGACGTCGTGGGCATGGAGCCCGACCAGCTCAAAGCCGCCGTCTCATCCTGACCGGGCAAGGTGCCCTTGTCCCACAGGGAATTCCAGTAGAACAGCTGTTTCCAGGAAGACATGGGGCGGGTCTCGTTATTGACGCTGCCCGACGCATCTTCCGAAGAGTAGGGTCTCAGTCCCACGTCGCTGTCGCTGTTTTCGTAAAAATCGGTATTGTCCAGCTTGTCCCGGGACAACAGCATGCTGATGTCCTTTTTCAATCCGCCGAATCTGACATCCGTCAGCAACCCGCTGGAATCGAAGCTGGCGTCATGGAAATATTTGGCCTGCGCCTTTTTGTTGTCGTTCTGCGTCAGGGACAGAGTGCCGCGCGTAAACATGCCCTGAACCTTGCGGTCGTATTCATCACCGCCGTTTGCGGGCAGAGACGAGGCCAGGTTTTCCAATCCGGGAATGACGTTGCTGTCAGGCACCGGAGTGTCCCATGTCGCGGCCATGACCTCCATGATGTCCTGGCTCCCGCTCCCCTGACTCTTCGGAAGGTTGACGCGGGCCTTCAAATTTTCCCCGCTGACCCACCAGGCGACATAATTCTTGTTGCGGCTGGTTTGCGCCACACTTTTGGCAAGCTCCTGGTTTCTGGCAAGTTTGTTGTTGGAAGCGCCCGGCTTGAATGCCACGGTGGAAGACTCGTAAGGGACGGGATCCATTTCCACCAGTCCGGCATACACTTCCTTTTCCACCGCCTGATCGCCGAGAGTCCCCTTGCCCAGCATCAGCACACGGCTCCGGTCACGGTTGGAGCTCTTGCCGATCTTGCCGCCGCCCGAGACGGAATTCCACTTCTTCAGCAATTCCTCATCCGCACCGGAAATAAGCCATCTGCGAAACTGGTTGGAGCGCCCCGTTTCATAGGTCTGGGCGATTTTGACCCCCTTGCTGTTCGCGCGGTTTAACCAAGTGTCCCAGCTGTTCCAAACCCCCAGAATGTAGGGATTGCTGACGCCCTGGCTCGAGGTTTCGTCATTCTCCGAGCTCAAGATGCCCGACATGGCCGTGATACGCTGGTCGGGCCCGAGGTCCACCTGCATCCGCCCGATAGCTATCTGCAAGGCCAGACGAGCCTGAGCACGAGCTTCCTCCGCCATTTTACCCTTCGCCGCTCCCCTTGATACGGAGCCGGCGAGAGTCATCAGCGCAACGCTGATCAAAGCAAGCAAAACCATGAGCGTCACAGCGGCAATCAGAGCGAAGCCCCTGTCCTGCCCGTAAAACAATCTGCGCAAACCCCATTTCGGTTTTTTCGATTTCATGTTGTTGACACTATCCAATCGGAAATGCTGTGTCAATATGAAATCAGGCTTTCCTGCTCTTCATTGAGTGTCATTTCCTTTTCCTCGCACAAGATGTTGTTTCCGCACGTTTTCCCGCTTTTTTCCCATTCGGGAGAGAGCGCAAAACAACGACGGTTCCCGCAAAAAAACAACAGGGGTTTATGACAAAAAATAGCTCGTTTATTCTTGTATCCGGCCATTATCCGCCTAGAGTATCAGCCGCTCCTGAGCGTCAACTTTGTTTATGGTCAGCGAGCGTTTCCATTCATCAACTCCGACCGTATTATGGCATTTGACCCCAATACAGATACTCTCGAGTCGTTTATGGCCGACTTGAAGAGCCGCACTCCTGGCGAAAAGGAATTCCACCAGGCCGTTCACGAAGTAGCAGAAACCGTTATTCCCTTCATCAAGGAAAACCCGGTCTACTCCCAAAACGCCATCCTTGACCGCCTGACCGACCCCGACCGCGTCATTATCTTCCGGGTAACCTGGCAGGATGACAAGGGCAACATCCAAAGCAACCGCGGCTACCGCGTCCAGTACAGCAACGCCATCGGGCCGTACAAGGGCGGTCTTCGCTTCCACCCGAGCGTCAATCTGGGCGTTCTGAAGTTCCTCGCCTTTGAGCAGGTATTCAAGAACTCGCTCACGACGCTTCCCATGGGCGGCGGCAAGGGCGGCTCCGACTTTGACCCGAAGGGCAAGTCCGACGCCGAAGTAATGCGCTTTTGCCAGGCCTTTATGACGGAGCTCCGCCGCCACATCGGCCAGTTCACCGACGTTCCCGCCGGAGACATCGGCGTAGGCGGTCGTGAAATCGGCTACATGTACGGTCAGTACAAGCGTCTGCAAAACGAGTTCACCGGTACGCTGACCGGCAAGGGCCGCACCTACGGCGGCTCCCTGATCCGCCCGGAAGCCACCGGATACGGCACCGTGTACTTCCTCCAGGAAATGCTCAAGACCCGCGGTCTTGACCTCTCCGGCAAGACGGTGACCATCTCCGGCTCCGGCAACGTCGCCCAGTTCGCCGCGGAAAAATGCATCCAGTTTGGCGCCAAGGTGCTTACTCTGTCCGACTCCAACGGCACCATCGTCGCCAAGGACGGCATCACGCTTGAGCAGCTCGCCTGGATACAGGACCTCAAGGAAGTACGCCGCGGACGCATCAAGGAAGCCGCCGCCCAATTCGGCTTTGAGTATCTCGAAGGCAAGCGCCCCTGGGGCGTCAAGTGCGACATCGCCCTGCCCTGCGCCACTCAGAACGAGCTGGAAATCGCGGACGCTGAAGCCCTGCTCGCCAACGGCGTCATCGCCGTCGCGGAAGGCGCCAACATGCCCTCCTCTCCGGAAGCCATCACCGCCTTCCAGAAGGCCAAAATCCTCTACGCTCCCGGCAAGGCCTCCAACGCAGGCGGCGTCGCCGTCTCCGGCCTGGAAATGAGCCAGAACTCCCTGCGTCTCAGCTGGACGCGCGAAGAGGTGGACGCTCGTCTCCTGCAGATCATGAAGGACATCCACGAGCAGTGCGTCGCCAACGGCACGGAAGGCTCCTACATCAACTATGTCAAGGGCGCCAATATCGCCGGCTTCAAGAAAGTCGCCGATACAATGATCGCCTTCGGCGTCATGTAATCGCTTCTTCAGGCAACTATTCAGCCGCGCTCCTCACCGGGGCGCGGCTTTTCTTTTTACATTCGGCTTTCTTTATTCGGGGCGCTTGGACAAATCGTCGTCCAGCACAATCATTCCCTGCCCTTCCTTCTGAATCAGGGCGAGGCGGGACAGAATATCGCGCACATTCTCTTCTTCCTCAACCTGCTCGGTGACGAACCAGTGGAGGAATACCTCCGTCGCGTAGTCTCCCTCTTCGCGAGCCATCCTGACCAGAGCGTTTATCTGTTCGGTGACGGCCTCTTCATGCTTCAGAACCGCTTCGAAGATATCGCCGGGAGTTCCCCACTGGGTAGAGATACCGCTTATGGTGTGCAGCTCCGGAGTTTCTCCTCTCGCGACAAGATAGTCGTACAGCTTCAATGCGTGAGAAGTCTCTTCTCCATACTGGACTCGCATCCAGCGCGAGAATCCCGGCAATCCCTGGCCATTGAAGACCCCGGACAAGGCCAAATAAAGGTGAGCGGAATAAAATTCGGATTGAATTTGACTGCAAATAGCCTGACTGATGGATGTACTTATCATAATAGTATTTCTCCTTTATTCGATCATCATTCCAACATTTTTTATTTTCAATAAAAATAAGAACACGGGATACTAACACTTGTTTGACGGGACAGCCCCCCTGCCCCAGCAAGAATAAAATCGGAAGCTTTCCCCTCCTCCCCGTCTTTTCGCAAAAGAGGCACGCCTCCGTCCACCCCCGCCAGAGAGACGAAAACAGCCGCAAAACGCCGCTCCCCCGCCACCGCATATTTATCTTGAAAACACTCCCGTCAAAATCTATTTTATCCTCGACGGCAACAAAAAAGACTTTTTCATCATAATCAAAAAACAATCCCTCTTTTCCTTATGAAAACCATCCTTCTTCTTTCCCTGTCGGGTATCGCCCTCGCTCTCTCGTCCTGCAACACCATCGCGGGCGTCGGAGACGACATCACCGCCGGAGGCCGCGCCCTGAACAAGGCCGCCGTCTCCACGGAAGAAAAAATGAGCAACTAAGACCCTTTTTTCATGAATTCAACGGAACTCGCCCGCCAATCTCTCGACTCCCTTCTGGATAAGCTGGGCTTTACCGGCACTATCGCAGAAGAGCACACCGAAGAAGGTCTCTGCCTCCAAATCACCCAGTCTCCGGACGCCAAATATATCATCGGAGAGGACGGAGACCGGCTGGACGATCTGCAGTACCTTGTCAACCGCATAATCCAAAAGCAGGATCCGGAGGCCAAACGGGTGCGGATCGACTGCGATTATTTCCGGGAAAATTATGAAAAGCGTCTCGTGGAAAAAGCCGTTTCCCTGGCTCACAAAGTGCAGGAAACCGGGAAACCCCTGAAGCTCCAGCCTCTGAACGCCTATTACCGCCGGATCGTGCACAACGCCCTCCTGAGCGTAGAAGGCATCCGCACCGAGTCCCCCAATACGGACGAGCGCTTCAAGAGGATTACCATTCTGCAAGCCTGATACGGCAACACTTCATTAAAACAACGGCCCGCAGGGATCTTGTATTCCCCGCGGGCCGTTGTTTTTAAATCGACAAAAATTCTCTTTCGATCAGAGATTTCCGCCCAGAGGCAAGTTTACTTCGCCATGGTTTTTTTGTCTTTGATATACTTCTCAAAGGAGACCGTCACCTTGTTGCCCTCTACAGATTTTACCTCGGCCGGGGGCAATGTTTCCTTTTTGCCTTTAAAGGAAAAACGGGGCGCAGGCAAGACCTTGCCCGCTTCCGGGGCCGGCCCTTCCTTCAACTCCGCCATCAGGGTCATATCCTCGGGCAGAATCATGAATTGCAGTGCCAGTCCCGATTTTGAGTCGGACGGCCGCAACCAGACAAGCACTCCATCGGCAGGCGCAGCCAAAGCCCCGGCAAGTTCTTCCTGCTCTTTTTTCAGCGCGGCCAGCTTGTCCTCGGACAGACGCAGCAGACGTCTGGTCTTTTTCAGGGCCAGCTCCTTGCCAGCCAATTCAATTTCCACCTGCTTTTTCAGGACGTCAAGAGCGGTACGGGCTTCTTCCAAAGCTCTCTGTTTGTCCGCTTTTTCCCGGGGGAATTTACGAGTCTTGTTCCAATCAAAGGTAATCCTGGCCCCGTTCAGATATTCCTCGGCGTCGGCGACCTCATTGCGAGTTCTCGTCAAAATGATCTCTTCGGATTCCTCGGTGATCTGATCCTCCTTGTACATTCTTTCCAGCTGGCGGAGATTCTCCTTTTTATAAAGGAGATTGCTTTCCGCCCTTTTCAGGGCAAATTCGTTTTCCCGTTCCTGCCGGGGAAGGAAACGGGTCTCGTAATCATTCCAGTCTTCCGTCAGGCGAGCCACATTACGCTCCGCGTTTTCTATGTTGCGCTTTCCCGCCCGCTGTCCCTGCTCCCAGGCAAAAGTATTGTTGTCCACATCCAGCCTTTTGGAGGCGGCGTCTTCTTCCGCCGCTTCAATAGCCTCCTGCAGCTCTTTCTGGGAGAGTTCCATGAGAGGAGCTCCCTTTTTGACGGTTTCCCCGGTTTCGACCCGGCTCTTTTCCTTCAGCGGCATGCCGTCTTCCCAGTTGACGTCCTGACGGTAGATACGGCTCGTATCCCATTCCAGCACGGCAGGTTCTTCTTCCTGACTGGCGGGAGCCTGGGCCTTGGGCGCGCCCGGAGCCTCCGGCAGCGGGGGCGGCGTATTCTGCTGCCCCATCAGGGGAGAGACACAACAAACGGCGGCAGCAAACAACAGGGAACGCATGGAAGAGGCATTCATAAGATTAGTGTATTGAAAAAAAATCAGCGGCGACGCTCCGCCAGAGAGACAAAACGCCCTTTTTTGGCGACAATCAGCGTATGGAGCGACGTTTGCTTGCCCTTGTGGGAGGCGGGCACCAGCTCCGTCGAAACCTGAAACCCGGCTCTCTGCAAATTTTTCTCCATCCGGAAGTCGGCGCGAGGCAAGGAAATAATCAGCAAGCCGCCCTCTTTCAACGAAGAGCAATAGTCCGCGGCCTCAGATACGCCGAGACGGAAGCGGGTATGAGACGCCTTGATCAAAATGGCATGGAATGTCTTGGGCGACTTGCGGGCGACCGCCAGGGCGATCAACGGCTCCACCGTCACGCGGGGGTCGTCGAGCATGCCGGGGTGCAGATCCGCCAGTTGAGTCCTGTGCCAGGACACCAAATCGGCATTCGGCTCCGCCACGACAAAACGGGCTTTTTCCCGATTGACCGCTTCCTGAAGTCCGGACAGAACAAAACCGAGATTCAGGCCAGCCAAAAGGAACGCGGGCTGATTGGCGCGCTTGAGAGGCATGGCCGCGAGCTGCGCCATGGCATCGTCACTGCCGTGGAAAAAGCTGGAGGCAACCTGCTGGCCGTCCTCCAAAAGGAGATGAACGCCATCGCGCTCCCAAAGTTCCAAAGCCGTACCGTCAGGAAGCAGCGTTTCGCAAAGTTTTGTCAGGGGTTTCATGAATAAAAAAACAGACGTACCGAAACCGGTTTGGGGAGTATAAAAAACGATGGATGCCGATGCAAGCCCGGAAAAGGGAAATGAAAAAAATGGGCTCGTCCGGCAAATACTTCTTGCCAAACGGACAACTTTTCCGCTTATTCATTATCTAATAATGCTTGCCTGATGTCATATCCGGGCAACATCCACTTTCACAACCATGAGCGACGAGACTAACCAACCCACTCCCCCGACTCCTCCCTCAGGAGCTCCGGCCCCCACCAACCC
>CAZNVW010000120.1:0-8285 GCA_964576595.1 uncultured Verrucomicrobiales bacterium
CAAGGCGCTTCCCAAGCAAACGGCCGAGCTAGCGCTGAACAGCACCTTTGCGGGCTTCTTCACGACCGTGCAGCGCCACGGGCTAAAGACGACAAGTGGCCAACTGCTGGGCTCGATCGCGCGCAACCGGCGCGCCGATTGGGCCGATCGGTTGAGACGGGAGCGCATGATTGAGGCTGATCGGCCGTATGCGCTGGATGATCGGGCCGGCACGGAGAATGTGGAGTCAATGGTCGAGCAGGAGGAGCTGGAGGGGTACCTGCTGGGGCTCGCCTATGCCAATACGGGTAAAGCGACAGAAGCTCTCGACCAGTTCTCGACCGCTCAAGTGATCGATTCGACGGAGTCCCCTGAAATTTCCAAGGCCTCCATCCTCGAAAGCCTCGCGATTTACGACAAAAAGCCCGAAGTAGTTGAGTTCTTCGCCGCGCCCCCCCAGGACCCGGCCAAGGCGGCCAACGTTCCCTCCGCCGTCCGCCAGGCAGGCAGCCTGGTACACGCGCTGACGGGCATGCTGCGGCTGGCTCCCGCCGCTCCGAAGGAATACGCGAAGTTCCAGCCTTACTACAAATCTCCCGCCCGGCCGAAACAGCCGGCAGCCCCCGCCGCGGAAGAAGCAAAAGCCACGGCCGCGCCAGCCGCCCCTGCGGCGCCAGCCAAGGCGCCGGCAGCTCCTGCCGCCGCCCCGGCGAAAAAGTAGCCGCACGCGCACACTCCTCCTCAAGAGGCTGTCTCACAAACAGGTGGGGCAGCCTCTTTGCGTGATAAAAACCTCAAGAATGAATCTCCCAGGATTGCCTTTTCCCTGACTCTTCTGCCTCTGTGCCATAAAAACAGCTCTTCACAGGAAAAAATACGTCGTGAGACAGCTCCTTCCGCCTTGCCGGACCGCACAGACCCATAACCGGGAGGTCCCCCGGAAGCCGGCAATCATAAAAAGAAGCGGGCAATTGCCCCGTGCCGCATTTTTTAACGCAAATTAACTTCCCGGCGGCGTTTTGTGTATGCATAGTTACTACACATCATGACTGACACGTTTATCAGCCTCCTCGCCTACGTTCCCTATTATCCTCATGGCGGCGGTTCCGCCGGAGGGACAGGCACGCCGCTGGACATCTTCGGGAGCCATACGGCCTACTGGATCATCTTCTTCGGAGCCATTCTGGCAAGCTGGCTCGTCTCCTCCACGCTCAAACGCCGCTTCCGCGAATACTCCCAGATAGGCATGCCCCTGTCGGGCCGCGAAGTCGCGGAACGAATGCTCCGGGACAACAAGATCACCGATGTACAAGTCATCAGCACGCCAGGCCAGTTGACCGACCACTACAACCCCGCCAACAAGACCGTCAACCTGAGCGAGGGCGTTTACAACGGTTACAGCGTCGCGGCCGCGGCCGTCGCCGCCCATGAAGTAGGGCACGCCGTCCAGCACGCCACGGCCTACCACTGGCTGACCATGCGTTCAAAGCTCGTTCCGGTCGTCCAGCTCTCCTCCAATCTCGTACAATGGGTACTCCTGCTCGGCCTGATCATGATGGCCGCAGGCAACAATACCACGGTTCTGGGAGTCGGCGTCGCCCTGCTGGGCATCACCACCCTCTTCGCCTTTATCACCCTGCCTGTTGAATTCGACGCCTCCCGCCGCGCTCTGGCCTGGCTGGGCCGCTCCAACACAGGGAGCTACATGGAGCAGTCCAAGGCCAAAAACGCCCTTTTCTGGGCCGCCATGACGTATGTAGTGGGCGCCCTGTCGTCTCTGGCGATGCTGCTGCACTACCTGGCGATCTTCCTCGGCAGCCGCCGGAGCGAATAATCCCGTCCGCCTTGCCTTTTCCCGGCAAAACAGTTATACCACCCCGGATTTCCTCCCGCAGGAATCCGGGGTTTTTCATGATGCACATTTTCTCCAACCTTCTCTTCCGTCTGAAGCCGCGCCTGCTCCCCGGCGCCGGCCCGGCAAACATCCTCGCGTCTTTTGTGAGCGAAGGTCTTCTTTCCGAAGGCCGCAAGCTCTTCCGCTTCCTTCTGTACCTCCTGATCCTGTTCGCCGTTTCCGCCGCCCTGAGCGATTACGGCAACATAGACCTGCTCTCCTTCTGGCAGGGAGGGCACGGCGTCATGCTGATCCTGTCCCTGTTCCCTACCGCCCTGCTGATTCATTCCTTCTGCCTGATGCGCGCGTGGGCCACGCCCCTGCTGGCGGGCTGGCTCGTCTTTATCGCCGCCCAAGTGCATGTCCTGAAGGTGATGAACTTCCGCATCTCCTTCGGCATCATTTCCAATATTTTCGAGACGGACAGCAAAGAAGCCTCCGCCTTCATTACGCCGGGAGTCCTCTGGAGCGTCGCGGGGGTGATCGTCGCCTCCTTCCTGTTCCTCTGGTTCATGGGACGGCTCAAACGGGGGAACAAATACAAATCCCGATTACTCTGGCTCGCCCTCGCCCTCGCCTCAGCGGCAAACTTCCTGTTTGTCCCCGACCGGTCCGGCATGAGAGAAACCGCTCTCTGGCCTCTCTGCAACATAGGGGAAATGGCCCGCCTGACAGGCACCTACTGGTTTCAGGAGCGCCCGTTGATGCAGTCTCTCCGCGACCTGCCCTCCCCGGCCGCGCCCGACTCCTCGCACGACTCCTTCCCGGAGGGGATCACCGTGTTTTTTCATCTCGGCGAGACAGCCAGGGCCGACCACTGGACGCTGAACGGCTACGAGAGGAATACGACGCCTTTCGCCCAGAGCGCTCAAAAAGCCGGGCGGCTCATCTACTACCCCCGCACCCTTTCCTTCGCCGCCGGCACCCGCCTGGGAGTCGTCGGCCTGTTGACCCCGGCTACACTGGAGAAGCCGTTCCCCGCTCTGGGGCCCTTCTTCGACCTGTACCAAAAACACGGGTTTGATCTGAAGGCTTTCCGCTCCAATCAAAAGGCCGATGACCAGATCTACGACTCCACGCTGATTACCCTCACCCGCATTTTCCGGGACAAGACCGACTACAACGCCGGGACTTCAGATAAAATCGTCCCGGCCATCCGCGACTACCTGCAAACGCCGGGCAAGCCCAACCGGCTGATATTCTATTACGGAGAGGGCAGTCACGCGCCCTACTACTACGCCCCGCAGTACGCCCGGTTCCTGCCGGACGATATGGATACTCTGCATTACGGCAATACTCCGGCCCAGATGGTAAACCGCTACGACAACTCCCTGTACGCGACAGACCAGTTTATCGCCCGCGTCACCGACCTGCTCAAGGACAAGTGCGCCGTCTATATCTACACGGCGGATCACGGCGAATATCTCGGAGAGCACGGGCGTTACTCCCATGGGATCAATACCATGTGCGACCCGGAAATCCGTTGGGTGCCCTTTTTTGTCTGGATGTCCCCCGCTTTTGAAAAGGCCCGTCCCGATCTGGCCAAAGCCTTGCGGGAAAACGCAAAGCGACTGCCCGCCGTGTCTCACGACTATGTCTTCCACACGACGCTGGGAGTCAGCGGCTTCCACTCTCGCGTCATTCAGCCCGGGCTTGATCTCTCCTCTCCGGAGGCAAAGCCCCACACGGGAAAGCTGCCGGAAGACATCTCCCCGGATTATGTATTTGACTCGCTAAGAAAGGCTCCCTGAAAAAACAGGAAGCCGCCCTCATGGCGCGCCTATACCAGGATCAGCGTCGGCGTCTCCAGCAGGGTCTTCATCTCATGCAGGAAGCGCGCGGCGTCAGGCCCGCTGACGACGCGGTAGTCGCAGCTCATGGAAAGGGACATGCGCAGCCCCGCTCCCATACGTCCCTTGCGGACAACGGGCTTCTCCGTCATCGCGCCTACCGTAACGATCGCGGCCTGGGGCGCGTTGATAATGCCGTAGAAATTGTCCACGCCATACGCGCCCAGATTGGAGAGGGTAATCGTGCCGCCCTCGAAGTCCGAGGGCCTCAGCTTGTTTTCCTTGCCTCGCTGTGCCAGATCGACCACGTCCTGAGACAGAGCCAGCATGTTTTTGCCCTCCGCATCCGGGATGACGGGGAACAGGACGGAGCCTCCGGCGTTGACCGCGATATTGACGCCTATGTTTTTGTGAAAGACGATTCCCTGGCGAGCCTCGTCGAAGGAGGCGTTTACGGAGGGCACGGCCACGCAGGCATTGACCATGGCCTTGATGATGAAATCATTCACTGTAAAGTGGTGCCCATGGGATTTCTCCGCCTGGATGTTGACCTGGCTTCTCAAATGGGCGAGCTGGGTGACATCCACCTCGACGGTGAGATAGGAATGGGGAATGTTCGACTTCGCGCTGACTGTCTTTTGCGCCACGAATTTCTGACGGGGAGACAGGGGAGTCAGAATGCTCCCGGCAGGAGGCGCAGAAGGAGCGGAAGGCGTTTTTTCCTGTTCTTCCCGTGAAGCGGGAGAAGGAGCCGCGGTCACGGGAGCCGCCGCCGGAGCCTGGGACCGGGAGGCTTCTTCCGCGGCTTTTTTCACATCTCCGGCCATAATCCGTCCCTTGGGGCCGGAACCTTTGCCGGACAGCGGGACCATATCCACGCCCAGACTGAGCGCAAGCTTGCGGGCCAGCGGGGAGGAAAGACGCCGGGGCATCTCCACGGAGGGACGGGAAACGGGAGTCGTATCCGCGCCGCAGTCCGTCGGCATTCTGGAGTCCAGCACCGCCAGCACGGCCCCGACCGGGACGACCGCCCCCTCGGCGGCCTTTTGCTCGATCAAAAAACCGTCATCAAAGCACTCGATGGAAATCGTGGCTTTATCCGTCTCGACTTCCGCAATAAGCTCTCCCACATCCACGAAATCCCCCACTCTCTTGTTCCAGCGCAAAAGGATTCCCTCGGTCATGGTTTCCGAGAGTTTGGGCATTTCAATGTTGATCGCCATAACGTGTTTGAGATTTATTCTGCGCAGACATTATCCTCTTTGACGGCGCGTTACAATCTTTCATAACGCAAATACACTCCCTTTTCCCTCCTCAATGCCCAGTTTGATTCTCGTTTCCCTGATCTGGAGTATTTCCTTTGGCCTGATTGGAAACTGCCTCTCCTCCCTGCCCTCCGATTTTGTGGCCTTTGTCCGCATGGGGCTGGCCCTGCTGGTATTCCTCCCCTTCCTCCGGCGCGCTCCCGCCGGCAAAACGGCCCTGCTCACGGCGACGGGCGCCGTGCAGTTCGGCCTGATGTACCTGGCCTATACTGCCGCCTTTTCGTGCCTGCCCTCCCACCAGGTGGCCCTGTTTACCGTCCTCACGCCGTTGTACGTCATCCTGCTGCACGACCTCGTAGAGCGCAGGTGCCGCCTGCTCCCCGTACTGTGCGTCCTGCTCGCGGTCGCGGGATGCGCCGGCATCCTCTGGAAAACGCCGGGAGGAGGCCAGGCGACCCTCTGGCGCGGGTTCCTGCTCGTTCAGCTCTCCAACCTGTGCTTTGCCTGCGGACAAATCGCCTATAGCCGGCTCAGCCCCGCCGGCAAGACAACGGCCCCCGACTATTCCGTCTTTGCCTGGCTTTACCTGGGAGCCTTTGTCACCGTTCTGCCGGGAGGGCTCACGCATTTCTCCTGCTGGAGAGAAGTGACGGGCGTCCAATGGCTGGTCCTGCTCTATCTGGGCGTCGTCGCCTCGGGCGTTTGCTTCTTCCTGTGGAACCACGGCGCCCGCCAAGTTCCGGCGGTACGTCTGGCGGTCATGAACAATTTGAAAATACCGCTGGCGGCGCTCGCTTCACTCTGCCTGTTCGGGGAAAAAGCGCACTGGCAGACACTCGGGCCGGGACTGCTGCTAATGGGACTGGCCCTGTTTTTCAGCAACCGGGCAAAAGAGAAAAACAGCGGTCAAACCGGGAGAACATGACGATTCAGCAGCTCCCGTCCAATCTCCTCCGCCACTTCCACGACCCGCTTCTCATCCGTATTGATGACGAGATCGTACACGCGGTGATCCAGGGGATTCCGATGGTAATAAGTCTTGATAAAAGCGTTGCGGGCGGCATTGCGCTTGTGGCAGAGATCCGTCGCGTCCACGCGTGAGATTCCCTCATCCTTCGCCAGCCGACGAATGGCGGTCTCCTCCTTCGCCAGCAGCTTCACCCGGAGCACATGAGGCATCCCCTCCGCGAGGAAGGACGCGCCCCGGCCCACAATGATGCACTGGCCTATGCCCAGCAGCTCGCGAATGATATTGGCCGTTCTGCGAAACAACTCCGCCTCGGACGGCCGGCCGCCGAACAGGGAGCGAAGGCGGCGGAGCAGACTGCCGCCGTCCTCGGTCATGCTTTGGGCCATCGTCTCCGGCAAAAAATTCCGCTTCAGAATAATGTCCACCAGATTGGTCTCAAAGACGTGCCAAGCCGGGGTCTGGAGAGTGGAGGCGTCCAGATACTGCTTCAGGGCATGAGCGGTCAGCTCCCCTCTCGCCCCGGCCTGACGGCAGATCGTGACGACCGGAAACGGATGGGTCAATTCCCCGCTCTCCTTCATACGCCGTATGGTCGCGACGTATTCTTCAAATTCCTCCTGCGTGAATGCGTCTCTCATCGTCTGCTGAACCTCCAACGGGAGTTTAGACAAAAATGATTCCGCACCGCAAGAATCTTCCCCCCGCAACGAAAAAAAATACTATTCCGTTACAGACGGCCCCTGTCCGGCCACGGCGCCGTCTTCCAGAAGAATGGTTCGATCTCCCATCCCGGCCAAATGCTCGTCGTGGGTCACGATCACCAGAGTTTTGCCGCTCTCTTCGGCCAGCTCAAACAGCAGACTCAGGATTTCCCGGCCGTTCCGGGAGTCCAGATTACCCGTCGGCTCATCGGCAAAAATGAGCCGGGGGTCGTTCGCCAGCGCGCGCGCAATGGCGACCCGCTGCTGCTCCCCTCCGCTCAGCTCTCCGGGCAGGTGATCCAGACGATTCTCCAGCCCGACCCGTATCAGAAGCTCCCGGGCGCGTTCCCGCCCGTCGTTCCCGCCGATGGAGGTCGCGAGGCAGGCGTTTTCCCACGCCGTCAACTCCGGCATCAAAAGATAGTTCTGGAAAATGAATCCCATTCGCTCATTGCGGAAATGAGACCGCTCCGTCGGAGACAGGCGGTAAATATCCGTGCCGAATACCTCGACCCGCCCCTCCTGGGGCGTCTCCAGCCCGGCCAGCGTGTACATCAGCGTCGTCTTGCCCGCGCCGCTGGGGCCGCACAAGAACACCCGCTCCCCGGAGCGAATGTCGAGATCCACTCCGTGGAGAATCTGGAGGGTCTTTTTCCCCAGAGTATAAGAGCGTTTTACCTTCCGGGCGCGGAGCGCGGGCGTTTCCATAAAACTTAAAATTCGAGATTATCAATCAGGCGCACATCTCCAAAGCAGACGGCCAGGGCCATGACGGCAGGACGTTCGAGACATTCAACCGGCTGGAGTGTTTCCGCGTCGGCCAGCTCGACATAATCAATAAATGTGCCCGGAGTCTGCTCAATCATGCCGCGCACCATGGCCGTCAGCACGGAGGCCGACTTTTCCCCGGCCGCAAAGGCCTCGCGGGCCGCCGTCAGGGCGCGGTAAAGAACGGTGGCGTCCTTCCTCTGCCCTTCCGTCAGGCGGGCGTTGCGGGAGGAGTTGGCGAGACCGTCCGCCTGCCGCACGATTTCCGCCCCGTGGATTCTGACCGTCATATCGAGATCACGGACGAGACGGCGAATGATGGCGAGCTGCTGATAGTCCTTTTTGCCGAATACGGCGTCAGTCGGATTGACCAGATTAAACAGCTTGGCGACAACCGTGCAGACCCCGGAGAAATGCCCCGGGCGGGAGGCCCCGCACAGACGGGACGAGAGACGGCTCTCGGTGATATCTATCGTCCTGTCGCCGGCGTACATCTCTCCGCTCTCCGGAGCGAAAAGGAGATCCGCCCCATGGGCCTCGCATCCGTCGCGATCGGCCTCGAACGTACGGGGATAAGTAGCCAAATCCCCGGCATTGTTGAACTGAATGGGATTGACAAACAGGGAGACGACGACGGTTCCCTCCGGCCCGGCTATTTCACGGGCCTTGTCCATCAGCGTATAATGACCGATATGAAGAGCTCCCATAGTCGGGAGCAGAACAACCTTCCCTTGAGCGCGGCGGGCGGCCAGAGCCTGCCTCAACGCCGATTTCGTAGTGACGATTTCCATGCGCGACAGCATGTCTTTTCCGGCGGGCATAGGCAAATAAATAAAATTGACTTTCAAGTCCGATCAGGCAACATGAGTCGCCTAAAAGATCATACAGTAATATGAACCTTATCAAATCTACCCTGTT